>JAFPUF010000067.1 GCA_017395545.1 Treponema sp. | reverse complement strand
GTGAAGGAACGCTTTGGCCTCGTCCTTTCTGTCAATGTCATGCATCTGACTTCCGAGATGCCAGTCCGCAGTATGAATGAATCGCATAGCTATAATTTAGTGTTGCGGGGTCATATCGTCAATGATATAATGCGTTATGAAAATTTTAATCAGACCACACGATATCGGAAAAGGAAGTGCCGACTGGCTTGGCACTAACGCTCACGACTGGGGCTTTGACGGGGTTCAGCTTGCGATTGCAAAGGCTGTCGAAGGACAGAACGGAAACCCGGGCACCCTTACGCCGCAAGTTATCTCTGAAATCCGCACAGGCTTTAACTCGCACAATGTCGAGATTCCGCTTCTGGGAGCATATTTCAATCCAGTTCACTCAAACAAAGACAAAGTGAATCTCGGTGCCGAAAAGTACGCTGACCATCTTCGTCACGCAAAAGAATTCGGCGCAAAGTTCGTAGCGAGCGAGACCGGAAGCTACAACGATGACAAATGGACATACAATCCGAAAAACCAGACCGAAGAGGCTTTTCAGGAAGTCAAAAAGATTTTCGAGCCGATGCCGCAGATTGCAAAAGAAAGCGGCGTATGCATGGCTCTGGAAGGAGCGTGGGGCCACTGTATGTACAAGCCCGAGATGCTCAAACGCCTTGCCGACGAAATCGACCCGGGGCAGGAAAATTTCCGCTTCATCGTTGATATCTACAATTATCTTTACATCGGAAACCACGAAGAGCGGGCCAAGATTTTCGAAACCTGCCTCAAGCTCTTCAAAGGAAAAATCTGCGGTTTTCATCTCAAAGATTATGTCGTGAACGGCGACGAGCTTGAAATCGTTCCACTCGGAACAGGTTTAATGGGCTGGAAAGATTTTCTGCCGGTCATCAAAAAAGAGTGTCCCGACGCATACCTGATTTTCGAGGGCGTGAAAGATGTCCCGAACTCGCTTAAATTTGTAAAAAGCATAGTCGATTAATCCCACTGCGAAAAAAATAAACCACAGATTACTTAGATCGCTTTGCGTTCGACGATTACACAGATTATAGATTTGAATCTGTGACATCCTAGATGCGGAGCATCATGGTAATCTGTGGTTAAAATTTATTTGGACAAACTTCCGCTCGTGATACACCTGCCCGATTTTCTGTCGAACAGCATGATATTGCCGCCGGTAAAGTTAATCGCATGGGTCGAACCAATCTCGAAAGTCACGCCACCGAAGACGACGCTCGTGAGAAGATAATCCTTAATCTTGAGCTTGATTGTTGACTCAAGACCGGTCGGCATGGCACCGCAAATCTCCACATTGAACATTCCGCTCTCTGCAATCTGGATGAACTCTGGTCGAACACCGAGAACGAAGTCTCCGTTCTGCGACAGGGTCTCTTCTTTTTCGGCAAAGCCCTGCTCGTCGTTGACCCTCGCAATCGGATATTTGAAGACCTCGTCCTTGTTTGCCTTTTCGACATAGCCTTTTTCAAGGGCAAGGCTCTTTTCATCCTCGATTTTTGCCGCAGCATCATCGTCACGCTTTTTGTACCAGTCTGAAAGGCTGAAATTTCCGTCAGGAGTGAATGTGATTTCCTCGCCGTCGAAAACACTCAGTTTTATTTTTCCGTCTGCCCCCTGCTCTCCCTTCGCATTGATGAAGTTGATTGAAGGATTTCCTACGAAGTCTGCGACAAAGAGATTGTTCGGGTGATTATAGACCTGAAGAGGTGGCTCGTACTGCTGCAAAACGCCGTTGTTGATAAGACAGATTTTTGTAGCGAGAGTCATAGCTTCCATCTGGTCGTGGGTGACATATACGAAAGTGCTTCCAGTCTCGATATGGAGTCGCTGAAGCTCGTATCGCATTTCAAGACGAAGTTTCGCGTCAAGGTTTGAAAGAGGCTCATCCATGAAAAGAACGCTCGGCTCAGGGGCAAGGGTTCGTGCGATTGCGACACGCTGCTGCTGACCGCCCGAAAGTTCCGCCGGATACCTGTCCATGAACATTCCGATTTTTACGACTCGTGAGACTTTTCGAACCGCAAGGTCAATTTCTTCGTCGCTGAGTTTTCGCTCCTTGACAAGGGGCTTTCCGTTTTGGACAAGCTGAAAATCTTCGTTGAGAGTAAAGCCCTTCGCTTTTGCCGCACTTACAGCAGAAGCAGCCTTTGCCTGGAATTTTGCCTGCGCCTCATTTGCCAGAACCGTCGCATCAGCAGATTTATGAAGGCCCAGCGCAAGAAGTTTTTTTGCGCTGTACATCGAAATCTCGAAAGTGTCGATGAGCTTCATCAGAGCCTTTTCTTCATCAATCTTTCCGTTTTTGTCCTTTGATTCGTCGATTGCAAAAAGCACAACCTGTGGGCTTTCAAGGATATCCGCAAGCCGGGAATTTATCTTTGCTTCCCAGTCGTAGACAGGAAGTTCCTCGCAGATATTGCTCAGACCAAAAGAAATATTCTTGTAGACTGTCATATTTGGCCAGAGAGCATAGTTCTGGAACAAGAATCCGACCTTACGCTTGTTGGGCGGAATGTTGATTCCAAGCTCGCTGTCGTAGACAACCATATCACCGATTTCGATTCTGCCCGAAGTCGGAGTTTCCAGGCCCGCAATCATTCGGAGTGTCGTGGTCTTACCACAGCCCGAAGGACCTAATAGGGTGACAAAAGCGTTGTCATCAATAAGAAGATTCAATCTATCAACGCCGTAGAATTTTCCCCAGCGTTTCGTGACATTCGTTAATTTAATTTGTGGCATTATTTTCCTCCTACACCTTTGTCAATGCTGGCTCCGGTGAGTTTGTTGATAAGAGCATTGAAAATAAGAATCGTGACGATAAGAATCAGGTTCATACCGCTAGAGAAAGCATACAAGCCCATCTCGTCGAAGTAATCCATGGCCGTAGTCATAATCTTGAACTGGTCGCAGAGCAGCATGAAGAGAGTGAGTTCTCGCAGACAGGTCATAAACGGAAGAAGGAAACTTGAGATGATTGAGCTTTTCTGAATCGGGATGATGATTCCGAACATTCGCTTTACCCATGGAATATCCTGAATAATCGCCGCTTCCTCAATCTCGCCAGAAATCTGGAGCATTGAGTTGAGAGATGCCCGGCTTGCAAAAGGAATGTATTTTACAGTACCAGTAAGCATGAGAATCAGGAAGGTGCCTCCGATTGAAAGCGTTTTTCCAAAGATAAGGAAGGCTACGCCGACAGAAAGAGACGGCATGAGGTATGGCAGGAAGGCAACCGAATTGACATAAGCCGCCGCCTTGCTACGACGATGCTTACTGACCGCATAGCCGACGAGAGTTCCGATTGTTCCCGCACACAAAGCACAGACAACAGCGACATAAAGCTGGCCTGCAAAAGCCTTCCAAATCTGTTTGTTGTGAAGCATACCCAGCTGACCGAAAAGACCGTACTCGCCCAAAGTGTCCGAAGTAGTCCACCATTTTGTTGTAAGATGTGAGAAATCGCCTGTCTTAAGGAAGCTGTAATCGCCCGGGTTCGGAAGGAAGGTTTCGATACCGAATGAGATAATCGGGTAAATGCTGGTGAAGAGAGTGAGAATCATAAAGATTCCGGCAACGATGTACTTTCCATAACGGCCAAGGTTCGCTTTTGAAATCTGACCGCTCTTTCCAGTGACCGTAGTGTAATTCTTTCGGCTTGAAGTGCTGGTCTGGTTGAGCATGAGAATGGCAACGCCAAAAATCATCATAATGACTGCAATGATGCTCGCCTCACCCGCACGGGCAGAACTCAAGGCGACATATTTCGTTGAGAGAGTCGTAAGTCCCAAATAATGAGGAACAGGGTAGCTTCCCATTGCGCTTCCAAAGACAAGAAGAATCGTAGAAAGAATCGCAGGTTTTACAAGAGGAAGCGTGATGCACAAAAAGCTCTTCCATTTTGGCGTGTCGAGGATGGTCGCCGCTTCCTCAAGGTTTGCGTCCATGTTGCGGAAAATACCACCAATCAAGATGTAGGCGAAAGGAGCGTAATGAAGACCGAGAACAAGCGCACTCGGGAACAAGCCCTGACACCACCAGATAGGAACATGAATACCAAAAAGAGATGCGAGCAATCCGTCTGCACCACCCGTGACAGCATTTGAGTTGAAAGCATTTCGCCAGACCATAGCCAGAGTCCACTGAGGCATGATATATGGGAAAATGAAAATCGAACTGAGATACTGCTTGAACTTTAGGTTCGTGCGAGTAACGAGATAGGCGAAGAGTCCGCCGTAAAAAATTGAGATAAAACAGGTAAGACAGGCAAGAATCACCGTGTTCAAAAGAGGAACCCAGAGATTGATTCTCGCAAGTTTTCCGGTGAACAAATCAATCCAGTTATAAAGAGTGTACTGACCTTCCTTCAAGCCCGTTCGCACCGAATCGACAGTTCCCGCATGAACGGCAACGGTATCCTTCGCAAGATAAAGAATCGGAGCGATTGTCGAGATAGAAAGCACAATACCGAACAGAAGCAAGATTACATTCTGAGGCTTCGAGAAGAATGTTTTGACCTGATTCATTCTCTGCTGCGACAGATAGGGTCTTGCCATAGCAATAGTTTGAGCCATGAATCTTCCTTAAAAAAGAATATGGTGGCCGAGCTTAGTCAAAGCCACCACGTATAACAACAAGGGCATTGCAGCACTTCGACTATGCTCAGTAACCGCAACGCCCCCTGATAATCTAATATGAACCAGTCTAAAAACTAGCGTCCGCCACGGATTGAGTCAATCCAGTCGCCAAGCTCAAGAGAAACCTCAGAGCAGTATTTCGGATCTTCGATTACGAGAGCACCGCCGTTCTCGCTTGCCCACCAGTCAAAGCCACGGTCGTTCTTTGCAGGGAATTCCGTGCCGCCTGCTGTGCTGTGGTGATATTTTGCCTCGTTCTCAGCAGCGAGAACCGGGTTAGCAGAATATCCGCCCATGTCCTTACCCCAGGCTGCGAAACCGTCAAGTTTTGTAACCATGAATGAGATGAAAGCACAAGCTGTCCAGGGATATGGAGAAGAATCCATGACTTCAAGATAGTGGCAGTAGCCGTATCCACCGATTCCTTTGTAGCCGTCGTTGTAAGCGGCGACTGCGATATTGTTTACAGAAGCGTCAGCAGTCTCTGAGACAGAGCGGAGCTTTGAGTAAACGATAAGAGCGAATTCACCGGCAGCAGATTTTGAGACAAGCTCGTTACAGATTGGGCCGTCATCAGTCATAGCGTTGTAGTTTTTGACCCAGAGTTTTGTCCATGCAAGGCCGTATTTTGCGTTTGCTCCGGAAATTCCGTAGTTCTTTGCGACAGTCTCACATTCATCGATGGTCGGTTTGAAATATGCTTTTTTTGCGTCGTCGAGGGCATCATAAGCGTTTTTGAGCCATGTTGAATATTTGTCAGAAGAAAGCATGTAAAGGAAGTTCTTTCCGACAAGCTCAGAGTTGACATCCATGTACATGCCGGATTTTCCTTCTGCAACGAAATCCCAGCAGTTCTTGAAGTCGCTTCCATCGACCTTGTTGAACATGAAGACTTTGTTGAGGGTCTGAAGTGAAAGAAGCTCAGGATATTTATCTGCGGTGAGTTTGTTTGCCTCCGCCCACTCTTTCGGAATGAATGTACGCAAGATTCCTGTGTCCATCATCTTAGACTGAATCTGGTTTCCGTCCTGAATCAAAGTCATAAAGTATTCAGGATTAGATGATTTGTAATCAACTGAAAGTGTCGTGAAAATTGAGTTGTTCTTTGGCTGAGACCACTCAATGTTTCCGGCATAGCTTGAATCCAGGGATTTAAGGTACTTGATGAAGGCAGCTCCAGCAGTTTTACCACGGCTAGAGTTACCGATACCCTTGATTGTGGCATTTTTGGACTCTTCGATGGCCTTTTTGCAAAGCTCGTCGAAGCTCATGTTTTGTGCCTGCTCGATTATTTTCTGAACTTCAGATTTTTCAGTCGTTGCAGCTTTTTTTTCGTTACAAGACATTCCGAGCATGGCCAGAGCGCCCAAAGTAAGACAAATAAGTGATTTTTTCAAAATAGTATCCTCCTTTTATTTTGAAATCTGTTATATCATATTCAATTCTAGAACGAAATTTCAGATTGTCAAACAAAAAGTAAATTTCTGCCCGTTTTCTGACCTTTCCAGACTTCTTTTTTATTTTACTTCTCAAAGATTTTTACTATAATTTTTGAAATGCAGTCACTTCCGCTTAAAAAATTAACTGATTTATGGCAGAACACGGCCAGCCTCACCGAAAGCGCCGGCACAGGCATTTCCATAAGCGACACGATTTTCAATCTCGATATTGACGACGAAGGCCGCGCTTATTTTTTCTTCACGAACAAAAAAGGAAACAGACTTTCCCTCGAAGAAATAATTCCAGACTCTACCCCGCTCGCCACTTCAATCGCACGAATCCGCAGTCAGGAAATCAACCTCCTTTCATGGGGAAACGAATCTGAAAATGTAATCTACCTCGACCAGTATGCGGATTTCACATACCAGCTTTTTAAAGGCGAAAAGAATTTTTTATACAAAGACGAAATTGTCGAAACAGCGACAGAACAAAAAGAAAGGGCACGTATAGTCCTTAAACTCGACGGAGCTTATTCTCTCTCACTTATACTGAAAACAGAAAACGATATTCTTTCAAATCCCGTTCCGCTCACTTCAACCTACGCTCTCTGCGGTAAAAAGATTTTCAAAACCCGCGACATCGGAATCTGCTACAACTATCTCAGCGATTTTGAAGGAAAAATTTCCAGAAACGAAATAAACCAGTATCTCTCGCTTTTCTCTTCGATTTTTCCGTCAATTAAAATTGAAAAAGAAGGCTGGGTTCTTGTCACACACTCACCTCAGGAAGCAGAAGCAGCCCTGAATTTCCGCGGACTTGACGAAGAAGGAAACCTTGAAATAAATCTTCTCTGGTCTAAAGACGGCTTTCCGACGGAATTCATCTCACAGAACAAGCCTTCATGTCTTGTCAAGCTCAATGACGAAAAAAAATCAATCGAAAAAACTCCGCTCATCTACAACAGAACGGAAAGCACAAAAAAACTCGGACAGATTCTCAAAAACTGCGTCATACGTCATCCTGAATGCAAACAAGAAGAAACTTCCGCATACACAATCGACTCAGACACAATCTACATCACTTCAGGCCTCGCGCTTCACTTTCTTTCTGAGAATCTCGGAGAACTTGCCAGAAATTACCGTCTTTTCGGCACTGAAGAACTCAAAAAATACAAACTAAAGACCGTAAAACCTTCTGCCAGGCTCCGTGTCGGAAGCGGAATCGACTTTTTTGACACAAAATGCGAAATCGAAATTGACGGCGAGATTCTTTCTCCCGCAGAATTCGTAAAACTCTATGAAGAAAACCAGTTTATTCCGCTGAATGACGGAACACGCGCAATTATCGATAAATCATTTTTTCTCCGCCTCAAACGACTTCTGGGAAAACAGCAGAAAGACGGAACTTACAAAATCTCTTTCTTCGACCTGCCGCTTGTTGACGGCCTTATCAACGCAAAAATCGAAAATGCAGAAAAAACTCCGTGGCAGGAATTTTTCTCAGGCTTCAACGATATTCAGAATCTGCCGCTAAAAACACTTCCGGTCACAGGAAAGCTCCGTGACTACCAGCGCTACGGCGTCCAGTGGCTTTCTTACCTTATGAGTCACAATCTAGGAGCCTGTCTTGCCGACGACATGGGATTAGGAAAAACAATCCAGACAATTTCTGTTCTTGCGCTCTGCTACTCCGACGGTCACAAATCTACAAGCATTGTCATCGTCCCGAAAAGCCTTATCGACAACTGGGCAGCCGAACTCGAAAAATTCGCCCCGGAACTCGATGTCTACGCATATTACGGGCCCGAGCGAAACCTCACAGAAGCGATGAAACACACAATTGTCCTCACGACTTACGCAGTCGCCCGAAATGACATCGAAAACCTCCAGAAAGAAGACTTTGAATTCGCAGTCCTGGACGAAGTTCAGCAGATAAAAAATACGGCAAGTCAGGCAAGCAGGGCGGTGATGCTCCTGAACGCAAAGCACAAAATCGCCCTTTCCGGAACCCCGATGGAAAACAATCTCGGTGAGCTTTACTCGATTTTCAGATTCTTAAACCCGGCTATGTTCGGAACTGAGGGAGAATTCAACCGCCGCTACACAAGTCCGATTCAAAAAGAAGGAGACGCAGATGCAGCAAAGGAACTCGGCGCAAAAATCCGGCCTTTTATTCTCCGCCGCCTTAAAAATGAAGTTGCGAAGGAACTCCCGGAACGCACCGAGCAGGTGATTTATGTCGATATGTCGCCGGAACAGGCGGTGATTTACGAAAAACAGCGCAAATTCTATCAGGATATGATTCAGGGAGAAATCGCAAAGAACGGCTTTGAAAAGTCTCAGTTCTGCATTCTTCAGGGACTTTCCGAGCTTCGCCAGATTGCGACAGTCCCGGAATCTAAAACAGAAGGAGCGGTAGAAAGCGCAAAATGGGAGACTCTCATCGACACAATCACGGAACTTTCTGAAAGCGGCCACAGATGCCTTGTCTTCTCGAATTTTCTTGCCTCAATCGACGCCGTGAGCGAACGACTTTCAAAGGCAGAAATTCAGCACCTTGTGATGACGGGAGCCACCTCAAACAGGCAGGAACTCGTAAAACGCTTCCAGCAGGACGACACTTACAAAGTCTTTCTGATGACGCTCAAAACAGGCGGTGTTGGCTTAAACCTCACGGGAGCGGACTATGTCTTTATTCTTGACCCCTGGTGGAACAGGAGCGCCGAACAGCAGGCAATCGACCGTACCCACAGAATCGGTCAGACAAGGAGCGTCTTCTGTTACCGGCTGATTGCACGAAACACAATCGAAGAAAAAATTCTTGAGCTTCAGAAGAAAAAATCAGACCTGTTCAGCGCGATTATCTCTTCTGACGGACAGCAGATCAAAAAACTTTCCGAAGAAGACATCAATTATCTGTTGAGAGGTTAAAAAATGGCAGAAAACGGAAACTTATTCAGCGATGAAACCGAATTTCCGGAAGAAAAAATCAAAGAACTCAACGCTCTGGTCCCGGAAATCACTGAAGAACTCCTGACTTCAGGAATGAACTCTGACGAACTCAAAAGGTACGGAAAAGGCCTGTCCAGCTCGATAACTCTTTCCAAGGCAGAATACGCTAAATCCCTCGCATGGGCGCTTTGCACCCCGAGCATTTTTCTCAATTATTACAACAGTTTCGATGAAAACTCAAAAGCAGTGTTCCGGACTCTCGCTTACTCCTGGGGAATGATGACTCATCAGGCTGTCCTCAAAATTTTTAATAAATCACATTTCTCAGACTACACTGACGATTTCTCAAGTCTCCCGTTCGCATTTGTTGTTCACTACAGATACACAACCTTCATTTCACTTCCTTCCGCCATAAAAAAATGCGTAAGGCTCCAGCTGAACGAAATTTTTCCTCAAAATGACGGCATTTCAGACGAAGAATTTCAAAAGTCAAAAGGATTTTTCTCTGCAGCCGACGGACTTTCCTTCTTTCTTAACTCTCCGCACATAATTCAGTTTCTTATGGATACGGATTTTTTTGAAAGGGATCCGGCCGGCCAGATTTTAAAAGGAACCATTCAGAAAGTCACGAAAATCGCAGGCCTCAGGTCTTTTCCTCAGGGACAGATTTTTTCGCTCGATGACTACGAAGAGGTTTTTAAAAAGAATCTCGAACTTTCCAAAACTGCAATAGAACGCACTGAAAACGCAAGGGTTTCGCTCGCACTCGCCTTTCTTACGCTTTCAGTCCCGTATTTTTTGAAGAAGAAAGAAAAAAAAGCAGAGCTGATGTCTCTTTTTTCAGACCCGAAAAGACTTTACCGAAGGCTTCTCGACAATTTTTTCAGCGCACAGACAACGATTATTGACGAAAAACACCTTTACCCGAATGTCACCCTTCACTCAGGCTACTACTATGAAGATCCGAATGAATACAGGGCAGACAGTCTTTATAAATTCATAAAACTGATAAAAAAGAATCCGCCCAAAGACCCGGAAAAATTCTCCGCATATCTTTCCCGGCTGGATGAAGAAGGACTGCCGGATTTTTTCACTTTTCAGAATGTAGCAGCCTCTACAAAAATGTTTTACGGCACCCCGGGCTATTCAGGCGGTTTCTACCTGAACACAACAAAAGAATACATCAGAAAAGAAGGCTATTACAAATATTTCGTCCTGGAACCAGGCTACACAAACCTTTTCTTAATGCTCGCATCCCTAGGTCTTTTTGAAATTACCTGGGAAGTTCCCTGCACAAAGCCGGAAGAGCTCTTTGACATAATCGAGTGGAATAACGATCTTTCGCGGTTCAGAAACGGAAGAATCGGCTTCATAAAAATCACGCCTCTCGGAGAATACACTTTCGGTATCAGGGATAATTTTGAAGCGGCAGGCCTTAAGCAGTTCGCTCCTCCCCGCCTCGACGAAAATGCCCTTATCATTCATATTGAAGACGGCGATAAAACGATGCAGATTTTTCTGGAGCAGTTCTGCGTTCCCCTTTCGAAGACACTCTATAAGGCAGATGAAACAAAACTCAAAAAAATGTGCAGGACGCAGGATGAAGTAACCATGATTTTCAAAACACTTTCAGCCAGAACCGAAGGAAAAATCCCGAAAATCTGGGAAACGCTCAAAAAAGACATCCTTGGAAGTTTCGTCACGCTTAAGGGCGAATACGACTGGGTAATTTTCTCACTAGAAAACCAGAATGATGCCCTTGTACGCTGTATCGAAAAACTCTCACGACAGGGACTCTGCCTCAAAATGGAAGGAAAGCGGGTCGCCGTAAGTGAAAAAAAACTCCCCCTGTTCGAAAGAAGAATCGAAGCAGAGGGATTCAAATTAAGCAATTAAGAATGCGAAGATTACATTGAGAAGCTTGCGAGTCGTTTGCAGGCTTCGGCGATGTCAGCCTTATGACCGAATGAGCTGAATCTTATGAAAGACTCGCCACTAGGTCCGAAACCGCTTCCCGGGGTAGTTACGATGTGGCATTTATCGAGGATTGCGTCGAACACTTCCCAGCTTTTTTTGTTCGGGAATTTTGCCCAGACATACGGGCCGTTTCCTGTGAAGAACGCCTCTACTCCCATTTTCTTGAAATTATCGGCTTCGAGTGCGGCTTTGATTGCCTTTCCGTTCTCAAGGTAGTAATCGACCTGTGCCTTCATGTCTTTGAGGCCCTGCTCGCTCAATGCCGCAAGACCACCAGCCTGTGCGATGTTTGATGCACCGTTGAAGAGGGTTGTCATTACCCGGTTCCAGTCTTTGTTTACGCTTGAGCCGTCTGCGAATTTAAGCTCGTTCGGAACGATGCTCCAGCCAAGTCGGACTCCGGTAAATCCAGCAGGCTTTGAGAATGAGTTCACTTCGATTGCGCATGTCTTTGCGCCCTCAATCTCGTAAATTGTCTTTGGAAGATTTTTGTCACGGATGAACTCGCAGTAAGCGGCATCGTAGATAATGATACAGCCGTTTTTGTTTGCGAAGTCAACGAGAGTCTTGAGCTGTTCTTTTGTAGCTGTGGCTCCGGTAGGATTGTTCGGTGAGCAGAAATAAATGAGGGTGTCTTTTTCAATCTTGCTTAAATCCGGAAAGAAATCATTTTTGTCGGTGCAAGGAAGATATGTAATTCCTTTGTAGCCGCTTCCGTTGCTTTCGCCGGCAGCCCCCACAACTACAGAACCGTCAACATAAACCGGGTAAGCCGGATCCTGAACGGCGACTTTTACATCATGTCCAAAAAGAGTCTGGATTCGGGCGATGTCGCATTTAGCTCCGTCCGAGATGAAAACTTCGCTTGCGTCAGCCAATCCCTTGTAGAAGACTTCAGCGATTCGCTCACGGAGAGCGGTGTTTCCCTGCTCATCACCGTAGCCAGAGTAGCCTTCCGGAGTAGCGAGTGAGAGAGCGTAGTCGCTCATAGCTTTTGCGATATATGGTGAGAGAGGCTCAGTTGTATTTCCGATACCGAGAGAAATAATCTTTGCTTCAGGATGAGAAGCAGCATATTCACGGCGGCGGCGGGCAATCTCAGGGAAGAGATAACCTGCGGTCAAATTAGCAAAACCAGTATTTCTTTTAATCATAGTGAGCCTATTCTAACGAAACGCAAGGATTGTTTCTATAATTTTTAACAACAGATTTCTCAGATTCCACGTATTTAAAAACAGCGTTAATCCATAAATCCGCTGTGTTCTTTGTGAAAATTTTATGCTATAATTCTCCCGTATGCGAAAAATAACGATTATTACAGGAGCAAGCTCCGGAATGGGAGCAGAGTTCGCCAGACAGATTGCAAAAGACACTCAAAGCACAGAACTCTGGCTTATCGCCCGGAACAAAGAAAAACTTTCCGCCCTGAAAGAAGAAATCGAAAAGTTAAAAACTGAATCAGGCTATCGGGAAAACAAGCCCATCCCGCAAATCAAAGCCGTTTCCATGAATCTTTCAGGAAAAGAAGGCGTCACCCTTTTCAAGACTTTCCTTGCCACCGAAAAAATCTCCGGCAGCTATGAGATTGACATGCTCGTTAACAACGCCGGATTTGGAACTTACGGAGAATTTTCAGAAACTCCTCTTGAGCGCGAACTTGAGATGATAGACTTAAACTGCACTACCCTCACAGGTCTTTGCGGAACCGTTCTTCCGTACCTGCACAGGGATTCCTCTATAATAAACGTTGCATCCCTCGCAGCTTTTCTTCCGCTCGGAAATTTTGCCGTCTATGCGGCTACAAAAGCTTACGTCCTGAGTTTTTCAGTGGCGCTCTCTGCCGAACTGAAAGACAAGGGTATAAAAGTCTCTGCCCTCTGTCCTGGCTCTGTATCAACAGATTTCGCAAACGTAGCTTCAAACGGAGCCAGAAAAGAAGTTCTGAACGGAAAAGACCCGGTTCAGGTTGTCGCTCACTGCCTCAAAAAAGCAAAAAAAGGCAAAAGAATCATCCTGTGGTCATTCAAATGGAAATTCACCGCTTTCATGAGCCGCTTTGTGGGCAGATACCTTTGCGCAAGATACACTTTCAAATACAATAAACGGCCTTACCAGAAAACTGAAAAACAGAATAACAGCGAACAGGAGTAAAACATGGCATTACAGGGATATATTCATCAGCTCGAATCTTTTGGCTGCGCAGACGGCCCGGGAAGCAGGTTCATCATTTTCTTTTCGGGATGCCCGTTCCGCTGCCTTTACTGCCACAACCCAGACACATGGGAAATGACAAAAGGCAAACTTTACACCGCAGAAGAACTTCTGGACGAAGCCGAAGACTGCCGGGATTTCTGGGGTAAAAAAGGCGGAATCACTGTCAGCGGTGGTGAACCGCTTTCACAAATCGACTTTTTAACCGAACTTTTCACAAAGGCAAAGGAACGCAATATTAACACCTGCATCGATACTGCGGGCGGTCCTTTTAAGCGCGAAGGTGAATGGTTCGAAAAATTTAAACGCCTTATGGAAGTAACGGACATTCTCCTCGTTGACATAAAGCACATAAACGAAGAAGAGCACAAGAAACTTACCGGCCAGACGGGCAAAAATGTGCGCGAAATGTTTGCATATCTTGACGAAATAAAAAAGCCGATCTGGATCCGCCATGTTCTGGTTCCAGGAATCACCGACAACGACGAGTATCTCACGCAGACAAGGGATTTTATCCGTACCCTTCACAATATTGAGCGCGTCGAAATTCTCCCGTATCACGGCCTTGCAATCACAAAGTACAAAGAACTCGGAATTCCTTACCCTCTTGAGAAAACGGAAAGCCCGTCCCTCGAAAGAGTCGAAAACGCCAGAAAAATCCTCGAGTGTGAAAAATACACAAAATACAAAGAATAATTAATAAATACCAGACAGTAAGAAATACCATATAAACTCTTCAGGGGGATCGCCGGCTTTATCTGCCAGCAGTCCCCCTTTCATTTTCCGTCCCGCAAAAAAAGCGCAGTTTTTTACAATTTCTTTTTTAAAAATCTCTAAAATTCCTCTTGACTTAATTTTAAAAACCCTTT
The DNA here is from genome assembly GCA_017395545.1 of Treponema sp. GTDB lineage: Bacteria > Spirochaetota > Spirochaetia > Treponematales > Treponemataceae > Treponema_D. Next base: position 11,762 of record JAFPUF010000067.1, on the reverse strand, counting down.
ATAAACTTTGCTCCCATTTTTATTTTTTCATATTGACTAAAATCCGCATTTTTATAATAATAATACTTACTGCTATGGGTGTTTCTGATGCGGAAGATTTAACAAAAGCGTACAAACTTCTCGAAGAAGGAAATCCTTCCGAAGCAAGAAAAATTCTCGCTTCAGTCTTGGAGTACAATTTTGACAATCCCGAAATCAGTTTCGCTCACTGGTGCTGTTCCTACTGGATTGACTTCATCAGAAAACTGCCTTCGCTCGAACCTTACGAACAGGGTGACGGCCTTATTGCCCGCTGGAAATCTTTCAAGCCTGACTACGAGGCTCACAAGGCATTCCGGCAGAAAACAGTCTGCGCTGTACAGAAAGGCATATTTTCGCTTGCACTAAAGGCATACGAAAACGCCGGAGAAGACGGCTCTGATTCCCAGGTTGCGGAACTATACCGCAAAAAGGGGCTCTGCTATAAAAAACTCGGCAATTATGAGGCGGCGCTTGATTTACTCACTAAGGCCTACAATATTTCACCTCAGTCGGCGGTAATTCTTGCAGAAATGGCGGACTGTCTCGCGCTTTGTGGCGAAGACCGTAACGCAAAAGTCTTGTTCCGGGAGGCTTTTTTTATCGATGCCCAGCGGGTCGAGATCGACTTTCTTGATTCTGAGCTAATCTGCTGTCTTATCAGGCAGGTCAGGGAAAAAGGCTACACGGGTGCAGCACTTCAGGAATGGATCCCGGTATACGGGGTTCTGTTCGGCGTCTTCAATATCAAAAGGGAACTCCGTCCGCAGGAAGCGGGCCGTCTCCGGCAGGATATTTTTGCCACCGAAAACGAAATCAAGGATCCTTCAAACGATTCAAAGGTTCTCGTACCAAAACTTATAAACATGTACTTCTGGTTAATCGACCATTATGCGCGGACCAGCGAAGGCAATTCAAAAATCAAGGAATGTCTTCTTCAAATCCGGGTGCATGATGAAAGCATATATCGAATGTATACAAAATAAATTATCTTAAGGCAATTTTTTTAAGGAGCAAAATATGTCAAAAGAGTTAGTGGATTTGGTTCAGGCAAAATTAAAAGAAGACACCTGGACACGGGCAACAATCAGCAATTATTCAAAGAACGATTTAATTGAACTCACATCGCTTGTCGAAAAAGCAAAGTCTGAGGATTGCGTATCAGAAATCAAGGCAATTTCAGATGAACAGCTTTCTCACACAAAGGACAGCATTACCGCACTTTATATTTCGGGTATGCTCGGCTTGAAACAGGGTTCCCTCGACAACACCTACCTCGAAACTCTCGTCGACATCTTCCAGAACAACCACAAAGAACCAATCGTCGTTTACATGTGCGAAACTATCCTGGCCGATGACAAATCTAACAAATTCGCGCTCCGAACTCTTGCCGCAAACTACGAGCAGTCTAATAATCCGGAACTCTGGTCAATCTACGAAAAAATCATCAAAATCGACCTGAACGAAGCTGAAATCGCAAAAAAACTCGCAGACCACTACGCTTCTGAATCTCCGGAAAAAGCAAACGAATTCTACAAAAAGGCGCTCCTCCGCTATGTCAACAACAAGAACATCAATTCTGCAAGCGAAATCTGGACAAAACTCGTCGGTCTTATTCCTGAAGAAATCGACTTCTTCCTTCTTGTTCAGCGCAAAATCGAAAAAGCAATCAGCGCAGACAAATCTGCAACAATGATGCAGGAACTTTACGATTACTATAAAAACGCTGAAAACTGGGATATGGCAATCAACATCCTCAAGCTCATCCTCAAAATCGACCAGAAAGACTCATGGGCTCGACGCGAAATCACCGACTGCTTCTCAAAAAAATACGCAGATCACAGCCATGTCGAAGAATACATCCGTTCTTCAGACCTCACACAGAACTACCGAAACGTATTCGAGGCAATCAACGACTTTGAAAAACACATTGCTTTCGACGCACGCAATTTCGTTTATCACCGCTCATGGGGTGTCGGCGTAATTCTCAGCGTCAAAAACGACACTCTTACAATCAACTTCGGAAAGAACGGCAAAAAAGAAATCTCCCTCAAAATGGCAGTAAGCGCACTTCAGCCGCTTCCACGGGATCACATCTGGGTTATCAAGGCTACAGTCGGCTCAAAATCTTCTGAATTCAAAACAAAAGAAGCCCTCGCCGCAAAAATCAAGGACGACAAGGAATGGGCTCTCAAAACCATCATCAAGAGCTTCAACAACAGCTGCGACTTCAAGAAAATCAAGGCTGAAATCGTTCCTTCAATCCTCTCTGTCAGCGAATGGACAAACTGGAACAACGGAGCAAAGAAAGTCCTCGAGTCAAACTCAACTTTCGGCGTAAACCAGGACAATATCAACGAATACACAGTCCGCGAACATGAAATCAAGCAGGAGGAAAAATATTCTAACGAATTCAAGGCTCAGAAACAGTTCTTCGCACGAATCGACATTCTCTACAAATTCATCGAAGACGAAACAACAGACAAAGGCAGCGAACTTCTCGCTGACATGTTCAGCTATTTCACCGGCTTCCTCAAGTCATTCAGCGACGTAGACGAGCAGGTTATCGCATCATACCTCGTCGTTCAGGAAATCGGCAAAGAAATCCCAAGTCTTGCTTTCCAGTGCAAATACTCTTTCGGACAGCTTTACGGAGAGCTCGATTCTTCTACAAAAGAAAAAGACCCAAAATACATGTACTCAATTCTCAAGGGCTCTAAAAAAGGCGATCTCCGCTCACTGTTCCTTGAAGCAATCAAACTCGTTCCGGACTGGCAGGATGAATATATCAAGATTTTCCCGGCAGTCCTCAAAAAAGAAGTTCTTGAGCAGATCATCAATGTTGGCGGAGTCAGCAAAGTTCAGAAACTTGCAGTAGATTCATTCGAAGATTTCCGCACTTACCGCGATGTAATTCTCTTCCTCTTCAACGAATGTCGTGAAGAAGACTGGTTCAAAGAGGCCAACATCTCCCTCCAGAAACAGCTCATCGCAATCGTAAACATCATCTCTCAGTGCTACCGCGAAATCGACAACCATGTTGAGTCAACAGAGAACAAGAAAATCATCAAAAACGCATGCAAAATGATTTTCGACAAGGACGACAACAAATATGCCGACTACATGCTCTCATGCGAAAAAGAGCAGATGGCTCATATGTACACCCTCGTAAACGATATCGCAGAGCTTGACGGAGTAATCAAGGCTCAGCTCCGAAACAAGATTCTCGAAAAATATCCTGACTATGACCTTACAAAATTCCACACAACAGAAGAAAAAACTTCTGCTCCAAAAGGAATGCTGGTCACAGCCCAGAAACGTGACGAAAAAGTCGCTCTCATCGAAAAAATGCAGAATGTCGATGTTCCTGCCATTGCAAAAGAAGTTGCAGAAGCAAAGGAAAAGGGAGACTTGAAAGAAAACGCAGAATACATTGCTGCAAAAGAAGCTCAGCACAAGCTCGGCAACGACCTCAAGCGTCTTCAGTCAGAACTCGCTCGTGCAGTCGTTTTCGACCCGACAACTGCGACAAGCTCAATGATTTCTTTCGGAACAAAGGTTACGCTTCTTAACAAAGATACCGGCAAGGACGAAGTTTACACACTCTTCGGACCTTGGGAATCAAATCCTTCTGAAGGCATCATCTCTTACATGACACCTTTCGGAGACGCAATTCTTGACCACAAAGTCGGCGATTCGCTTTCATTCACAATCAACGGCCGAAAATACAACTTTGAGGTCAAAAAAATAGAAATCGCAAAATAAAGAATTAATGATTTCATTCCTTTACGATGGCGGCGCGGCAGATTCTTCTGTTTCAGCCGCCATTATTTCAATTTCGATAATTCTCCTGTCGGGCTTTCTGATGACGCGCCTCACAAAAAGGCTTCGTCTTCCGAATGTCACGGCCTATATTGTCGCAGGAATTTTAATCGGACCTTTCTGCCTTAACCTCATACCAAAAAGTATTATTACAAATACAGGCTTTCTTTCAGATATAGCGCTTGCTTTTATCGCATTTGGCACAGGCCAGTTCTTCCGCCTTGATGTTCTCAAGAAAAATGGCATGAAAGTCCTTGCCATAACACTGGCAGAAGCAATACTCGCTTCCCTGTTAATATTTATACTCACTTTTTTTATCCTTAACCTCAAGCTTTCTTTCTCTATCGTTCTTTCGGCTCTGGCAGCAACAACAGCACCAGCCTCCACGATGATGACAATCCGTCAGACCGGCGCAAAAGGAGATTTCGTTGAAACCCTTCTGCAGGTAGTTGCCCTTGACGATATCGTAGGCCTTATGGCTTACAGCGTCACAATTTCCATCGCCGTAAGTTCTTCGACAGGAGAAGCTTTCTCACTTTCAAGAATCTTTATTCCTGTTTTAACTAACGCACTCGTTCTTTTTCTTGGAGCAGTTTTTGGAGTTGGGCTCGCAATTCTGGTAAAGCCGCACTCAAGCGACAACAGGCTCATCATTTCCGTAGCGCTTTTATTTGCATTCTGCGGCATCTGCACGATATTTGAAGTCTCTCCTCTGCTCGGCTGCATGTCGATGGGAACCATGTACATAAACCTCACGAACGACGACAAACTCTTCAAGCAGCTGAATTATTTTTCACCGCCGTTCCTCCTGATGTTCTTCGTTCGCTCCGGTATGTCTTTCGATTTAAAGTCACTCGTAAACACCTCAGGATCAATCGGTTCATCCCCTCTTCTTCTGATTGGAGTGCTTTATTTCATAATCCGAATTCTAGGAAAGTATGCCGGTGCGTTTATGGGCTGTCTGATTGCAAAAAAGCCTAAAGAAACACGGAATTATCTGGGACTGGCGCTCATCCCCCAGGCAGGAGTTGCGATAGGTCTTGCCGCCCTCGGTGCCCGAACTTTAAAAGGAGAAACCGGAAACGCTCTCGAAACGATAATTCTCGCTTCAAGCGTGCTTTACGAACTGATTGGACCTGCTTCTGCAAAACTTTCACTCTATCTCTCAAAATCCTATTCCACAAAGCTTGAGGATCTTGTCGATGTCAGTGAAAAAACACCGGACGGAAAAGAAAAAACACAGCTGGAACTCTTAATCGACCGAATTCAAAAAATTCAAAAAGAACTTCCTTCTCACACAATAAATGAAGCCGAAGAAGCCTTTACTGAAGCTGCAGAACAGCATAATGCCGATTTCTGGGCAGAAATCCAGAAGCAAAACATGAAGGAAGTCGTAAGAAAAACACGAAAAAACTGATTTTTGTTCTTCTTTACTATTTTTTTTATAAATAGTATTCTATTGCAATGCAAAAAATCAGCAAATTCACCATTCTGATGGTAACAGGGCTCTTTTTCTTTGCGGGAATTTTTGGTCTCTCCCTCGGTCTTGCCCTCTCAAATACAAAATACATAATCGATAACGAAAATTTCACAGAATTCGACACCGCGCTCCCGACACGCATCCTCGACATCAACGGCGAGCTTATCACAGAACTTGCGAGCGAAGAAAAACGCGAAATCATCAGCATCAATAGGCTTCCACAGCATATGATTGACGCACTGGTTTCCCGCGAAGACCGCATTTTCTACACTCATCACGGTTTTTCCGTAAAAGCGCTTTTCCGTGCTGTAATCGGCCAGGCACTTCACCTCTCCCTTGGCGGAGGCTCAACCCTCACCCAGCAGATAGCCGGAACTTTGTACTGCGACAGGCGCGATATGTCCTATATGCGCAAGCTCAAGGAACTCTGGTGGGCCATCCAGATGGAACGCCGTTTCTCCAAAAATGAGATTCTTGAACTCTACCTCAATAAAATTTATTTTGGCGGCGGCACTTACGGAGTTAACGCCGCAAGCAAATACTATTTCGGCCACAGTGCAACAGAGATAACCCCGGCAGAAGCCGCGATTCTCGTAGTCCAGCTCTCAAATCCGGCTCATTACAATCCATTCGAGTATCCGAACAGGGCAATGGACAGGCAGAAATACGTTCTGGCCGCAATGGTTGAAAGCGGACTTATCACACAGGAGCAGTCCGACTCTTCTTTTGAAGAATACTGGGCAAATTTCGACTACACCCGCACAGGAAATACTGCGATCCGAACACGCGATGACAATGCACCGTGGTTCTCAGAATACGTCCGCCGTGAGCTTTCGGACATGATTTACGGAACCGACGACATCTATTCTTCCGGTTTTACTGTAAACACAACACTCAACCTCAAGAACCAGATAGCAGCGCAGAATACAATGGAGCGCTACATCGCCTACGCAAACCGCACCTACCAGCGCGGAAACACTGAAAGACAGAAAGAAGCGTTCAAAATCTATACGCCTCTCACAGAACTTCTCACGCTCACATTCAACCTTGGAAAGCTCAAAGTTTCCCAGCAAAGAAACGAAGCGCTTGCACTCTCAACCTACACGAAGCAAATCAATCCGATTGTAGACGTAATGTCACTCATAACAGGAATTGATTCGCTGAAAGTCGGAGTTGCGAACAAGGCGAATGCAACGGCGAAATCCAATGTCGGAAAGAACGTCATCGAAGGCACGATGATTGCAATCGAAAACGATACGGGCTATATCACAGCCCTTGTCGGCGGAAGCAAATACGACGGCGAAAATCAGTTTATCAGGGCCGTTCAGGCACGCCTCCAGCCGGGCTCATCTTTCAAACCGCTTTACTACAGCGCAGCCATTGACTCAAAGCAGTTCACGCCAAGCACAATAATCTCCGATACCCCGATTGTATTCCACACGGCAGACGGAAAACCCTACATCCCGCAGAATTTCCGCGGCGAATGGAAGGGAGATGTCGAGCTCTGGTATGCACTCGCCCACTCAATGAACGTTCCTTCACTCAAAATCCTTGACGGAATCGGATTTGACACAGCAATCAACAGGGCAATAGCTCTTCTCGGCATTCCGGAGAACGAAGTTCCAAACCGAGGATTTGTCCCGGGCTACCCGATAGGACTCGGAGTCTGCTCAGTAAGGCCGGTTGAACTCGCCCATGCCTATGCTATTTTTGCAAACGGCGGAAAAGAAGTCGTTCCAATTGCAATCCGCAGCGTCGAAGACAAAAACGGCAGGGAATTCTTAAATCCCGAAAAAGAAGTACTTCAAAAGCAAAAGGCAAAAGGAGATGCGGCCCAGATTATTTCTCCGCAGACAGCCTACACAATGGCAAAACTTCTCGAAAACACCGTAAAATCAGGAAGCCTGGCAGGTCCGACAGGAAACGGCTCAAAGTTCACCTACAGGGACTCAAGCGGACGAAAATACACGATTCCGGCCGCAGGAAAGACAGGAACCACACAGAACTGGGCAGATGCATGGACTGCATGCTTTACTCCGTATTTAACTTCGATTTTCTGGTTTGGTTTTGATAAGCCGGGACAGTCACTCGGACTTCAGCTCACAGGCTCTACCCTTGCAGGTTACGCAATGGCAAATTTTATGGAAAAAGCACATGAAGGTCTTCCGTACAAAAACTTCACGCGTCCTTCTACAGGCGTCGTCGATGTTCAGGTCTGCTCTGTAAGCGGTGCCCTTCCTACAGAAGACTGCGAAGGACATAAAATCACCCTCACATTCCTTGAAGGCACTCAGCCGACAGAACTCTGCGCAGTCCATTCAGGAAATTCCACAGGAAGGCTTCTGGCACTCTACCGGCTCGAACAGGAGCTTTACAGGGCGGGCTTTGCAAGTGATTTAATCATAAAAGATGACGCTCCGCTCACGTTCGACCTTGAAGGAAACGGCTCACAAAATGCTTCAATGAGCGCATCTTACGAATTCCTTCAGGAAGACGAGTTCGGAAATGCGCCGGACTTCAACTTCCTTCTTGATTAAAATCCAAGTGTTTTGCGGACAAAAGGCTCGCAAAGCACAAAAATCACGCTGAAAAGGACGGCAGGCAGATAGTTTGCCGTCTTTACTTTTTTTAGTCCCATCAGGTTCACGCCAATCAGAATAATCAGAGCACCTCCGCTTCCCGTAAGTTCTGCAATCATCTGGTCAGTCACATAATCATGAATAAAAATCGCAAGGACCGTCAAAGCCCCCTGGTATAAAAAAATCGCGAGTGCAGAAAAAGCAGTTCCGGCACCCATCGCAGCCGCAAACCCAATCGCAATGAACCCGTCAAGAATTGATTTCAGGAAAATAATTGAATAGTCGTGCTCAATTCCAGCCTTAAAACTTCCTACAATCGACATCGCGCCGACACAAAAGAGCACGGATGCGTTCAAAAAAGCATAGGCGAAATTCTTTTTAGGACGGCCAGATGCAAATTCCCGGGAGGGGGAAGTCTCCCCCGCGGCTTCAATGGCCCGCCTGCCTTCTTGAGGCAACCCATTTCCGCCTGCCCCCTCTGCGGGGACACCCCGCAACGCCCCGCTGTCACACTCATGTCTTGAATGGTTGTCTTTCTTCATAAACACCCTTTCAAGTGCTTTCCCTATCTTTAAAATCTTTCCGTCTATATCAAGGGCTGTTCCTAAGATTCCACCAAGAATCAGTGCGAGCGCCAGATAAACGACATTCTGGTATTTAAATGACATCTGAACGCCCATAATAAACGAGACAAGCCCGCATGCCAGCTGAATTGAATCAGTCACTTTCTCAGGTATTTTTTTTGCAAATAAAAGTCCGGTCAAGGAACCAAGAATAACAGTCGCACAATTCACAAATACTGCCAGCATAATTTTTTCTCCTGATTTTTGAAATACATAAAAAAAAGGCTTCCTGTAAAGGAAGCCTTGCGTGCGGAGAACCTGACTTGAACAGGCACAGCTTGCGCCACTAGCACCTCAAGCTAGCGTGTCTACCAATTCCACCATCCCCGCAGGTGATGTTCAATATATTATATGAATCGAAAAAAAGTGTCAATAGTTTTTGAACGAAAAATATATTTTTTTTCAAAAAAAATGTGATATAATTTCATATATGAAAAAGATACTGGATGTAAAACTTATTGCGCTCGATTTAGATGACACACTCTTAAATGATGACCGGCAAATTTCAGACAGGAATGCTGAAGTCTTAAGGGAATGTGTAGAAAACGGCATTTATGTCGTTCTGTGCTCCGGCCGGGCAGAAGATGCAATTCTTCCGTTCGTCCGTCGTCTCGAAATCGCAGGCAGGGAAGAGGGGCGTTTCATCATCGCAATAAACGGCAGTTCTATTTTTGACCTCCACAAACGGCAGCAGATTTTCTGCAAAAAAGTCGAAAGTGATATCCTTACCAGAACTGACGAAATAGCAGAAGCGCACGGCCTCAAAAGTGAAGTCTACACTCCGGATACAATTTTTTATTCAGAAGAAAACGAGTGGACACGACTCGACGTCGAGATGTGCGGTCTCAAAGGACAGAAAGTTGAAAATTACAAAGAATTTATCAGGCAGGGCTTTACAAAAATGCTTGTTCCCGGAGACCCCGGAAAGCTTCAGCAGATTCAAAAAGAATTGCGCGAAGAATTCGGAGAACGCGCAGTTATTTTCACAAGCAAGCCGTATTTTCTCGAAATTCTTCCTCCCGAATGCGGAAAAGGAGAAGCAGTCTCCTGGCTTTCAGAAAAGCTTGGGATCGGAATTGAAAAAACAATGGGCTTTGGTGACAGCATGAATGACGAAAGCATGATAAGAATGACGGGTTATGGAGTCGCCATGAAAAACGGTCTTCCTGAAATAAAAAATATAGCAGATTTCGTTACAGACAATGACAACAACAACGACGGAATCGCAGATTTTTTACGAAAACACGTGCTTTAATACCGTTTTAAATTCTTTCTACCCTTATTTTCAAAACTTTAGAAAAAAAAGTTTAAAAAAAAGTGAATTTTCTTCTAAAGTTTCTAAAGTGTTTTTCCGATACTAATAAGGACAAGTTATGTTCAAAACAGCTTCGTAGAAGTATGCTGGACAAGCGAGTCACGAAAAAGGAGACGGATGTAGCCTTGTAATACTGAAGTTTCCTTTTTCAAACAGGCCGAAAAGGATTTTGGTCTGACATACATTTCCACGGAGGAAAACACTATGGTTATCAACCACAACATGTCCGCAATGTTCGCCAACAGACAGCTCGGCGTAACAGGTCTTAGTCTTTCAAAAGACATGGAGAAACTCTCTTCAGGAGAAAAAATCAACCGCGCAGGTGACGACGCTTCAGGACTCGCAGTATCTGAAAAGATGCGCAGCCAGATTCGTGGTCTCAATCAGGCTTCTCAGAACGCTTCAAACGGTATCAGCTTCATCCAGGTAACAGAAGGTTACCTCCAGGAAACAACTGACATCATGCAGCGAATTCGTGAGCTCGCCGTTCAGTCTTCAAACGGAATCTACTCTGACGAAGACCGAATGCAGATTCAGGTTGAAATTTCTCAGCTTGTTTCAGAAGTTGACCGCATCGCTTCACAGGCACAGTTCAACGGTATGAACATGCTCACCGGACGCTTCGCAAAATCAACAGGTGAAAACTCAGTTACAGCTTCTATGTGGTTCCATATCGGAGCAAACATGGATCAGCGAATGCAGGTATTCATCGGAACAATGACAGCTGCTGCTCTCGGAGTTCGCGACGTTGCCGCAGAAGAAGTTCTCAGCCTTGCAACACCAGAAAGCGCAAACCGCGCAATCGGAACTATCGATGAAGCCCTCAAAAAGATCAACAAACAGCGCGCTGATCTCGGCGGCTACCAGAACCGCATGGAATATGCAGTTAAGGGCCTCGACATTGCATCTGAAAACCTCCAGGCTTCAGAATCACGCATCCGTGACACAGATATGGCTAAGCAGATGGTAGAATTCACAAAGAATGAAGTTCTCCAGCAGGCTGGTACAGCTATGCTCGCTCAGGCTAACACTCAGTCACAGAATGTCTTGTCTTTGCTCAGATAGTGTGATATAATCTCCTTATAATTTAGAGCAGGGGAATTTGTGATTTTCCCCTGCCCTTTAACCATTTTGGTATGAATTTAGACATACCTTTAGTTCTTTGAAAACGCTTTCTATGCTTTCTGTGACAGCGTAAGCTGATGTTGAATTCCATATTACAAGGATTAAGAATTCAGTATCGTCTCCCGCTGTACAAGGTCTAAATCACTTTCGGGGGCGCAAAAACCGAAGGCAGCCTGCACAGACTGGGACATACAACACGATGTTGTATCTGTCTTTTTTTTATCATGGAGGGCACAAATATGGTAATTAATCACAACATGAGTTCTTTGTACGCAAACCGCACACTGGGCGTTTCTAACGATCAGTTGATGGGTAACGTCGAGAAACTCAGTTCAGGTCAGCGCATTAACAAAGCTGGCGACGATGCTTCAGGATTGGCAGTATCTGAAAAGATGCGCAGCCAGATCCGCGGATTGAACCAGGCTAACCGAAACATCCAGAATGGTGTTTCATTTATCCAGGCTACAGAAGGATACTTGCAGGAAACTACAGACATCCTCCAGAGAATCCGTGAGCTCGCAGTTCAGTCAGCTAACGGTATCTATTCAGACGAAGACCGAATGCAGATTCAGGTAGAAGTTTCACAGCTTGTTGCCGAAGTTGATCGCGTTGCTTCACAGGCACAGTTCAACGGAATGAACATGCTCACAGGTAGCTTCGCACAGAATTCAGACCGCATTATGCAGTTCCAGATCGGAGCTAATGTTGACCAGAACGAACGTGTATATATCGGCACAATGACCGCTCAGGCTCTTGGACTTAAAGGTGCACAGGGTGCTGAAGAGGGCACAAAAATCGAC
>JAFPUF010000066.1 GCA_017395545.1 Treponema sp. | reverse complement strand
TCTTGGAGCAATTGCTCGGCGCGAAGGAGCGCAGCGACTGAGACGGATACCTTATTACCGAGCACCTTGCGAAAAGACCTGCCTTTTGCGGAAGCGGACACATTTTTTGTTGTCTGTTGATGAAACTCGACATTTGACCTATTAGTAAATCATCGTTCCGATACCGCGGTCGCTGAACATCTCAATCAGAAGAGAGTGAGGAACACGGCCGTCGATGATGTGGGTTCTTGGAACGCCGCCTTTTCTTGCCATCATGCAGCACTCAATTTTTGGAATCATGCCGCCTGAAATTGTGCCGTCATCGTAATATTTTTGAACATCTTCAATGTGAATTCGCTGAATCAGGGATTTCGGGTCGTTTACATCCCGGAGAACTCCTGCGACATTCGTAAGCTGAACGAATTTTTCAGCCTGAAGGGCAATTGCGATTTTTGCCGCCGCAGTGTCAGCGTTGATGTTGTAGCGCGCCATGTCTCCCTGTTCTCCGAGCGCAACGGTAGAAACAACCGGAATAAAGCCCTTGTCCAGAAGTGACTGGATGATTTCCGGGTGAACTTCGGTTACTTCGCCGACAAAGCCTAAGTCTGCACCGTCCTTTTCGATTTTTTTTGCCCTCAGAAGACCTGAATCAACGCCTGAAAGACCGACTGCCTTTCCGCCTTCCTGCAAAAGAATGCCGACAATGTCCTTGTTGAGTTTTCCTGTCAGAACCATCTGGACGATTTCCATTGTCTCGCCGTCGGTGTAGCGAAGCCCGTTGATGAATTTGCTTTCTTTTCCGACTCTGTCGAGCATATGGTTGATTTCAGGACCGCCGCCATGAACGAGCACGACCTTGATTCCGATTGTATTCAGCAGGACAATGTCTTTCATAACTGCAGACTTGAGCTCTTCGTTTAGCATTGCATTGCCGCCGTATTTTACGACGACAGTTTTTCCCGACCAGTGGCGGAAATAAGGCAAAACCTGCATCAGGACATCAGACCAGTGGTAAGAGTCCACGCGCGGGTCAATTTTTTCTCTAAGTTCGTTTTCTGAATTTTCAGCCATATAATTCTCCAAAGATTTTTTAAGACTACCATAAAATTAAGTAATAAGGAATAGGTAATAAGTAAGAGGAAAATAAGTGACAGGTGACAGGCGATAAGTGAGGAAACCCGCTGAAAATTATGCTATAATTCTCTCCGTGATAAAACTTTCTGACTTTTACCAGTCCGTTTTCGGAACCAAGGTTTATAAAATTGCTTTAGATGCGGGATGCACCTGCCCCAACCGGGACGGCACAAAAGGTACGGGAGGATGCATTTTCTGCTCTCCTTCCGGGAGCGGAGAATTCGCTTCCGATAAAAAACTTACTGTCAAAGAGCAGATTGAGGAAGCAAAAAAGAGGGTAGAGTCAAAAATCCAGGGTCGAAGTGGCTCTCGCAGGGGAAAATACATCGCTTATTTTCAGAATTTCACTTCAACTTACGGAGATGCAAAAATTCTTTCAGAAAAATACAGGGAGGCGCTTTTGTGTGAAGATGTCGCCGGGCTTTGTGTTGCTACCCGACCTGACTGCATCGGAGATGAGATTCTTTCTGAACTTCTGGAAATCTCAAAAACAACTTTCGTTCAGATTGAGCTCGGACTTCAGACATCAAATGAAAAGACCGGAAATCTCATTAACCGCTGTTACACGAATGAAGATTATTCAGATGCCGTTTGCCGCATAAAAAAAACAGCCCCTGAGATTCATGTCGTGACGCACCTTATCTTCGGGCTTCCCGGGGAAACTGAAAAAGACATGCTTGAATCCGTGCGTTTTGTAGTGGATAACAATAATATTCCGGGTTCAGAAAACCCTGTGAAAACTCCGGGACTTTTCGGCATAAAAATTACAAGCCTGTTCGTTCTGAAAGATACGCCTCTTCTAAAACTTTATAATAGCGGGGAAATGAAAACTCTTGAAAAAGAAGAATATCTTGCAATTCTAAAAAAGGCTTTGCCACTGCTCGGAGAAAACTGCGTGGTTCACCGTCTTACAGGCGACCCTCCGAAAAACAGTCTGATTGCTCCCGTGTGGACAACAGACAAAAAACGCGTTCTGAATGATATTTCAGGCCTTCTTACTTCAACGGGATTTCGATTATGAATTCCGCCCCTTTTCCAGGTTCTGACTCGACCCGGATTTTCCAGCCGTGCGCCTTTATGATCGTCATTACTGTTGCAAGCCCGATTCCCATACCTTCTTCGCGTCTTGAGGAGCTTGCGCGGTAGAACATATCAAAAATCTTTTCCTGGTCTTCCTTTGCTATGCCGATTCCCGTGTCCCTGATTTTGAAAATGATTCTGCTTCCTCTTTCGTCTTTTTCTTCGGAAGCACTTATTGTGATTGAGTCATTTTCGTTTGTGTAGCGCAGGGCGTTTGAGAAAAGGTTCTCGAGCGAGCGCTGAACCAGCATTTTATCGAACGCAACTTCGATATTTTCGTTCAGGTTTATGTTTGCCGTGACATACCGCTTGAAAAGACCGCCCGTCGTTACGGAACTCTGCGCAAATTCATTGAAAACCGGGGTTATATTCTGTTTCTGAAGCTGCTGACCCCAGTCGGTTGCCTTGAGTTTTACGAAGTTTATAAGGGTGTTTACCATCGTTTCAAGCTGCTCTGTTTTTGAGCTGATGATTGTGAGGGACTTTTTCATTTCTTCGGGATCGTTGTAAAATCCGTCGCTCATTGCTTCTGTATATCCCTTGATTACGGCAACCGGAGTTCTTAAATCATGGCTTATTCCCATGATGAATTTCGTACGCCTTTCTTCGTTGTCTTTGAGCGCAAGACGCATCTTGTCCAGGTTTTCGGTGAGACTTGTGATTTCGTTCTGTGCCTTGCCTTCTTTTTCGTAGTTGAGCTTTGTATCGAGCTCTCCTTTGGCGATTTTTTCGGTCTTTTTGCTGAGCAGCGTGATAGAATGCGAGATTGTATGGGAGAGTGCGATGATGAAAATTACGCAGAAAATCTCAAAGATTCCAAGAAAAATAAATACGATGCGGATGAATATTACAAGATTGTCTTTTCTGTGCTTTTTTTCGCGGGTGGTTCTGCTTATGAATAAAATGTCGCTTTCCGTGTCCTTGAGAGGTGGAGAGACCAGCTGGTAAAAGTATTCGCCGCTCGTCTCTTCCATATATTTGAAGAATTCGTGCTTGTTGATTGTCTGTGTATCCTTGAATTCTCCCATGGTCGTCAAAAGAACGTTTTCCATGTTTTTTAGAATTATGAATTCAACGTCTGGCGGAAGAGTCCTGAGAAGCTGCTTGAAGATTGAAATGTCCTGCCTTGAGAACGGAAGAGTTGAAAGAGCCCGAACCTGCTTGTATCCGTCGAGGAGAACTCTTTCGGGGCGAGAAATGTAGTGATACGAAATCAATGCCGTGATTGCCAGAACCGGAACCAGAACGACTCCGGCCAGGAAAATGCGCAGCTGGGTCTTAATTTTCAAAGAGATAGCCCATTCCGAAGACTGTTTTTATGAAATGAGGATCAGCCGGATTTGCTTCGATTTTTTTGCGCAGACGCTGGATATAGACGGCTACCGCAGTGACATCCCCGAAATCTGCACCCCAGACATCCTTGTAGATTTTTTCTGGAGAAAGCTGTTCACCCACATGCTTTGTGAGGTATTCGAGAACCTTGTATTCTTTGTTTGAAAGCGGGATTTTTTCGCTGCCTTTTTTGAGGACACATGAATTTAAGAGAAGCTTGTAGTCCCCGAAAGCGTAATATTCTTCGGCTGCGGCAGAAATTTCAGAACCTCGGCGCAAATTTGCCTTTACTTTTGCGACGAGAACCCTTGGTGAGAAAGGTTTCGTAACGAATTCGTCGGCTCCGAGCCCGAGACCTTCGATAATGTCTTCGTCACCGTCGCGTGCAGAAGAAATAATGACCGGAATAGTGTTGTTGTACTGTTCACGGAACAGCTTGAGGAATTCAAATCCGCTCATTCCCGGAAGATTAAGGTCAAGAATTACAAGGTCCGGAGTTTCTTTTTTAAGAATTTCGAGCGCATCTTCAGCAGAAAGGGCTTTTGAAACTTCCATTCCTTCTTTAGAAAGATACATTGAAACAAGTTCCGACATCTCCGGAACATCTTCGATTACAAGAATTTTAGTGCTCATTTGAAACCTCTTGTAAATAATTTATCTAAAGTCCGGAAAATTCGCAACAAGAAACTTAAAATCTAATAAAAAATTATAATTTTCCGATAATTAGAAAGGTGAAAACTTAAACTTGAAAAGTATGGAACCAAATATGGAGAAATGAGAATTCTCTTTAAATATTTTTGGGATTGGTATACAATGATAGAATATTTAAAGTCTTTTTTCTTACAGGGTGGGGGAATATGATTCCTGTTACAAAATTAGACGGTACGACATACTGGATAAATCCGCATATGATAGAAAGCATGGAGCGGAATCCTGACCTTACGATATCTTTTTTCTCCGGAAAAAAAGTCGTTGTCAGGGATAATCCACAGGATGTTATCGACCGCATAGTCTCTTATCGCAGGCAGATAGGCATTAATGCCTTGGAAATATAAAAAAATATTGGGAGCAGAAAATGGATATAGCTACAATAATCGGTCTTGTCGGTGGTACGGTTGCCATCGGTCTCGGTGTCATCACTTCTGGTGGTTCCGTTATGGGAATCATCGATATTCCTTCGGTATTCGTTACTGTAGGTAGTTCTTATGCCGCTTTGTTCATCGTAGCCCCGCTTAACCAGGCGATTGGTCTTTTCAAGATTATGGGACGTGCCTTAAAAACGCATGATTACGGTGAGAAAACGCTGATTCAGAATATGGTCGCACTTTCCGAAAAGGCCCGACGTGAAGGTATCCTTGCTCTCGAAGAAGGTCTTGAGGATTTGGACAGTCCTTTTATGAAAGAAGGACTTCGTATGGTTGTCGATGGTACCGACAGCAATGTCGTTCGTGCAATTATGGAAAACGAAATGAGTGCTGCTGAAGCCCGGCACATGAGCTGGATTGGCGTCATCAATGCATGGGCTGGTTACGGTCCAGGTTTCGGTATGTTGGGTACGGTTATCGGTCTTATTGGTATGTTGAACAACCTCGAAGATAAAAGCTCCCTAGGTCCTAACATGGCTGTCGCTTTGATTACTACTTTGTACGGTTCTATGCTTGCTAACTGGCTCGTCGCTCCGTTCGCAAACAAACTTATGGCTCAGAATGCTGCCGAAATGTCAACCATGGAAATGATTATTGAGGGCGTTATCTCTATTCAGGCCGGTGATAACCCGCGAATTCTTGCCTTAAAGCTCCTTACATATCTTGATCCGAAAACCCGTAAGGCTATTGAGCCGGATGTCCTCAAAGACTAATTCTTAAAAAGGTAGCGAACAATGGCAAAAAAAGAAAAAAAAGCACCCGAAAAACCGTCCACCGCGTGGCAAGGTACTTACGGTGACATGATTACTCTTATGCTCTGCTTCTTCGTCATGTTGTATGACCCAAGTGAGGTCGATACGGCGGCGCTGGCGCAGATTCAGGACTCACTGCAGATAACTACCGAATCCATCGAGGCTCCCGTCACATCGGGCGGTCAGTCCCTCAATGCCGGAAAACTCGCAGATTTAGGAAATTCTGTCTCATCCCTGCCTTCTGCCGAAAAAGGAAAATCCCTTTCGGTTGCAAAAAAGAAGGCTGTAAGTCTGTTCGCACCTGAAGTAAAATCGGCTAAAATCACGATTTCGAGCGATGAAAGGGGACTCGTAATTTCGCTCGCTTCCGATGTTTTCTTTGAGCAGGGCAGCGCACTCCTAAATATCGATGAAACAAGAGATATTCTCTTAAAATTGTCGAAATTCTTTCAAGATTCTAACTTAAAAAACCGAAGATTTAGAATAGAGGGACATACAGATTCCACACCGGTTACTGCAACCCCGGAGAGTACGGAATACTATCCGTCAAACTGGGAGCTTTCGGCGGCCAGAGCGGCGAATGTTCTTCATTATCTGTCAGATTTTGGCGTTGACGAGCAGGCCTTTTCAATCGCCGGTTATGCTGACACACGACCTATGTTTTCCAACGAAACAAAAGAAGGTCAGGCGTACAACCGCCGCGTAGACATCATCATTCTTGATGATGGTCACTTTTAAGACTAGACAAGGAGAAAAGATATGGCAGACGAAGATGATGGAATGGAAATGGATGACGGAGCTGATGCTGGAGCTGCTCCTGCGAAAGGCGGTAAAGGTCTCCTTATTCCTGGACTTTTAAAATGGGTTGCAATCGGACTTGCGGCAATCATTCTTATCGTAACAGTTGTCGTCATCACCATGAAGGTTGTTGGCGGAAATAATTCAGGTACGGGTGCAGTTGTCCCGATGACAGAAGAATTTACCGGCTCAAAGGAAATCCTTGACTGGTACACTTCTCTCGGAATGATTCAGACCCGAACAATGGAAGCAAATCCTGCTTCTGTACGTGTTGACGTTGTTCTTGGTTATCAGAAAGAAAACAAGGCAACTTCTACTGAAATTACTCAGCGAACTGTTGAACTTAAAGACTTTTTGCGCCGATATTTTACACAGAAAACATTTGCTGAGCTTCAGCCTCAGAACGAAGAAAACCTTAAAATCGAGATTCGAAATGCAATCAACGATACGATTTTGAGTTCTTCAAAAATAAAGGATGTCCGTTTCATGCAGATGGATGTCATTAAGTCTAACTAAAGCGATTCGCTCTAAAAGCGTTATAAAAGGTGGGAAGACATGAACGAGGTTCTGTCACAGGATGAAATTGACCAGCTGCTTCAAGCCATTAGTTCCGGAGATTCCGGGGCGGATGATTTTAAGCCGGTCAGTGACACGCGAAAAATTAAGATTTACGACTTCAAGCGTCCGGATAAATTCTCAAAGGAACAAATCCGTACGGTGCAGATTATGCACGAGACTTTCGCGCGTCTTACAACAACGAGTCTCTCAGCACAGCTGCGGTCCCTGGTTCATGTTCATGTAGCTTCGGTAGACCAGCTCACTTACGAAGAGTTTGTGCGTTCTATTCCGACACCTACCACACTTGCCGTAATCAATATGGATCCTCTCAAAGGAAACGCTGTCCTTGAGATTGACCCGGCAATTACTTTCAGCGTTATCGACCGTCTGTTTGGTGGTACAGGTCAGGGTGCAAAAGTAAGCCGTGACCTTACCGATATCGAGCAGTCCGTAATGGAAGGAATCATCGTACGAATTCTTGCGAATATGCGTGAGGCCTGGACTCAGGTAATCGACCTTCGGCCGCGTCTTGGTCAGATTGAGACAAACCCGCAGTTCGCCTCAATCGTTCCTCCTTCAGAAATGGTCGTTCTTGTAACTTTGGAAACAAAAATCGGTGAAGAAGAGGGTATGATGAACTTCTGTATCCCGTACCTCACCATCGAGCCGATTGTTTCAAAACTTTCTTCACAGTTCTGGTTCAGTTCTGTACGAAGAAGTTCTACCACCCAGTACCTTGGCACCCTCAAGGAAAAACTTTCGGATGTCAATATGGATGTCGTGGCAGAAATCGGCACAATTAATCTTCCAATCCGCGAAGTTCTTGCTTTACGGGCTGGAGACGTCGTGCGGCTTACAACCGTCAGGGTGGGTGACCCTCTTACCCTCAGCGTCGGAAACGAAAAGAAATTTTACTGTCAGCCAGGTGTCGTCGGCAAAAAAATGGCTGTTCAGGTTATTGGAAAAATAGATCAGAGTGAATCTGATGAATTCGAAGAATTATCAGTAGAAGGAGATGAATCTTATGAGTGATGGAACAATATCACAGAGCGAAATTGACGCATTGCTGAGCGGCGTTGATGTTGGAGGTCTCTCATCAGGTCCGTCTTCCAATGTAAACATCGACACTGCAACCCTCAATAAATTTGCAGACGGCATCAAAGACAAGATAGCCTCGAACCTTAACGGAATGACAGGCGCCAGCTTTGAAGTCGGAGCGCCTTCTGTTGAGGCGACTGACCGCGATCAGCTTCTTGCAAAACTTCCTGAAATGGTTGTCGCTGTCATGGCAGATTTCAACACAGGGCTTAAAGGCGATCATCTTGTCCTCCTCGCTCCGGAATTTGCGCAGAAAATTACAAGCCTTGTCAACAAAGAAGAGAATGCAGAACTTGACGATATGGCTCTTTCCGTAATCGGAGAGTTTGTTTCAACACATACTGGCTCAGAAATCACTGATTTGAGTTCCATTGCGGGACTCGCTTCAAATCCTCCTGAAGCAACCCATGTTCCGAAGCCGATGGTTCGTATTCCTCAGGGAACTTTCGCTCTCTTTAGTTATCCGTTGACATTAGAAGGTCAGACCTATACACTTTGGGAAGCAGTTTCAAGTGATGTTGCGGACGGAATCGCGCGTGCTCTTGGCGGCGGCTCTCCGGAACCGGCGGGCGGAACTCTCAATGCGGCTGACATGGCTTCTATGGCTAATCTCGCAGGCGGACAGCCGATGGGCGGAATGCAGATGGGAGGCATGGGAATGGCCCAGCCGCAGATGCAGATGGGCGGATTCCAGCAGCAGCCTATGATGGGGGGAATGCCAATGGGCGGAATGCAGATGCCTATGATGGGCGGAATGCCAATGGGTATGCCGAATGTTCAGGCAGTTCAGTACCCGAATCTTGCTGGCGGTCCTACAAGCCAGGAACAGGGAAATATCGGTCTTATCATGGACGTAAACATGGAAATGACCGTAGAACTTGGCCGTACTAAAAAACAGATTAAAGACATTTTGGGAATGGGCGAAGGTACGATTATCGAGCTTGATAAACTCGCTGGTGAACCTGTTGACATTCTCGTTAACCATAAACCGATTGCAAAAGGTGAGGTCGTAGTTATCGACGAAAACTTCGGTGTTCGTGTAACTGAGATTCTTTCACCGATGGAACGGGTCAGCGACCTCCGCTAAATAAAATGAGCATCTGTCAGAATGACAGGTGCTTTTTTATTTTAAATTCTTTGAAAAATCTTAAAATTTTATCGCAAAAAATCAAATCTATGGTATAATTTTTTCAATCCGTTTTTATGTTTTTCAAGGAGTTTCTGAATGAATTTTGTTAAGAAATCGTTGATTTTGATTGGCGTGCCTGTCGCGGTATTCTTCATCTTAACGACGGTTATTGTTGCGAAACTTGTATCAAATTTTACGGAAGAGCAGGCATACAGGCTTATGTATGCGAACATGAAGGAATGTGTCCTTAACTTTGAGAATACTCTTTCCGCTCCTTCGAAAATGGTTGATGGACTTGCCTGCATTTTTAATGACGGTTTCCCGAGAGACGATTCTGAAACAAACGAAGTCTTTGAAAAAATGTCCCTGTCATACGCAGAATTTCCGGGCTTTTACGGTTCTAATTCAAAGGGAAAAATGTTTGCCGGCTCAAACATTTCGGTTCCGGAGGGGTATTCTCCGCTTGAAAGCAGCTGGTATACAGGTGCTGTCGAAAAAGAGGGCGAAATTTTCTATTCTGATGTTTATACCAATGAACTTACGGATGTACTTGCAGTAACAATTTCCAAGGCAATTTATAAAGATGATGAAGTCGTCGGAGTTGTCGCGTTTGACTTCCCGATGGAGGATATGCAGGCCTTCGTAGGTGCCGTTACCACAGACCTTCTTGACCGTTCTTTTATTCTTTCTCCGAGCGGCGATTATTTTATGCACGAGGAGTTCACCCCTGAGGACAATATCCTCACCGTAAAAGACGGAGCTTACAAAAAAATCGGTGAAAAACTTCTCGAAGTTGAAGATGATTTTGTTTTCGGAAAGGTAGACGGAATAAAATACGTATTCAGAATCGCACCAATTCCTTTGACCGGCTGGTATTATGTTCTCGGGAAGAGTATCAAGGATGTAAGCGCATTTTCTACCGCTACAAGAATCCTGCTTACAGTCGCATTTTTTATTCTTTTTGCCGTAATCATGGCAATCACCGCCTTTATTCTCAGCCGTATGCGTGCAAAAGAAGAAAAGGCCAGCAATCACCTTATCGACGAAACCCACAAACTTGCATTCTCTTCCAAAGAAAACGCAGTCACGGCTCAGGACCAGAGTGCCGCTGTCAAGGAAATCGTTGCCACAATGGAAGACAACACGGCCCTTTCTGAAAATATTTCAAAAAAAATCACGGATGTGTCCGGGGTCGCAAAGAAAACGAGCGGCGATGTCGCGGAAGGCGTTTCATTCCTCGAAAAAAACGTCCGTCAGCTTCGTGAAATTGCGAATGCAAACCAGAATACAATCGACGGAATCAAGGAACTTGGTGACAAAATCGAGAATATCTGGGATATCGTCACGCTCATCAACTCGGTCGCAGACCAGGCAAAAATCATCGCTTTCAACGCAGAGCTTGAGGCGAGTACAGCGGGCGAGGCAGGAAAGAACTTCCATATCGTTGCGACAGAAATCCGGCGCCTGGCAGACGGCATTATCGGCGGTACGAAAGAAATCAAAACGAAAATTACTGAGATTCAGCAGAGTTCAGACACGCTTATCCTTGCTTCTGAAAGCGGAACTGAAAAAATCAGTGAAGGCGTTGCCAACGCGAAGAACCTTGAGGAGCGGTTCACGAGCATCAAGAACGCTTCAGAAATCACCGCTGACAGTGCAGGTGACATTACGACGATTATCCAGCAGCAGGCAATTGCAAGCGAGCAGATTCTTATCACGCTCAAGCAGATTGCTTCCGGCGTAGATAAATTCAGGGGCGCAACGGAAAGCGTTTCCGAAGCATCTCAGAAACTTCAGGTTATTGCAGAAGAACTTAGAAAATAAGCGTCTTTGCCGTGTTCGTCACGGCAGTTAAAAGTGAGGAAATAAACATGAAAGTTGTAGAAAAAGCGAAAATGGAAATGAAAAAATTGTCCATTCCGGTTATCATCATTGTCTTTGCCGTGATTCTTGCAGCGATGCTTACCGCAAGTTATTTCTTCGTGAATAAATCTGCGCGGAGTAACTTCGAGAAGTCCAGCCATAAAGAACTTTCTCAAATCTGCAAAAACATGAACCTCAAATTTGAGCTCGGCCTCAATAAACAGCTGGCCCTGGCCCTTCAGATGGCAAAATCTCCTCTTATCGTCAATTATTTTGAGGATCCGTCTGACCGCGACTTAAAAAAAGCTGCTTTTGACGAAATTACGGCTTACCAGAAGTCATTTTTGAGCAAACGCACTTTTATGATTAATGACCGTGATCTTCTCTACTACTCAAACAACGAATATCTCTACACCCTCGACAAAGACAGTTCTTCAAGCGAATGGTACATTTCAGCCATGGAGTCACAGAACGACTACGAATTCAACGTTAACTTCGATATAGGGCTCAAACAGACTTTGATGTGGGTAAACTGCATTGTCCGGAATGACAGCGGCGATTTCCTTGGTCTTATTGGAACAGGAATTCCGATTTCTGATTTCGTTGATTCCCTTTATTCTGACCTTCCTGAAAATTTTACGATGTACATTTATAACAAGAATCTTGAGACTACGGGCTCTACAGAGCTGTCCCATCTTGAGAATAAGGTTTTGATTACACGGATTATTCCTGACCTTGAAGGGAACGAGGATGAACTTATAACAATGGAAAATAAGTTCATTGATAAGCCTGATACAGTTTATGCTTTTGAGCCCATCGAAGAAATTGAATGGAATATCGTTGTTTCGGAGAATTATACTTTCAGCGCTTTTGTTGCCGGGGCAATCGTTCCTTCTTCAATCTGTTTGGTTCTGATTGTTTTCGTTCTCCTTGTTTTCTTCGGAATCTTCAGAATCCATCTTCTTCACTCAAACGAAAAACGGGTCGGAATCAGTATTCTCGAAGAAATTCAGAATCTTGCGGCTTCTTCAAAGGAGAATGCGGTTACGGCCCAGGATCAGAGTACTGCTGTCAAAGAGATCGTTGCCACAATGGAAGACAACACGGCGCTTTCCGAGGATATTTCTCAGAAAATCAAGGAAGTTTCCGGTGTCGCGACAAAAACAAGCGGCGATGTCTCTGAGGGTGTTTCTTACATCGAAGAGAACGTAAAACAGCTTATGGAAATCGCTGCTACTAACCAGAGCACAATTTCGGGAATTAAGGCCCTTGGTGACAAAATCGCCAACATCTGGGATATAGTTACTTTGATTAACTCGGTCGCAGACCAGGCAAAAATCATCGCTTTCAACGCCGAGCTTGAGGCTTCGAGCGCAGGGGAGGCTGGCCGCAACTTCCATATCGTCGCTACTGAAATCCGCCGCCTTGCTGACGGTATTATCGACGGTACAAAAGAAATCAAAGACAGAATTACGGAAATCCAGAAAAGTTCAGACCGGCTTATCCTTGCTTCGGAGAGCGGAACTGAAAAAATTCAGGTTGGTGTTGATAACGCAAAAAACCTTGAGGAACGGTTTGCAAATATCCGTAATGCATCTGAAAGTACGGCTGACAGCGCTGAAAAAATTACAACAATCATCAAGCAGCAGGCACTGGCGAGCGAGCAGATTCTTCTCACATTAAAGCAGATTTCTGCAGGCGTTGAGAATTTCACTGCCGCAACAGAGCATATCTCCCAGATTTCAGAAAACCTCAGGGGAATTGCATCTGGACTCGGTGAGATTAAGAAAAGCGGCAAAACGGAGACAAAATGAACGAAGAAATAATCGATCAGATTGCTCAGGAGAGCGGTGAAAAGCAGGAAGTCATCGAAGAAAAAAAAATGGTCACATGGCTGATTTTTTCAGTCTCCGGTAAAAAATATGCCGTAAAGTCTGGTGATGTTCTTGAAATCATCCGGGATGTTGCGGTTTACAAACTGCCTTTTATGCCTTCTTACATTGAAGGAGTCCTTAACCGGCGGGGAGACCCTTTTACTGTCATAAATCCCCGGTCTCTGATTGGCGACACAGACTCGACTCCGCCGGAATCTCCGCTTTTTCTTATTTTCAAGCGCGATGATGACCAGCTTTCAATTCATATCTCCGATATCCTGTTTTTTGCAGAAATCGAGGAAGACGGGCTGAACCAGATTCCTGATAAAAACGAGGAAGGTTTCTTCCTTGGAACTATCGCATATAAAGACGAGGAAATTCCCGTTTTGAATCCGAATGCATTTGAAATTCTTATAAGGAAAGACCTTGGAAGCGCCTAATTATTTTACCAGCATTGAGTATGATACTGTGGATTTTCTCATTCAGAGCAAGTATGTCGTTTTCGGGCTTTATCTTGCCGTCGGAAATGATGAAAAAAATATTGTCTTCAATTCCGAAAAGCTTCCGCATGTTTATATAGGCTCATATCTGGAAAATATTTTTTCATGCAAGTCTCCAGAGACGTGCAATACGGTTCTGATAATGAGAAAAAATGATTTTCCGCATGACGTCCAGAACCTGATACAGTCTTTCACGGGAACGGTTTTTCCGTTGAGCGGAAATTTCGCGCTTTCAGTGAACAGCCTTATCTCAAGCAAAGACATTGATATCAAAAACTTAAAAATGATTCCAAAAAGCGTGCGGCATGTTTTGAATTCCGGCGGAATCTGTGCGATTGGCTTTGAGGGTGGTACAAAAGATAAGCCTGCAAGAAAACAGATTCTTCTGTCGGCGGACAGTCTTCTCAGAAAAATGCTTTCTGGTAATTCGGGTAATAATGAGGGGGAAAAATGAAAGTCATAATTGCAGATGGTTCTGCCGTAGTGCGGGCCCTGATTGAGCATAATCTTGACACTTACCATGATATAAACATTATCTCTTTCGTGCCGAACGGAAAAAGGTTAATCGAAGCAATCGATGATGAAAGACCGAACGTCGTAGTTTCCGGTCTTGATATAAATGACCCTGTAGAAAAAGAAAGTCTCCGCGTCGTTACCATCGAAAAGCGCGTTCCTGTAGTTCTGCTCTCAAATTTAAAGACTAAGCCTGCAAATTTGGTGGGGGTCGATATTATCGAGCGCCCTGGACTTCCGGGCTTCAATCAGGAATTCTTTCAGAACCTTGTCAAACATATCAGAAACCGGGCTTCACCGAGTTATCCTTCTGCAACTGATGAAAAACCGAATTTTAAGATTCTTTGTCTCGGGGCTTCTACCGGCGGTCCTTCTGCCGTGATGAAACTACTTTCTTCTCTTGGAAATAATTTCCCTCTTCCGATTTTGTATGCACAGCATATTGACGTCGGGGCGGATAAAAATATGGCAGAATGGTTTGCGAGCGTCTGCCACAATATCAAGGTTAAGCTTGCTGAAAACGGCGAGGAAGCAAAACCTGGAATCGTTTATATGGCACCGGCCGACAAGCATCTTGTGATTGATTTCGTGCGTCAGAACGGTAACCCGATTCTAAAACTCAGTGATGAGGAACCAGAGAGATTTTTGCGGCCTGCCGTAAACAAACTTTTCAGAAGTGCGGCAAAAAATTACAAAAAAAACTGTCTTGCGGTTCTTTTGACAGGAATGGGCTCTGACGGAGCCGAGGGATGCAGGGAAATTTGTGAGAACGGCGGATGGACAATCGCCGAGGATAAATCTACATGTGCGGTTTTCGGAATGCCGGCTGCCGCAATCGAGCTGGGGGCTGCGAGAGAAGTTCTTCCGCGGCCGGATATTTCAAAAAGAATCCTGGAGCTGGTTAAAAAATGAGTCAAAATTCCGTATTCATCACACAAGAAGAGTTTGAATCATTTCTCGACATCCTGAGAAGTCGTACTGGAATTGTTCCGAGGGCTACCCACAGGGACGGCATAAAAGCATTTATTGAAAGACGGATTTCTGAAAAAGAAATCTCTGTTCTCGGATACAAAAACGAAATTCTGTCGGATGACGGACTTTTCACGGAACTCGTCAACGAAAGCACTGTAAACGAAACATATTTCTTCCGTGAGGAAAAGCAGTTTGCGCTTCTGCGTGACAGAATATTCCCGATATGGAAGGCTGAGTTCGGCGAAATGCGGATGAAAATCTGGAGTGCGGCCTGTTCTTACGGTGAGGAGCCTTATTCCCTTGCTCTTCTTGCGAAATCTTGCGGAATAAAAGCAATGGTTACAGCAAGCGACATCAATTCAATCGTGCTGGATCATTGCAAAAAAGGAGTATTTCTGGGGTCTTCCCTCCGTTCTGTTGACGGAGTTTCTTTACAGCCCCTTTTGAATCCTTACAAAAAAGATGACCAGACGATTGTTTTTGACGATGAGATAAAATCGTCTATCAGGACTCAGAAAATCAATCTTTCTACGATGGATTCACCTGCAGCCTCCCTTTTTCTTCCTAAAAATCAGAATATTATTTTCTTAAGGAACGTGTTTATCTATTTCAATCAGGAACTCCGTGCGAAAATCCTCAGGACGATAACCGAAAAATGTCTTGCAGAGGGCGGAATTCTTTTTGTTTCAATGAGCGAAATTGCCCAGATTGGAAGTGATGTTGTTCCTCCGGGGCTTGAACGTGTCGTCGACGGAAACGTTTTCTATTTCCGCAAAAAAAAGGAGATGAAGTAAGATGTCTGAAATCTCAAGCGATATTACAGAAAGTTTTGTCAGTGAGACCAGGGAACTTCTCGAATCTTCACGGAAAGACATTATAGATTTAAAAGTCAGGCACAATGATTCTGACATTCTCGCCCGTCTTCTCAGAAACCTGCACACGATAAAGGGAAATTCCCGCATGCTCGGCTTTCCTGTTATCGAAAAACTTTCGCATGCACTTGAGGACATTTATAAGGGCGTTAAGGACGGTCAGGTAAAGAATACGGACCGGCTTGTGCGCCTTGTCTTTGCGGTGGCTGATAAAATCGCAGAATGCGTCACCCTTATCACAAAAAAAGGCAGCGACAACCAGAACATTGACTTGTACCTTCTGTACTGCGACAAACTTGTGGCTGGAGAACTTATCGACATCGAATCTTTCCTTGATGAAATAAAACGCGAAAAGGGAGAATACGTTGAGTCCGAAGAAGATGACGAATTAAACGAAAATATCAGCGAGATTCAGTCAATCCGAATAAAACTTTCCCGAGTGAACGAAATAATCACTGCTTTTGACTCGATGATTACGCGCCAGTTCCACTTAAAGCATCAGCTTTCGGAATTACAGAAAATCGAAGAAGAACTTGGAAACCACGAGCTTTCAAAACTCCGCAAACAGCTTGAGACGGATATTTCCGCCCTGGAGACTTCAATTTTCAGCGTTCAGGAACAGGTCTTCGATTTACGAATGCTCCCGATTGGAATTGTTTTGCGGCCGCTGGAGAATACAATCGCCCTTGAAGCGATGAACCTCAAAAAGAAAGTAAAATGCGAGATTCCGCCGACTGACATTGCGATAGACAAAGTGATTCTTGAGGAACTCGGCGATATTCTCATGCACCTCATACGCAACGCCCTCGATCACGGAATTGAGACAC
This sequence comes from Treponema sp., assembly GCA_017395545.1. Taxonomy (GTDB): domain Bacteria; phylum Spirochaetota; class Spirochaetia; order Treponematales; family Treponemataceae; genus Treponema_D. Next base: position 21,093 of record JAFPUF010000066.1, on the reverse strand, counting down.
CGGAGGAAAGGCTGGCTCTCGGAAAGAGTGAAGAAGGAACTGTCAGCATCACCTGTGTACGCGAGACAAAACATATCGAACTGAGAATCACCGATGACGGACGGGGACTGGATTACGAAAAAATCCGCGCAAAGGCGAACAAACTCTATCCTGAGCGTGCGGACGAAATCAAAAAAATGGCTGACAAGGAACTCACTCAGTTTCTGTTCCAGTCCGGCTTCTCAACAAAAGACAGCGTAACCGAACTTTCAGGCCGCGGGGTCGGACTTGATGTCGTCTGGTCAAACGTCGAAAAAATCAAGGGCCGGATTAAAATCGAAAGCGAAGCCGGAAAAGGCACTTCATTCATCCTGCACTTTCCGCTCACCCTCTCAACTTTGCAGGGACTTTTCGTCTTTGCAAACAAGGACAAATATCTCATTCCGTCCCAGCACATCGTTGACATCATTTACAGAAAAAAGAGCGAGTACATTACCCTTCAGAACCAGAGCTATATCAAGCTTGAGGGGCAGCTGATTCCGTGCTTTTCGCTTTCTTCGCTTTTTGACGGACAGAAGCGTTTCCTTGGAAAAGATGCGGATTCAATTCTTATTGCAGAATATATGGAGCAGAGAATCGGTATCATCGTTGAGGAAGTTCAGCAGTATGTTTCTCTCGTCGTAAAACCACTCCCGAAGGCATTCAAGAATTTTTCAATTCTGCAGGGAATTGTCTTCGACGAGCATTATGACATCGTTCCGATTCTTCATGTGCCTGAGATTCTTAAAAAATTAAAGTCACTGCGCGGGTATGACATCAAAAAATATGAGGCTGCGACCAAAAAGCGGGCTGTTCACATTCTTGTTGTCGATGACTCTGACACAACACGCCAGATTGAAAAAACAATCCTTGAGGGGGCTGGTTTTGTGGTTGAGACTGCGTTCGACGGCCTTGACGGTCTTGAAAAGGCAAAAGAAAAGCAGTACGACCTTATCCTTAGCGACAAAGATATGCCTCGAATGACAGGCCTTGTCCTTCTCGATAACCTCCGCCGAATGGAGCAGTATAAAAATGCGCCGGTCGTCATCGTCTCGGCAGACCAGAGTCCTGAAGTTCTTGCGGAATTCGAGCGGCTTCGGGCAAACGCCATCATCTCAAAGAGTGACTTCAGGCGCGGCAACCTGATTAACGCCGTAAAAGAGCTTGTGGGGGAGACTGAGTGATGAAAAAAATCCTTATACTTGAAAGTTCCGAAACATTGCAGAAAGTTTTCGCAAACACTTTAAATTCAGAAGAATACGAAATTATGTTCGTATCAGGCGGAAAAGAGGCTCTTTACAAACTTTTTGAATTTCAGCCGGACGTTTTTCTTCTGAACAGCGACATTCAGTGGCCGAGATGTTTTGAGATTGTCCGTGTAATACGCACTATCAGCTGCTTTGAATTCCTTGCTGTCGGAATATACGCTTCTTCACCGGCTCCCCTTGACGATGTCTGCGCAATGCAGAGCGGGGCGAACACGTTTGTCTGGCTCGATAACGATAATTTTGCACAGAAAGTCCTTGAACTTGCTTCGCTTCCTGCTCAGGAAATTGACAAAGAGACACTCTCACTCATCAAGCCCGGTTTTAACGATTCATTCTTGTTCTTAAAAACGGCGGAACTCCTGCATTGGGATGCCAGAAAGAATTCAATGTTTTCAAGCCTTATGAACCTTATAGACAACATCGAGAACATCGAGGATGTCGTAAAATCTTTCCTTCTCCTGATTGCTGATGTCTGCGAGGTTCCGCTTGCTGCCCTTTATCTCATCGAAAATGACGGTCCGCACGGCTATTTTGTCTCATCCGAAAATATGGGTGAAAAAGAAATCGTTGATTTTCTGAATGTCTGTCTTGCTGATTTTGAGCATGTCCAGGCAAATTTCAATTCCGTAAAAATCAGGCCGAAAAGACTGGCAAAAAAGAGTGAACTCAACCGCTACTACAGCAAAAAACTCCAGCTTTCAACTTACGAGAGCGAAACATTAAAGTCTGTTTCCGGAAGCGAGAGATTTGGTACGGTTCACATCGTCAGCGAGGGAAACATTTCTGTCGAAAAACGCAATTTCTTTCTTTCTTGTGTGCGAAATACAGCGGCGATTTTTGACAAGGCGCTTGTCGTCAAAAAGAAGCTGTTCTTTGAAAAGCGAATCCGCCGGGCTTTCAGCCGTTTTGTTCCAGAACAGATTATCGACAGTCTTGTAATGCAGGCTGACGACACAAGCGAAAAGATGGGAGTAGGTGAGACGAGAACTGTCGCAATCCTTTTCAGCGATATCCGCTCATTCACGAATATAAGCGAAAAAAACAAACCGGACGTTCTGGTCGCTTTTCTTAACCGCTATTTCTCAACAATGGTCGAGATTATCAAAAAACACGGCGGTACGATTGATAAATTCATCGGAGATGCGATTATGGCAGAATTCGGAACTCCTGTGAGTTACGAGGATAACTGCCGGAGGGCGGTTCAGGCGGCTTATGAGATGCGCGCGGCTCTTCCTGACGTTGAGATCGGTGAGCTTGTTATCCCGGAAGGAATGCAGTTCAATATCGGAATCGGAATTCACTATGGAGACGTTATCGTAGGTTCAATCGGCTCAAAGGACAAAACTGACTATTCCGTAATCGGTGACAGCGTAAACCTTGCAAGCCGTCTCGAGGGACTTACCAAAACTTACGGCACCCAGATTCTCGTAAGCCAGAGCGTTCTTGAGGATGCCGGCGAAGATGCTTTCTGTTTCCGTCATCTTGACGACGTGCGCGTAAAAGGCAAAAAAAATGCAGTCCCGATTTATGCAGTTGACAGAAGTCCGGAAGAATTCCCGCCGGCTTACAAGGACGCTTACGTAAAAGGAATGGATTTGTACAAACAGGGAATCTGGAATCTTGGAAAAGACTATTTTGAAAAGGCTCTCAAGGCTGTCCCGAAAGATAAGGCCGCACAGCTGATGTTTGACCGCTGTGAAGAATTTATCAAAAATCCTCCGGAAAACTGGGACGGAGCTATTGCATTTATGACAAAATAAAATCTTTTTGTTATAATCAATTTCAGGTGGGAAAAATGAAAAAAGTTTTTGCTTTATGCACTCTTCTTTTTGCAATGCAGTTTGCGCTTTTTGCTCAGGGCAATCAGCAGGACGTTCAGAATGCACAGGAACAGACCGGTAATACGGCGGTAACTTCTTCTGAAAATCAGAATACTCAGGCTCTTCCAGCCCAGAACTGGAACTGGAATTCCGGCGGCTACGATCAGAACCAGAGTCAGCCGTCTTCTGTCGCTCTTTTCTTCAAGATGGTTTTTGCGCTTCTTATAGTGCTCGGCCTGGCTTATCTTGCGATGCGGATTCTCAAGCGCACGAATAAACTTTCAAATTCGGACGACCCGTTTCTGCGCCATGTATCGCATCTTTCTCTTGCTTCAAACCGCTCAGTAGATGTAGTCACAATCTTAGACCATGCCTACATTCTCGGGTTGTCAGACAATAACGTAAACCTTGTCGGCGAAATCAATGACAAGGAACTTGTCGATTCAATGAACCTTTACGCTGATAAAAACGACAATACGAAGCGGCCGCGCAGTTTCAGCGATATTCTCTCTATCTTCATGCCGAATTCAAACCCGAATCTTAAGAATCAGAATATTTACGGCCCAAGCAGTTTCAACGCCTCTGAAATGCTCAGACGACAGAGGGAGCGGCTTAACGAAAACCAGGAAGGGGAAGAATAAAAATGAAAAAAATGATTTCAGTCACTTTTCACAAATGGCTTCCCCGCATAGTGCTTGCTTCAATTTTATCAATATTTTGCCTTTTCCCGGTAACGTCTCAGTCACGCCAGAACCGTAATTTTCCTTCAGGCTCAACGAACGGCAGAACTGAGATGAGCGGACAGGTGAGGGGAGTTGATTTTCCGAACATCGATGTGAATATCAGCCGTCCTCAGAACGGTCAGGAAGTCGCTTTTTCGGTTCAGCTTCTTCTTCTTCTTACAGTCCTTACAATTGCTCCAAGCCTTCTTATCCTTACGACCTGTTTCCTTCGGTTTTCTATCGTCCTCGACTTCATTAAGCGCGCGCTTTCCCTGCAGCAGGTTCCGCCGACATCAGTTTTGAACGGAATCGCTCTTTTTATGACGATTTTTATCATGTTCCCGACTTTAAAAAATGTCTACAACAATGCGTTAAAGCCTCTTTCTGACGGCCAGATTGGAATTGAAGAGGCCTATCGCCAGGCAGAAAACCCTTTGCGAGAGTTTATGCTCAATCAGACGGTAGAGCGAGCGAGTGACGGAAGCCTTCAGTCCCGCTATATTTCGGCTTTCCTGAGCATGGCGAACCTGCCGAGCCCTCAGGGACCTGAGGATATTCCAACATATGTAATTGTTCCAGCTTATATTCTTCATGAACTTACGGTAGCTTTTAAAATCGGTATTTTCCTTTACATTCCGTTCATAGTAATCGATATGGTCGTGGCAAGTATCCTCATGAGTATGGGTATGATGATGCTTCCACCGGTTCAGATTTCTATGCCTTTCAAGCTCATGCTTTTCGTAATGGTAGACGGGTGGGGACTTTTAACGCAGCAGTTATTTTTGGGGGTTCTTAAATAATGTCAGTTGGAATGATTGTAAATCTTATGCGCGGGGCTGTCCTTCAGGTCTTTATGCTCTGTGCACCGGTTCTCGGGGCGGCTCTTATCGTCGGCCTTATCGTTGCAATTTTTCAGGCGACCACTTCGATTCAGGAGCAGACGCTTACTTTTCTTCCGAAAATGCTCGTAATTCTTGCGATTCTCGCTCTTTTAGGCGGCTGGATGTTCGGAATGATGGGAAACTATACTTTCAACCTGTTCAGCCAGATTCAGAAACTATAACACTAGATGTTAGAGAGAATTTTATTAAATGCGCCTGTTTTTCTCCTGATTGCCGTGCGGTGTTTCGGTCTTGTGATGACGCTTCCGCTTTTTTCAATCCGGAATGTCTCACGGATTGCGAAAGTCGCGCTCACAGGCTACATGGCGTATCTTCTTTTTCCTCACGTTGATTTTTCGTTTTATGCGCCTTATATCGGAAATGAAGGCGCTCTCTCACTTCAGTATGCAACACTCGCACTTGGAGAAGGAATTATCGGAATTCTCACGGGCTTTTATGTGACGATAATTTTTGCCGCTTTCAGTTCCGCAGGTCAGTTTTTTGCCTTTCAGATGGGATTTTCGGCATCAGAAGTCTACGACGCCCTTAGTCAGGTAGAGAACCCTCTGATGGGACAGTTCTTTAACCTTGTCGCAATGCTGATTTTCCTTCAGAGTGACTGGGCAATCTATCTATTTTCAAAGGCTCTTGTCTCAAGTTTTGACTCACTTAATGCACTTTCTCTTGTAGCGCACCAGAATGAAATGATACGCTTTCTGCTCGGCGGGCTTTCAAAACTTTTTCTCGACGCATTCGTAATTTCACTCCCGATAATGGGTACCCTTCTTTTGATTTCCGTCACGATGGGAATTCTTTCGAAGGCGGCTCCTCAGATGAACCTTATGAGCGAGGGATTCCCGATTATGATTCTTGTGTCGTTCTTTATCATCTGGTCTCTTTTCCCTCAGATTTCAGAATTTTTCATCCATTCGTTCGAGCACGGATTTAAAGCTCTTCAGGATGTGTTCAATCTTGCAGGTTCCTGAGATTCTGGCTGAGATGAAGTTTTTGATATGTACTATGATATAGGAGAACAAAAGTAAAGTTTCTGTATCTGTATGGATATTTCTTTAGGACTGAAACAAACAGCCATGTCAATGAAAAAGGCTGATGTGACATTACCGAACAAAACATAAACGCCCGAATACTGTCTGCCACTTGTATCTCTGAACCGAGCTTCCCGCTCCGCCGTGGAGCAGCGCCGCAGGCGGCCACTGGACTGAGCGAAAGCGAAGGAAGAGGCTGAGGGGTACCGAACTGCGGAAGGGCGGTTGCCCCTCTGACCTGCGCCCAAAAAAAATCCCAGCCACACATTTTCCCTAGTCTTTTCCACAAAAATCCCCTATAATAAACAATATCGCCGCTGTGGGAGGGGGCAGATGTCTTTTGAAGAAATTGACCTTCAGTGGTTTGCTGCTGAGGACGAAGGAAGAACCGAAGAGCCTTCCGAGTATAAAATACGGAAAGCCCGTGAAGAAGGGCGTGTTGCGAAGAGTCAGGAACTTTGTTCTGCCCTTGTCATGCTCGTCACTGTCATCGTTCTTATCATTGCGGCCCCTTATTTCTGGAACTGGTGCGAAGAAACCCTCATCTTCTATTTCACTCATATCAACGAAAAAGAAATGTTCCAGTCCCGCTTTTTCTACCAGTTTCTGGCTTCCCTTGCAAAAATGGTTCTGCCGCTTGCTCTTTGCGGGGCTGTCGCCGGAATCCTTGCGAATATCATTCAGAACAAGGGCTTTATCTTTTCGACAAAACCGATTACTCCCCAGTTTTCCAAAATCACGCCGAAAATCGGTCAGTATCTTAAGAAAACGCTTTTTTCATTCGAGGGCGGTTTTAATGTCGCAAAATCTTTCATAAAAGTTGCGGTTGTCTTTTTTGTTGCATACATAATTATCCGTTCCAGTTGTTTTGAAGTTGTGTCAGTTCAGGGCTCTGACGGAGAAACGAAAACCGTAGTTCTTTCGCTGATTACGAGCAACAATCTTTTAAAATCCATCGGACTTATCGCCTGGACTGCTGCGAAAATCCTTGCTGTGAGCGCGGTGATTTTTCTTGTCATTTCAATTCCGGACTATCTCGTGCAGAAAAAACAGTTCATCGAAAGTATGAAAATGACTAAGCAGGAAGTCAAGCAGGAATTCAAGGAGATGGAAGGAGACCCTGAGGTGAAGGCTCATCTTCAGGCGGCCCAGCGGGAACTCTTGCAGCGGAATATGCCGCAGCAGGTCGCTAAATCTGATGTCGTAATTACGAACCCGACTCATTTTGCCGTGGCCCTCATGTATGATCAGATGGCTGCCGAAGCTCCGCAGGTTATGGCGAAGGGAAGTGATAATCTGGCTCTCCGTATCAGGGAAATTGCCAGGGAGCACGAAATTCCTGTCGTAGAAAACCGAAGTTTAGCGCGCGGACTCTATGCAGAAACAGAAATTGGTGATATAATACCTAATGCGTACATCTCCGCTATTGCTACTATCTATGCCCAGCTGGAGAAATTTCGCAGAAAATAACAAAAAGTGAGCTATTTCGGGTGGGGATTTGAATGGCGAGCCGTTTCAATTTAAAAAATGTTTTGGGGAACATTGAAAATCATCTTGTCGCAGCCTTTGCAATTGCAATAATCATGGGGCTGTTAATGCCAATGCCTGGCGTTCTTCTCGACCTGATGATGATTGTCAATATCTCAATTTCAGTTATCGTTCTTCTCGTTGTTCTTTACACTCCGAAAGCTTCAGATTTTACATCTTTCCCCCGTGTTTTGCTTTTTGCTACCCTGTATGGCCTTGCCCTGAATGTTTGTTCGACCCGTCTCATTCTTCAGAAAGCATTTGCTACCGGCTACAAAGGCTTCCCCGGTCAGATGCTAAAGGCTTTTTCTTCAATCGTAACTGGTGACTCAATTCAGAAACCTTCCACGACCGGTCTTGTAATCGGTATGGTGATTTTTATCATCCTCATTATAATTCAGGCTATCGTAATCACAAAAGGTGCTACACGAGTTTCAGAAGTTGCGGCAAGATTCAGTTTGGACGCTATGAACCAGAAATTCTTCGCCGTCGATTCTGAACTCAATTCCGGATACATTACAGACGAGCAGGCTCGTGATAAAAAAGCCGCAATTCAGCGTGACATCGATTTTTACTCAAGCATGGACGGTGCCTCGAAGTTTGTCAGCGGAAACGTAAAGGCCGGAATCTTCATCACTGTAATTGATTTGCTTGCCGGAATTGCTGTCGGTACCTGGCAGCATATGGGGTTCATGGAGGCGGCCGGCACATATTCACGCCTCACGATTGGTGACGGTCTTTTAGGCCAGCTTCCGTCCCTCCTGCTTTCTTTCGCAACAGGTCTTATCGTTACCGGCAATTCTTCAGAAGAAGTGCTCGGAAAACAGCTCAAAAAACAGTTCACGAATTCCGGCTATGTCTATATCATTGCGGGAGTTACGCTCGGACTTATGAGCCTTATCCCGAACTTTCCGTGGTACCTTCTTATTCCTGTCGGCGCTCTTTTTGCTTTTTACGGCTGGCGTCTTATCCGAAACGAAAAAGTTTCTTTCGCTAAAAAACTCGAAGAAGAACAGAATGCCAAAAATAAAAAGGCTGCTGGTGAGAACGGTGAGATGAGTCCTGTCGTTCCTCTCGACCCTCTTTCCCTCGAAATCGGTTATGCGCTCTTCCCGCTTGTCGACAAAGAAAAAGGCGGCGAGCTTCTTGAACGAATCACGCGAATCAGGCGCGAGGCCGGTCTTGATCTTGGTCTCGTCGTTCCGAAAATGCGAATCGTCGACAACATGACGCTTCCTCCTGATGAATATACTTTCAAAATCAACGGAATCTCCGCTGGTCACGGTAAAATTAAAATCGGCTACTATATGTGCATGAACACTGGAGCCGTAACAGAAGAAATAAAAGGTGAAAAGACTTTTGATCCGGCATTCGGTTTGCCTGCAATCTGGGTAAATGAGGATATGCGGAGTGACGCTGAGAGGGCAGGCTATGCAATCGTTGACCCACCGACGATTATTACCACCCACATCACGGAAATTATCCGCCGTCATGCTGACAAAATCCTTGGCCGTCTTGAGACTAAGGCTATCATCGACAAAATTAAGGAAACGAATTCCGTTGTCGTTGACGAAGTCCTTAATACCTACAAGTACACCTATGGTGAGATTGAACGGGTTCTGCAGGGGCTTTTGCGGGAGCAGGTTTCAATACGCAATATTGTCGCAATTCTCGAAACACTTGCGAACTACGGCAATATGCCTCACAACAACTGGCTGCTTGTAGAAAAAGTCCGCGAAGCTCTGGGAACTCAAATCTGCCTTCAGTATGTAGACCCGAACGATTCCGGAAAAAAACTGAGGGTGTTGCAGCTTTCTCAGTCAACCTCAGAAAAAATCATTCAGCACTGTGTGGCTCCGCCTGACGGTTCTCAGCCATATCTTGCACTTGATCCTGTTGATGCACGGAATTTTATCGGTTCCGTTACATCTTCAATCGCAGCCTTAAAAGAGCGGAATTTCTTCCCGATTCTGCTTTGTCCGACCCCGGAAGTCAGGCAGCTTGTTTATAACGCATTGAGCCGTGAAATTGAAGGTATCGTGATAATTTCACTTAATGAAGTTGTAGCTGCGGGAAACAACGTAAACCTGGAGATCCTTGGAGAAATAAATGTATAACGAGAGTTTTAACGGAACTGCCGCAAGAACAGTAAAATCCTCTCCTGCTTATCTTTCAGCTTCTAAATTCACAGCGAATGATAATGAGCCAAAGATAATGAAAGGTAAGGATTTTGAGGAATGTAAACAGAAACTGTTTGCGGCTTACGGGCACAATTACACTATTTTATGGCAGCGGCCTCAATTTCAGCATGGATTCTTTGGTTTTTTTCAGAAAGAATATTATGAAGTTGGTTATTCTATCGGAAGTTCTTCTATGAATTCTGCTGTCACACAGTCAGCACAGTCTTCCGAACCTATGTCAGAGCAGGAGAAGTTCAAAAAAGAGCGTGATGAAATAATTAAAAGTTCTTCTGTTACTCAGACAATGCAGATGGCTTCGATGGATAAAAAAATCGAAGAAATGAAAAAACTCATGGAAACGACCATGAAGACTATGTCTGAAGCCACGAAAGTCGGGGACAAGCCTCTTTCCATTTTAAAAATCGAAGAAATTCTTCAGGAAAATGAGTTTACCTTCGCATACATAAACAATATCACAACCCGTCTCCGTTCAGAACTTACTGTCGAAGAACTTGAGGATTTTAATCTTGTCCAGGAGAAAGTCGTGGACTGGATCGGTGAGTCTGTTTCTGTCGCTCCTGAAGTAATGCACAAATATCCGCATGTCATAATCCTTGTTGGACCTACTGGAGTCGGAAAAACTACGACAATTGCAAAACTTGCCGGAACAATGATTCGTGATGCACGCAAAAATGACAGGGCAGATCCGAAAATCCGTCTCATTACGATTGACCTTACCCGTGTTGGTGCTCTGGAGCAGCTGCGACGTTACGGCGACTTCCTTGACGCTGCCGTAGATCAGGCAGAATCCGCTGAGGATGTCAAAAAAATCTACGAGACTTACAAAGACTCAATCGATGTTCTTTTTATCGACACTCCTGGATACAGCCCTAATGATTCAGAAAACATTGGAAAAATGCGCAAAATGCTCGAGGTTAAGGGAATCCACTCGGATGTTTACCTCACTTTCATGGCATCTTCAAAAGCGCGTGATATGAATTCAATTATTCAGAATTACGAGCCGTTCGGTTATTCTTCTGTAATCATCACAAAATGGGATGAAACCAGTGCAATCGGCAATGTAATAAGCGTTCTGTCCGAAAAAGGCAAAACTGTCTCGTATATAACGGACGGCCAGCAGGTTCCGAAGACAATCGAGCGTGCGACTGTCCACAAATTCTTATTGAATTTAAACGACATTAACATAAATCGTGAACATATCGACGAAAAATTCGCGGAGGAAAAATAAATGGAAGATCAGGCTCAGGAACTCAAAAGAATGATGAAAAGCAAGACCAGAATTATCGCAATCACAAGCGGAAAGGGCGGAGTCGGAAAATCAAATCTCTCCGTGAATATGGCGATTGCTTATGCTCAGCAGGGCAAAAAGGTCATGCTTATTGACGGTGACCTTGGAATGGCGAATGTCAACATCCTCATGAATATCGTACCTCAGTACAATCTCATGCATGTCATCCAGAAACAGAAGACAATGCAGGAAATTATAAACGAAACCGAATTCGGCATAAAATTCATTGCAGGTGCGAACGGTTTCTCAAAAATCGCTAATCTTACCGTCGAAGAACTTGATGATTTTGCAAAACAGTTTGCGACCCTCGGAAATTACGATATCATCATTATCGACACTGGTGCCGGTATCGCAAACAACGTGCTTCAGTTTGTCTCTGCGGCGGATGAGGTCTATGTCGTTACGACTCCTGAGCCGACGGCAATTACCGACGCATACGGAATCATTAAAATCATCACAACAGAGCTGGTTGACCGAGAGATGAACATCAAGCTTCTTGTGAATAGGGTTCATTCTTCTGAAGAAGGAAAGCGAATTTCAGAGAGAATCATAAATATTGTCGGCCAGTTCCTTAACAAGAAGGTGGACTATATCGGCTTTGTTTATGATGATCCTGTCGTTCAAGCATCCGTTATCAGACAGAAGCCTTTCATCATTGTTAATCCGACTTCAAAGCCTGCCCAGTGTATCAAGCACATAGTCGGCCGAATCGAAAAGAATGACGACGGAACTTCAGAGGGAGTCACAAGCTTCCTTAAAAAATTCCTCAGAAAGGGGTGAGTTTTTGACTGCTGCTGTAAATAATATAAAAAACTTGACCATATGCTTTTTCTGATTTAAAATCATATAAGGGAGGAAAATATGATAAACCCGAAGAATATATGCATCTGTGCCTGCATCGGGTTTTTTCTGTCTTTTTTTATAGGACTCGTTTCACCAGGTGTTAATTTTTCGCATGTAATTCTGCGCGCTTTCCTTTTTGCGCTGCTTTTTGCGGTTCTGTGTGTCGGTGTCTCCTTTCTCTATCAAAAATTCCTCTCAAATGCAGACAATAATTCTTTCGGTGAACCAGAGTCTGCCGTAAGGGCTCCTGCAAGCGGCTCAGTAATAAACATCGTAGTTGACGACGCAACTCTTCCGGATGACGGAATGTCTCCGAAATTTAATGTTTCACCAAAGCATGTTTCTTCAATGCCTAAAGAAGCTCCCCAAATGCAGAATGCCCCCGTTTCTCAGATGCCTCAGGCCGAATCTTCAGAAACAAAAAATTCTGAAACAGTTATGGAAAGCGAAAAATCTTCCGTAAGCGACCTCCCGAACGAAGCTTCTTCTCAGCCGGCTCCTTCGTTTAAACCGATGGGGCTTGAAAGTGTCGCTTCTCCTGTTTCTGGTAATTCTGAAGGTGAAGAGCCTTCTTCTGAAAAACTGGATGAGCTTCCGGATATGGGAACCCTGGATACTATCGCTGCTCAATCTGAAGACGCTGAGAGCATGATTGACTCAGATTCTTCACCCGAGATTGTTTCCGATACAGAATTTGCCACCGGCGGCAAGCATCTTAAGGAGCAGCCAATCAGCGGCGATACAAATGTCATGGCAAAAGCCATTCAAACATTGCTTGCTAAGGATAATTCATAAAAGGATGATATATGGATAATACAAAAACACAATTCATTAATGATGAAGAAGAAGACGCACTCTGGGCAGAATTTAAAAAATCTAAGTCTCCGGCTCTCAGAGATAAAATTATCCGTAAGTATATGCCTTTGGTAAAATATGTTGCGGGTAAAGTTTCCGTAGGTCTTCCTGCCAGCATGGAGTTTGACGATCTCGTTGGTTTCGGACAGTTCGGCCTTCTTGATGCCATCAGCAAATACGATCTTGACAAAAAAGTAAAATTTAAGACTTATGCTGTCACACGAATCCGTGGAGCAATCTTTGATGAGATGCGTCAGCTTGACTGGGTTCCGCGCTCAGTACGGCAGAAATCGCGCGAAATCGAAGACACAATCTCAGGTCTTGAGTCACGCCTTTCGCGGCCTGCTACTGACGAAGAAATTGCAAAAGAAATGAATCTTTCGGTCGAAGAGTACCAGCACACTGTAATGAAAATCAGCGGAACCAGCGTTCTTTCATTGAATGATGTGTGGTATTCCGGAGACGACAGCGATCATCTTTCAATCGGGGATTCCATCGAGTCTCCGCAGAGTCTCAACCCGGATGTTCAGGTTGAGCGTGAGGAAATCCGAAAGGTGATTATTCAGGCTATCAATGAACTTCCCGAAAAAGAAAAAATGGTCATCGTTCTTTATTATCACGAGGATCTGACTTTCAAGGAAATCGGGCAAGTTCTTGATGTTTCTGAATCCCGCATTTCGCAGCTTCATTCGAACGCAAACCTTCACCTGCGGGCAAAACTGACAAATTTCCGGAAGGGAATATTCTAATTCTGAAAATACGGACATAAAATGATAACGCTTGAAACGATTCGCAAAGACATGGCTGACTTTCTCTCAAAGGATAAGGACATCAACTTTATCGAGGTTAGAGCAGACACCCTTGATGAAGCGCTTGCTGATGCCGCTGTTCAGTTCGATACTAAGGTTGTGAACCTTGAATACGAGGTCATTGAGCGTGGATTTGACGGCTTTATGGGAATCGCTAAAAAACCGTGGTTCCTAAAAGTCTATCAGAATCCTGATACAATCAAAAAAGTCGTCGTTGGCAAAAACGGTGAGATTATTTCAAGCGATGATGAAGAAGAAGAGCAGAAAATTCTATCCAAAGACGGCGAATACTTTATTCATCATTTTGGTCCTGGTATTGAGCTTAAAGTTACGCTTCCGGTCGGCGAAGGCAAAAAAGTTAATCCTGATCTGGTTCTCGAGGATTTGAACAGGCCGGATACAAAGAATTTTGACGCTGAGCTTGTTAAAAAACTCGTTGAGACTGGCACTGACGGCAGGTATGAAGTTATCGGTGAATATACACACGAACCTGCAGCCGATGCTATATTTGTAATAGACATTTCCAGTGATGAAATGAGGGCAACGGCTACTATAAGCCCGCCTTCTATTGGTGGTGCGGATATCACCGTTGAGCAGATTAAAAAGGCTCTCACTCAGCAGGGGGTTGTTGCAGGTGTTTCTGAAGAAAAAATACAGGCCCTGATTGATAAGCCTGATTATAATGTGCCGGTTGTCGTTGCAGAGGCGGTTCTTCCGATTGACGGCAAGGATGCTTATATCACATACAACTTTGAGACAGACCGCTCAAAAATCAGGGCAAAGCAGGCTGCAAACGGTCAGGTCGACTTCAAGGAACTCAATCTTATTCAGAATGTTGTCGCAGGCCAGCCGCTTGCGCAAAAAATGCTTGCCGAACAGGGAAAAGCAGGAAAAACCCTTTACGGCGGTTATCTCGAAGCAAAAAATGGAAAGGATATTCCCCTCCCGCTTGGAAAAAATGTCCGCGTAGACTCAGACGGACGTACAATTCTTTCCGAAGTAAACGGTCAGGTTCTTCTTATCAACGATAAGATTTGTGTAGAACCGATTATGGAAGTCGAAGGCGTTAATATCAAGACCGGAAACATCACATTCCTTGGAACGGTTATTGTCAAGGGCTCTGTTGAAGACGGCTTCAATGTCAAGGCTGCCGGTAATATCGAAGTTTCCGGAACTGTCGGAAAATGTATACTTGAATCTGACGGAGACATCATTGTTTCTTCTGGTATCATCGGACGAGATGAGGGTGTAATAACCTGCGGTGGTTCTCTCTGGGCTAAATTCATTCAGAATACAAAAGTTCAGGTAGAAGAAAATATCATCGTAACTGACTCGATTATGAACAGCGATGTCAGCGCTCAAAAGAAGATTATCCTGAACGGAAAGCGAGCTCAGATTACCGGCGGAAAGATTTTCGCTACCGAATGTGTCCTTGCAAAGAATATTGGTTCTGAAGGCGGCGGTACGGAAACCGAAATCTCAGTCGGTTTTGACCCGAGAGCAAAAAAACGCCTTGAAGAACTCCTCGATATGCAGAACAGTAATATCAGGCAGCTTGACGAAATAGAGCTGAATATTACTACTCTCGAAAGTTACAAAAAAGCGCGTAAAACTCTTCCGAAAGAAAAAGAAGCAAACCTTGTTGCCCTTAATGAGCAGAAAAACGAGATTCTCGAAGAAAATGACAAATATAATCAGGAAATCGAGCAGATTCAGGCTCATCTGAGGGAACTTAAGAATGTCGGCAAAGTTTATGCTTCTGGAACTGTTTATTCAGGTGTAAAAGTCTACATCCGCGATGAAAAAGATGAAGTCCGGGCTGACACAAAATCAGTCACTTTCTATTATGATCAGGGATTCATAAAAAGAGGAAAATTCGAGCAGCCGAATTTTGATGACATAAAAGGACCGGAGGGATACAGTTAATGGGAGTTTCGCCGCTTGACCTTCAGACAATGTACGCAAACATGAACAATGTTGCAAAAGTCGCTTCTCATATGCAGCAGGGTGCAGTCCTTGCACAGCAGCTTCAGGAGTCGAAAATCATACAGCAGAATGCCGAAAAAGCAGCTCAGGTTCATAAGGCGGCTGACAACGAAGCAAAATCAACCGGCATAAACGATGAAGGTCATCAGGGAGGCACTTCTTATGGCAACGGCAAAAGAAAAAATCAGGAACAGTCTGAGGAAAATCAGGCTTCTTCAAAAAAAGCTGGTGAGATTCGCGAGTCATATTTAGGAATCCACATTGATATTACAAGATAAATCGGGAATTATAACAAAAGATGATAGTAATTTTTATAGCGGCATTTTTCTGTGTTCTTAATATCTGCCTCTGGTGCACGTTTTTTTTAAAATTCAGAAAGTTATTTTCAACAGAGGATATAATTGCATCGACTCATGAGCAGGTTGAAGGAATGATTAATGAGTTGAATTACAATGCAAGCCGCAATATTGACTTAATAGAAGACCGGATAAAGCAGCTGAAGGCCGCTGTTGCAGAGGCTGACCGGCATGTCGAACTTTCCAGAAAGGAACTTGAAGCACAGAAAGCGAATTTTTCTTATTATAAAAAAATTGAAACGGCCTCAAGACCTTCTTATCCTTCCGCTTCACCAGTCAGTCCGAGCGATGGAGCAAACCGTTATTTGAGAAATCAGGTTTATTCTGATATTTCTTCAGGACTTCAGGCTGATAAATCTTATGAACTTACAGGGCAGGGGAGGGAGCAGGTTTCTCAAAAACAGTTTCAAGAAGAAATCAAATCTCAGGAAAAATCCCCAGCAAAGGAAAGACCTGCGGATTTGTTTGAGGCTTCAGGACAGATTGTATCAAATGCCGGAACCACTTTCACTGTAGAAAATGACGGCTCTTCTTATACGAATGTTCCGGTTATTGGCGGAAATGTTCGTTATGCAGACGAACTTATTCATCCTGAAAAGAATATAAAGCAGATAATCCGTGACCTGAATGCCGCAGGTCACTCTATAGATGAGATTGCATCTGAGGTGAACTGTTCGACAACAGAAGTTCAGATGGCTTTGTCCCTGGAAATTTAGGGAATCTTTTTTTTGCCTGTGCTTTTATTTCTGATTTTCCAGTTTAATTTCGGCTTCAGATTTTCTCAGGTATAAAGGACCGTCGTAATCAGCGAGCGGTTCTTTTTTCTGCTCTATCATGCTTTCCGCTATTTCAAAAAGTGACTCAGACGGAAGCGGTTCAGATTTATACACAGTGAGATTTAAATCCTGGCGAAGTTTTTTCAGTTCTTCATAAAAAACTTTAGAATCAGGACCGCATAAAAGTATTTTTTTTCCGGAATCTTTTGTTTTTTCAGAAAGAATGTTAGCGATAATTTCTGCTGTAGTGTCAGCCGCTTCTGTTACTGTATTTCCATTTTCATAAATCGCAGCGAAGAACTGGTCTTTTTTTGCATCAATTACGCTGACAACAATTCCGTCGAAAGAAGAGTATGGATAAGCGAAAACATCAAGGCTTGGAATACCGTAAACAGGAATATTATGTGCAAGTGAAATCGCTTTTAGGGCGGAAAATGCAAGCCTGAGTCCTGTGAATGTTCCTGGTCCGCTTGTTAAGGCTGTGTAATCAAGCTTATCAGGACTTAATTCCACCTGTGAAAGAACGAAGTCAATTGAGGGAAGGAGCTTTTGAGACTGTTTTTGCCCCATATCGAGGGAAAGCGAGGCTTTTAAGCTGTCATTTTTTGCAGAAACTGTCATACAGCTAGAGGCAGCATCTATTACGAGTGATTTCATTGTATTTCTCCGTATGGCCAGTTTTCAAGCGTGATATTTCTCTCTGAGGTTCCTTCGATTGCTTCAAGGCGCAAAATAATTGTTTTTTTGGGGAGCTCGTCCATTATTTTTTCGCTCCATTCGATAAGGGAAATTCCATCTCCATAAATCAAATCTTCAACTCCAAGATTTATGAAATCGTCCCCGCCTTCAAGACGATAGACGTCCATATGATAAAGCGGAATTTTTCCTTCGTATTCGGAAATGAGACAGAAAGTAGGACTTGTGATTTCGTCTTTTACGCCGAGGGAAAGGGCTATACCCTTTGTTATTGTTGTTTTTCCGGCTGCCAGTGTGCCCTGTAAAGCTATGATGTCACCTTTTTGCAGCAACGACCCGATTTTTTTACCGAGTTCTATGGTTTCTTCGGCTGATGAAGTATGAAATATTAAGGACACGGAAGTACACCTTCTTCATCTGCCTTGAGAATATATGTTTTTAATGCAGATTTTACAGGAATGAGAGGATAATCGATATCTTCTCCCGGATCAATATCGACATAAAGAATTTTGTCTCCCAAAGGACCCATTTCGATTGTGAAAGAGATTTTTATGTCGATTGTTTTTGAGAGCATCTGTAATTTTGCGACCGCCGCATAATTTCTACGGTAGTAGATATAACTTGGGTCGGGTACAATCTGATTTAACTCTAAAACCTGCATATCTTAAAATAACCTATACTTTTGATTCCGTCAAGTCTATTCGTCGTATTTGCAGACCATAGCCTGAATTCTGTTGGTGACTTTCACATCTATTTTGATAAATTTGATGTGAAGAATAAATATACCGTCGCTTCGCTTTGTTGTACGGACTATTGTGCCTACTGCGACATCGTTTTGCTTTGCGTTGAAAGGTCCGTTGATATAAATGTGCTGCTCAGCTTTTATCGGGAGTGTTGCAATAAGCCTGCATCCACCTGTCGAAATATCTTCAAGAACTCCCTCGTATGATTTTTCTGACGGAATATAGCGAATTTTTTCAGATTTACCGCTTCCTTCGACAGAGACTTTTACGGAATGGAATTTGCATGGAAGATTTAATTCTGCACGTTCCTGTTCACGTTTCTGAAGAGGCGCAATTTTGTCAGAATGAACGATAACCATCTGATTGTCGCCTTCTTTTCCAAGCTGATAGCGGACGATGCGTGTCTCAAGGTTGTAAGGCGTTCCGTCTGCAAGTTCAAAAATGAAATTGACTTTTTCAAGCGGCTTTGGTAAGTCATCCTGCTTGAGTGTAGGCGGAATCTTAAGAATCATTGCCTCGCTAGTGTTTTCATTTAGCTGAAGTTTATGATGGAAACCTTTTGCAACTGTGAAAGTGAATACTGTGTTTAATGAAATATTTTTTGAGTTTTTGACCAGATCTTCCTGTCGGAAAACCTTGAAAAGTTTTTTCTGCATTGCAAAAAGATTTTTCTTTCCGTTTTCGTCACCTGACTGATCAAAAAGTTTGAACTGTTCTTTTAATATGTCTCTCAAAGTATAATAATCATTGACGATATACTTGATATTCGGTGTTTTGTGGGTCCGGCAGATTTGAGCGAAAACTTCTTTTTCTTCTTTTGCAAGAGAGCACTTTGCAGAAAGTTCTGCAAGATCTTTTTGGGATGTAGGTCTGTTCTTCTTTTTTTCGAGATATGCCGGAGAATTATGATAGTTAGAGATAAGTTTTGAGATTATGTATGCAAAAGTAATGACTACAAAAATTCCACCGACAATGAGAATTACTTTAAAGACCGGGAGTTCTGCGCGAGCCTGAATCGTTGAGCCTGACTGCAGTAAAAAAACTGGAAGATTCATCATTTTTAGAGCTCCTTGATTGTTTTGGCAATAGAGTTTAGCCGCGGGCTGATTTCGTACTCAGCCAGGTCACCCATCAGAACTGTGTCCTTTGATGCAATTGCCTGCTCGAAATCATTGAGAATACATGAAAAATCCTGAAAAAACTCGTTGACTTTCTTGCCGTCAAGCAGAAGTTTTGAATAAATTTCTTCAAACAGGGCAGAGAGCGTTGCTGTATGGCAGAATTTTTCGATGAAGTCTGCAAGTTTTGCGATTAAATCTGTGGCTTCCTTGTCTTTCCCGCTCTGAAGCTTTACCGGGAGCTCAAGAAGTTCTTTGGAAATGGCGTCACATTCTGAAAGCTGCGCTGTAAAAGCGGCTTTTATCTCGTCCTGCGTGACTATGACCAGCTCAAGTTTTGTATCATCTTTGAGAGGTTCTGTGAAAATCGAGTCGAATTCTTCGGCACCAATATTTTTACCGTTAAGTGTGATGTTAACGGTTGTGGCGTTGTTTTTTGCACACTCCTCTTCGAATGATTTTAAAACATCTCCTACAGTTTTTTCATTTTCGAGGACAATATCAATCTTTTCGCCGTTTACATAAAATTCCATAAAAAATCCTTTTTCTCTCTCAATCTCTACAATTATACCACGATAACCTGTAGTTGTCTTTAATTATTTTCGGCATTTTTGCGAATTTTTTTGACTCTTACTTAGTTTTGAGAACGTCCGCCGTTGGCAAAATTCTGGATTGTCGTTGACTGTGAGTTCAGGTTATTCAGAGTTCCTTCCATTTGACCGTATTTGTTTTTGAGCTGAATCTCTTTGTTTGCAATCTGATTTTCAAGGCGTTTGATGTTCGCTTCTGAGGCTTTGATTTTTGTGTCTATGCCGCTGTTTTTATTTGCAATTATGCCGCCGCTTTGCGTCCAGCTTGTGAGTTGTTTGTCGATAGAATAGCCGATTCCTGAGTCAATTACGAGATCACCGTCTTTGTCATAACCAAAGAGATTTTTGATTTCATCCATGTTTGATTCAAGGGCTGAGTCGAGTTTTTTTTCGTCTATTTCGAGATAGCCCCTCATCTGGCTTTGTACGTAACCTCCGTTAGAGCCTGATGCGCGGCTTGAGATTCCAATCTGGTTAAGCATTGTGATCAGGGCAGTGTCTGACCATTTGTAGCTTCCTGATACGATATTTCTGAGCGTAGATTTTCCGTTTGTAAGTGAAAAATCGTTCTGGAACATTCCTAGTTTTTTGCGGGCGTCTTCTTTTTCGGAGTCGGAAAGATAATCAAGTTCTTCAATGACTTCAGGCTTGTTCTCGCTCAGAATTGTCATTTCGGCAAGTACCTGATTATAACGGCCGACGAATTCGATGAGGGCATTTTTAGCACTTTCTTTGTCGCTTGTGATATCGATTGTGGCTGTGTCTGTCGTCGGAGCTTTTACGTTAAGGGTAACATGTGGTACGACATCGTCTATTTTATTGTTCGGCCGGCGGATTGTGATTCCTTCGTATTTTATGATTGCGTCGCCGGCTACTGCGCTTGGATTTACCGGGGCGTAACCAGAGTTCTTTTTTTCGTCGTAAGCAGAAAACTGAGAAAGGGTTATAAGAGTGCCGGTATTTCTGTTGCGTACGACAAGACTTTCGATTTCCGGATAATCCTTGAGTGGAACAGAAATTGTTTTTTCTCCGGAATCAGGATCGATTTTAAAATCTTTTGTATCAATTTTTATTTCGCTTCCGTCTTTGTTGTGAACGAAAAATTCTTCCTGATTTGTGATCGGAATGAGAGGTTCCTCTGGAACGGGCGGAAGATTTGTTTCTGTCTGCTCGTTTTGAACGGTGACGGATTCAATCATGGAAGAGAAGGTCGCATTTCCTGCATCCGGAAGTTCGGGTCGGGTAGTGCGCTTTATGTTGAGTTCTTCGGTTAAATCTTCGACTTCTGAAGCAGCGTATGAGAATTCAAAAACTTCGCTTTGAGTCTGAAGGTATTCGTCAGGAATGGAAACTGTAAAACCGCTTCGCGGGGGTACTGTAAAATGTCCGCTCTCCTCGTCGTAGTCCACGAAGGTTTTTGTAATGGGAGGCATTCCTTTCTGTTCTGTTTCCGGAATTTTTGCATTTGGTACAGTAGACTCGTCTACAGGTTTTTCAATTTCTGAGAGAGAAGTTCCGAAAGATTCCGTATTTTTCTTTGATTTTTCAAT
>JAFPUF010000065.1 GCA_017395545.1 Treponema sp. | reverse complement strand
GTGAATGGAAGAATGAAGCGTTAGCGGAACCTGTAGTAGCCTGACCCGCCGAAGGCGGGGAACGCCCAAAACTTTTGGCCTTCTCCGCAGGGCCGCTCCCTAGGGCTGGCGATTTTTTACCCCTTCATCACTGCTTTTGCGAGCTGGTCGGCGCAGGAAGTGTTTTTGTTTCCGCAGAGATTCCCGAGCAGTTTTGCAGAGATTTCTTCGGCTTTCATGCCTTCGCAGAGTTTGGAGATTGCTTTGAGGTTGCCGTTACAGCCGCCTTCAAAAGAAATGTTGTGGATTCTGTTTTCTTCGTCGCGTTCAAAATGAATGAGTTTGGCGCAGGTGCCTGTTGTCTGGTAGGTGATTTTTTCCATGCGGAGAGTGTATTTGATTTGGTGCAAAAAATCTACTTACTGTGAGGGCCTGCTAATCTACTCCCGAAATTTCTGGGAGTAATTCCCCTACAAAACCATTCCTTTTTCATAGTATACTTATGCGTATGAGAAAAAGCATAATTCTTGTTGATGACCATGCGCTTTTACTGAACGGAATTAAAAACTGGATAGAAAGTCATTCAGACTATACGGTGAAATTCTTAGCCGGGAGTGTCGAGGAGTGTAAAGAAATCCAGAGTCAGTTCGGGGGCGGGGAGCTTTCTGTGGACGATTTTCTTGCAGTCGTAGATATTTCCTTTAAGTCGTCAGATTCGCAGATGGAAAACTCCGGTTTTGATATCATCAAAGAATTTTCTGCTCTTGGCATTCCCTGCATTGCTTATTCCAGCCACGATTCCGGCGGCTTTGTTGAACATGCGACAAGCCCTGCTGTGGGCGCAAAAGGCATTGTTTCAAAAACGGCGGATGAGTCCATTTTGCTTGCGGCAATCAATTCGGTGGCGAATGGCGGAACGTATATTCAGGCGGAGCTTGTAACGGGGCTTTTAGAGCTGCGCGCCATAATCCAGAATCTTGCCGTTCCCGCCCTTCAAAGCGTTCCGTTCAAAACTGTCATCAATGATTTGTGCGAGCAGTTTTACGAGCAGAGTAAGATTCCCTGTAAGTTTTTTGTTGAAAACGGCGTTTCCCTTGATTCTTTCACAACCGAACAAAAGCACCATATCCTGCGCATTATTCAGGAGGCTCTGAACAATGCAAGAACCCACGCAAAGGCCGAAGAAACCAGCGTAGTCATCAGACGCAGCGAAGAATCCATCCGCATTATGATTTTTGATGACGGACAGGGCTTTGATTCTGCAAAATATGTAGTCCGGGGCGACACATCATCTCACTTCGGTATGAGCGGCATGGAAATGCGCGCAAAACTTCTGGAAGGAATACTTACCGTAAACAGCTCTAGCGATACAGGAACGGAAGTGCGGCGGACAATAAACGCGGAGGAAAAGAATGGGTATTCTTAGCGGTGTTTTTGGAGATTCTGAAAAAGAATCTAAAACAGAAATAAATGTCGTAAATGTCTATGAGGATAAAAATAATCCACAAGCCAGAAAAATTGCAGGAGATGCAGTGATACAGCTTTTAGAAAACAATGAGTTTTCGACAGCGGCATCAAAAAGGATGCCGGCTGATTTTAAACTTACTGAAGAACAGGCTCAGACACTTGTAAAAACAATAGACAAGTTGAAGAAATGCATCAGATAGAAAATTATTTGACCGACAGCTGTTCTGCCTTCTTGAGTCGGGCTTGGACTTATAGCGAAAGACTTCGCAATTCCGGGACCTGACAAATCAGATGTATCTTCAAAATTTTCTTTTATGAAGAGCCTTTCAGACATGTCAGATGCAAAGGGCTTGTTTTCTGTTTATACGCTGATTTGCAGCTATCAAAGTGAAAAGAAGAATACGGTTTCTGTCAGTGGCGGTCTATGTTCCGCTTCAATCAATTTGAACAATGGATTTTTGTTCTTTGCGAAAAATTGCAAAAGCTATCGACAGCGGAAGTGCGGAAAGGCAAACGGGGAACGCTCTAAAAACTTGCAAAATCTTAAAATAATGTTACAATTTTTATATGTTCAGAAATCCCCTGAAACTGAACCGCAGATTCGCTACTGTCTCATTCAGCGTAATTGTTTTTTCGGCTTTTTTTATAGTTGGTGTCTTCAGCAAGTTTTACAAGATTGCTGAAGAAAATATCCTGCAGAAATGGCAGAATATTACAGTACAATCGGCCGCTCAGGTAAATTTCTATCTCAAAACACCATTGGATGCAGTCAATTTCTCTTCTGTAACGCTAAATCATATGCTTGCGAACGGAACAAGCCATGAAGAAGCCCTTAATTATCTTCTTAACGAAACAAAGGCATACTCTCTGATAATAAACGAAAACAACACTGGCATTTACAGTTATTACAACGGAAAATATCTTGATGGAAGCGGCTGGATTCCGCCGGATGACTACGAGTCGAAAACACGCCCATGGTACACTGCTGCGCTTTCAGGAAAGGGAAAGCCGGTTGTTTCTCAGCCTTTCTTAAATTTGCAGACAAATACAATGATGATGTCCGTCTGCCAGCTTTTAAATGACGGTGAAAGCGTAGTCTCCATGGATGTTTTTCTGGATAGTGTCCAGAATATGATGGAAAAACTTGCCAGGCAACCAGAAGTTGCGGTTGCCTCTGTCATCAACAAAGAAAGTTATGTGCTTGCCGACTCAAATCCTGAACATGTTGGCAAAAACATGATGGAGTTAAATGCTCAGAATAAATTCGAAAACGAACATACACTTTTCACAGAAGAAATAAACGATGACTGGAATTTGCTTTTAGTTCTTGAAAATCATATTCTTTTTAAATCCCTCAAACATATTTATATACTTGCATCCGGTATACTTTTATTTGTAATAGTTCTTGTTTTTATTTCGGTTTTATATATGAACCATAAATATGAAGAAGCAAGGGCGCTCGGAAACGAAGTTAAGGCTGTTGCAAATATTTATGTGGCTGTCGCAAAAGTCAGCTTAAAGACAGGCTCTATTGAATGTATCCGTACGAACGAAGATTTTGACGCTCTTCTTGAGGGAGATTTTACGAATTTCTCAGACCGTTCAACTCATTTTGCCAATATCATTTCCTCAGAGCAGTCAAGAGATATTTTGAAACGCTTTATGGATATGAGTTCTCTTGAAGAACGCCTGAAGAAAACTTCTTCCATTTCGCAGGAGATTCTCGACAGCAAAGGGCGATGGCTTCGGATCCGCTTCATTACCGTTGATTTTTCGCCTGATAATTCAATTCATCATATACTCTGGGCTCTGGAATCAATCGACGAGGACCGCAAACAACAGGAAAAACTACGAAAACTTTCAGAGACAGATTTGATGACAGGAATCACAAACCGTGGAACCGGAGAACTCCGCATAAGACAGGCAATTTCCGAGGGGAAAAAGGGAATGTTCTGCCTTATGGACGCTGATAAATTCAAATCGATTAACGATACTCTTGGCCATAAAGTCGGGGACGAAGTGATTTGTGCCATCGCTGAATGTATGAAAAACACTTTCCGTGACGCAGACATCTACTTCAGGCTTGGCGGAGACGAGTATGCGGTTTTCAGTACCGGAGTTACAACTCAGGAAATCGGCGAGCGCATTATGGCAAGATTTTTTGAGCAGGTAAATAAAATAAGCATTCCAGCTCTTGGTGAGCGAAAAATCTCGATAAGTGTCGGCATATCCTTCTATCCAAAAACGAATCTCGAAGGAAGAGACGGCTTTGAAACGCTTTACATGCGTGCCGACGAGGGCCTTTACAAAAGCAAAAAAATCGAAGGCAACGCTTTCACATTCGTAATGTAAGTAAAAAAAACTCGCCCCAAACGGAGCGAGCCTTTGCTTAAATTTACTTAACTGTTAGTAATCCATTCCCATTCCCGGGTTTGGAGCGGCTGTTGGTGCCGGTGGTTCCGGGATGTCTGTGATAGCACATTCTGTCGTGAGGAGCATTCCGGCAACGCTTGCTGCGTTCTGGAGTGCGCTTCGAGTTACCTTAGCCGGGTCGATGATACCGTCAGCCATCATATCAACCCACTTGCCTGTGCGGGCGTTGTAGCCAGTGCCTTTCTTCTCGTTCTTTGCTTTTTCTGCAACAACGGCACCGTCAACACCTGCGTTCTCAGCAATCTGGCGGATTGGCTCTTCAAGAGCACGGCGTACGATTCGGAATCCGACTTTCTCTTCTTCAGTCAAATCTTTTGCAGCATCGTCTGTGAGAGCTT
>JAFPUF010000064.1 GCA_017395545.1 Treponema sp. | reverse complement strand
AGTCTCGGCGCAGGCTGTGCCTGAGACGTTGGTCTAATAAAAATTCCTCACAGAGCTTTAGAGGACACAGAGTATAAAATAAAAAAAATCTGTGCCCTCTGTGAGAAATTCCGTTACCCGTCTTCAGCTTTGAGACGGGCTTTTTTTTTGACAAAATGGCAAAACCGTACTAAGATTCTTCTTAGAGGTAATTTTATGAAAAAATTTTTAACTGTTCTTCTTGTTCTCTTCGGAGTCACCCTTGCTGTTTTTGCTGATGCGAAAAGCCGTAAATCAATTGATGATTTTATGAAAGAATACGAAACTTTCGTAACAAAGGCTGAAAAAGCTGCAAATACAAACAAAGTCAGTGATCTGACAAACCTCTCGATGGAATCCTTAAAACTGTCGGAATCTGCACAGAAAATCCAGAATACAAAGGACTGGACACTTAAAGATTCACAGAAATATCTTGAACTGACAAACCGTTATTCAGCTGCTGTAAACAAGCTTCAGGGTGCGACAAACTCAGCTGCTCAGTCTGCAACTAACAGTTACAATGATTTATTAAAATCTTACGGATACTAGGAAATTACTGATTTCCGTCATGACCGCTTCCGTCTGTGAAGCGGTTTTTTTTATGGCAAAACTGTAAATAGAATTTGACGATTTTCAAAAAAAATATTAAAATTTATTCTAAATGTCAGATGATTTTTTTCAGAATAAAGAACTAAAAACAGATTCTCTTACGGGGCTTTTCACGCGTGATGTCGTTGTTGAATACGCAAATTACTTAATCGAAAAAGGCACGGAGTTCTCGCTGGCTCTGATTGATATCGACAATTTTAAGAATGTCAACGACAATTACGGCCACACAATGGGTGACACCGTAATAGCTTTTCTTGCTAACCGCCTTAAAGACGCTTTCGGGACCCGCGGTGTTATTGGCAGGTTCGGCGGAGACGAGTTTATGGTCGTCATTCCGGAAATCACCGAGTATGATGCAGTCTGGTCTCTTCTCCGTGAGGTTCACAAATCGATAGACGGAATTACGCCGCCCAATGTAAAAAATCTTTTTCTGACATGCACTTTCGGTCTTTCGCGCTTTCCTCTCGATGCGCAGACCTATGATTCTCTTTTTGAACTTACCGACAAAGCGCTCTACCGCGGAAAAATCAAGGGGCGCAACTGCTTTATCATCTATCTCGAATCAAAACATAAAAATATTCAGCTTCATTCAGCCGACGACACTACGATTTCGTCCATGCAGATGCATACACAGATTTTCAAATTCTTAAATTCTGCACCTCATGTTCAGGACGGAATCAAAGACCTGCTTCTTTTTCTCGGCTCAAACCTCATGATAGATCATCTTGCGATACAGACTAAAGACGGGCTGTATTTCTCCCAGATTTTTGCGCTTACAAAGACCGCAGACTTCAAGTCAATTACAAATCCGTTTTTTATGGAAAATGTCAGCCCTTCAATGGGAATTTACAATCTTAATGATACCGGAAACCTTGAAAATATAAATCAGAGTGAGCTCTTAAAAGAATGCCGGGCGCAGGGGATAAAATCAGTTTTGTATGCCGTAATCCGATATAATGATGAAATTTTCGGTTATATTCGTGCTGACTCAACATCAACTGCAAGAATCTGGCAGTATAAGGACATGGATTTGCTCATAACGGCGGCAAATGCCATCGCTATGAGCCTTCATTTTCAGAACAAACAGATAAAAGACCTTTAAGAAAGTGCTGATTAATCAGCGTTTTCTTAGTTCAGGTTCAGATGTCTTGGCAGACCGTCAACCATAATCGGTGAAAGTTCAGCCTGGATAAGCGGATGAATGTAGTGAACAAGATCCGCAGTGACATAGTCATCATCTGTAATCCATTCGAGAGGAACTTTCTTTTCGACGTTGGCAATCTTTGAGACATCGGCAGTTTCTGTGATGCTCATATAAGGATCGTCCGAAACACGCTTGATAACTACGACTTTTCCGCTTTCACCTTCAAATGCTGCTTTTACTGCAGCACCGCCTACATTGTATGCTTCTGTGATGTCTGTACGGCTTGACATATGAGCTGCACATCGCTGTAGGGTCGAAAGTTCGATGGCTCGGGCTTTCATACCGAGGTCTGCCGTAATCTTGTTCGCAAGGAATTTCGCAGTTCCGGACATCTGCTTGTGACCGAATGCATCGACGAATTCAACATGCTCTGCCAGTTCAAATACAAATCTTCCGTCTGCAACACGCACACCTTCAGAAACAGCAACTACGATAGACTTGCCTGTTTTTGAAAGTTCCTTAATTTTTCCCAGGAAGTGGTCGACATCAAAAACTTTTTCAGGAAGGTAAATCAAATCAACGCCTTCACAGTCATCTGATTTTGCAAGGGCAGCCGCCGCTGTGAGCCATCCTGCGTTTCGTCCCATTATCTCAACGATGGAGATTGTAGGGTAGTCGTATACGTGACCGTCACGGATGATTTCTTTCATTGTTGCTGCGATGAATTTTGCTGCTGAGCCGTAACCAGGAGTGTGATCCGTGATTGCGAGGTCGTTGTCGATTGTTTTTGGGACACCCATAAAATGAATGTCGGAATTCACTGATTTTCCGTATTTTGTGAGTTTGTCGATGGTGTCCATCGAGTCGTTTCCACCGATGTAGAAGAAATATTTTACATCAAGCTTGTCGAGAATCTTGAAAATCTTTTCGTATGTGGCTTTGTCTTTGTCTACATCCGGAAGTTTGAAACGGCATGATCCGAGATATGACGACGGAGTTCGCTTTAAAAGGTCAATTGCCATGGTGGAATTGAGTTTGTCTGTCAAATCGACATATTTTTCGTCAAGAAGACCTTTGATTCCATTACGCATACCGTAGACTTTTTTTGCTCCGCGGTCGTGAGCGGTTTTAAAAACACCGGCCAGACTAGAATTGATAACGGCCGTTGGACCTCCAGACTGACCGACGATTACATTTCCATTCATAATTAAGCTCCAGTAAAATGATTTGACTCTGACTCCCAGAATCATAATTTATTATTTAATTCTATCATAATGACAGATAAAAACAAGGAAAAAATAATAACCTGCAGGAGACGATTACGACTTTTTGTTTTCAAAAACCGGACTTTCATGTTACAATATGAGAATGATTGAACGAAAAACTGGTGTTGCCGTTCCGCTGGCGGCTTTACGGACTGAAGATTCTCCCGTTATCGGCGAATTTCCATCCCTCATCAAATTTGCGAACTTTGCCTCAAAGGCGGGCTTTTCAATAATTCAGCTTCTGCCTGTCCTCGACACGGGAATGCAAAGTTCTCCTTATTCTTCTCTCTCTGCATTCGCCCTTCACCCGATGTACATCAGTGTTCCTCTTATCGAAGAATTTTCAAAATGCTATGAGAACGACTCTTCTTTTAGAAAAACTTACGATATATTTCTCTCTCACAAAAAAGATGAACGTTTTGACTACGAGTTTATCGTGAACGCCAAGGATTTTTTCTTACGGAAGATTTTTTCGACAATTGCACATTCCCGGGGAACTAAAAAAACTGAGAAAATGCGCGAGAATATCAGCGGTTTCATCAAAGAAAACGAAGACTGGCTCCCGTTTTATTGCGTCTACAAATATTTCAAGCACAATTTTCTTCAGGCAAGCTGGAAGGAATGGGAGAAGTCGTTCCGTCATCTTTCAAAGGAGAAGATTCTCGAAGTATGGAACGATCCGTCAAACAAGGAAGAACTTTACTTTTATGTCTGGGAGCAGTTCATCGCTTTTAAACAGTTTAAGATTGCTTCGGACTACATTAAAAGTCTTGGAATTACGCTCAAAGGCGATCTCCCGATTCTTCTTAATGAGGACTCGTGCGATGTCTGGGCCTGCCCTGATGTATTCAATCAGAAGGCTCGGGCTGGTTCTCCTCCTGACGGCGACAATCCCACAGGCCAGAACTGGGGCTTCCCGTGCTACGATTTTGTCTCGCAGGAAAAAGACGGCTTTAAATGGTGGCGGCGAAGAATCAGCATAGCCTCAAAATTCTTCGGGGCGTACAGACTCGATCATGTCCCTGGCTTTTTCAGGCTCTGGACGATTCCGGAAGGCGAATTCACGGCCGAAATGGGACATACTGAACCATATTCTGCAATCACTGAGAGCGAACTTTTAAAGGCGGGCTTTTCAAAAGAGAGAATCCGCTGGCTTAGTCAGCCTCATGTCCCTACCGAGGATTTTATCAGGCTTATCGGAAATCCGGAAACAACCCGTGAGATTCTTGGCACTCTATGTGACAGAATTGGCCGTGAAGAATTATGGCTTTTCAAACCGGGCGTAAAAACTGAACTCGACATCAAAAAAATCAACCTTGACAAGTACAATATCGATGTCTCCATTCAGTTTGAGATTTTCAGACGGCTCACATCCTGGTGGAAGAACCGCACCCTCATCGAAATCTCAAAGAATAAATTTGTTCCGCTCTGGAAATACGGCGAAACCCGTGCATGGAACTCGCTTTCCGATGCCGAAAAAGAAATCCTCGGAAAGATGATTGCAGAAAATTCTTCTAAACAGGAAAAAGAATGGAAAAAACAGGCGCAAAAAATCTTTGCCGCACTCAAAAATGAATCTGACATGACTGCCTGCGGCGAAGATCTCGGTGTTTTCATCCCCTGCATGGAAGAAGTGCTTGATAAATTTGAAATTCTGGGGCTTAAAGTCACACGCTGGTGTAAAAACTGGGACAAACCTGAGCAGCCGTTTTCGGATGTCCATACTTTCAGGCCACTGAGCGTAGTCACTCCGAGCGTTCACGACTCATCGACTTTGCGCGAATGGTATGATGCTGAGCCTAAGTATACTCTGATTGACATTGCGCATCCGATGTCAGATGAATTTATCGACAACTCACGGAAATCTCTGTCAGACTATTTCGTAATCTCAAAAGGCAGTGAACAGTTCTCCGAAAAACTGGATCCGAAAACCTGCGGAAACCTGCTTAAAATTTACGCAAGTTCCAGTGCGGCGTGGTTTATTCCGCCTCTTATGGATTGGCTTTACCTTGATTCAAAATACTACTCAGAAAATGCAAAGTCTGAGAGAATCAACATTCCGGGGACAGTATCGTCTTTCAACTGGACCTGGAGGATGCCCGTTACGGTTGAAAAACTCTTTTCAAATTCGAAATTGATTGCCAGAATCAAAGAAATAGTACAGACTCACCAGTTATCAGAAGAAAAGGAATAACGAAGAATTCAGACGGTTTTCCCTGCATTTCAATTCTTTTCGTTTTCTTTTTTCATTTTTAATGGTATAATAAGACTATGACTGTAAATTATCGCCCGTTAAACAGAAGTATTACTTTCGCCTGCGTAATATTTATTTTCGTTTTGTGCGTTGTCATCAGCCTTGTGGATTATACCGCTTTTTATAAAGGGCTGTACGAGCGAAACAGGTTTTATCTCACCGATTTGCTTCACTATATTGACAGAAACATTGATAAGGATGATCTGGCCGAATGTACAAGGACGAAAGAAGAATCTGAAATGTACAAGGGACTTCAGTTTTTTCTTGATTCCATCGTTGATAATTACAATATCGATTTCGTTTATATTATAAAGCCTCTAAATACCGAAAAAACCAGAAATTATATGGTTATCATAAACGGTATTTCAAAAAAAGAATACGAGAACGACTACGAAGACTTATATTTTCTTGGCGATGTTCCGGACGATTCTTTTCCGCCGAGCGTAATGCACAGTTTCTTTGAGGCAATGGAAAATCCCGGGGAGGTTTCTTTTGATCAGGACAAAGAGCCGACGGAATGGGGATACGATTACACCGGAATGCTCCCGCTTCAGGATTCAAACGGAGAGGTTTTTGGCCTTTTGTGCGTTGACATTTCTGTTACCGAAATCCGCAAAACTTTGATCAATCATATGATTTTTGTTCTGTCTCTAATCCTTGGAATCGGAACTCTTTTCTGCATCTGTTTTATTCTCTGGTCGCGCCAGCATATCACCTATCCTGTCAAAGCGCTCGAAAAAAGCGTTTCAGAATTCGCCCTTACAAGCCACAACCAGACTGACCCGGCTCTTCTTGCGTACACAGAGCCTGATATCCACACTAAAAACGAAGTTGAGTCATTGTCACATGCCGTAAGTCAGATGACCAGCGATATTAAAACTTATGCGACAAATATCCTTGCGGCCGAAAAAAAAGTTTCCAATCTGCAGCAGAATGTTGCAAAACTTGACGTGCTCGCTTATCAGGATGCCCTTACACATGTAAAAAATAAAACCGCTTATGACAACGCAATCTTAAAACTCAACGAAAAAATTGCTTCTGGAACGGCAAAATTCGGCATCGTAATGATTGATTTAAATCACCTCAAGCATATAAACGATACTTATGGTCATGAAAAGGGCAACGAGTATATTCTTGGAGCCTGTCATATTGTCTGTGAGATTTACGAGCATTCCCCGGTTTTCAGAATCGGAGGAGACGAATTTGTCGTTGTTCTTGAGAACCGTGATTACGAAAACCGAAATGAACTTTTCAATCAGATGCAGAAATCATTTGAAGAATCAAAGGCAGATGAAAGCAGAGATCCATGGCTCAGATATTCGGCAGCGTTCGGAATGGAAGTTTACAGCAATAAACCCGGAGTCGATGTCGAGTCTGTTTTCAAGGCCGCCGATAAAATTATGTACGACAATAAAATTAAGATGCACGAAGGCAGATAAAATATGCTCATAAAACTTGACAATCTCAAAAAAACGTATGTTTCCGTTTCCGATGAAGAGAAACGCGAAATAAGGGCTGTTGACGGCGTTTCACTTGAAATTCCTGACAATTCGATTTTTGGTATTATAGGTAAGAGCGGGGCTGGAAAAAGTTCTCTGGTCCGGCTTGTCAGTATGCTCGAAAAACCTGATTCTGGTTCTGTTTTTTACGGAAACAGGCGGATCGACAACCTTTCAAAAAAAGAACTGATTAGCGAACGGCGTAAAATCGGCATGATTTTCCAGAATTTCAACCTTTTTTCTTCAAGAACGGCCGGAAAAAATGTCGCTTATCCTCTTGAAATTGCAGGCTGGCCAAAGTCTAAGATAAAGTCCAGGGTAAAGGAGATGCTCACACTTGTAGGTCTTGAGGACCGCGAAAATGCACCTGTAAGCACTCTGAGCGGCGGTCAGAAGCAGCGTGTAGCAATCGCCCGTGCCCTTGCTACTAAACCCGGAATTCTTTTTTGTGATGAGGCAACAAGCGCATTGGATCCGAACACCACAAGACAGATACTTGCTCTCATTAAAGAAATCCAGAAAAAAATGAATCTCACTGTCGTGATGATTACGCACCAAATGGAAGTTGTGCGCGATGCCTGTGAAAATGTCGCTGTAATTGAAAACGGACATGTGGTAGAAAGCGGAAAAGTCAAAGATATTTTTACAAACCCGCAGACTCAGACAACCCGCGATTTTATCAAAAATATCGTTAACAGTACCGAGTCTTCTGATAATCGAGATGGTGACATTGTAAAATGGACGGAAAAAAACGGTTCTTATCTTCTGCATTTTGTCGGGGAAGCAACTGGAGAGCCGGTTCTGAGTAAGATTACGAAAGACTTTGATGTAAGCTTTAATATTCTGGCTGCCGGAATTATTCACCTGCCGGAAGAAAACGTAGGTTATATGGAATGTGATATTCTTGGCAGCGAAGAATCTGTTGAAAAAGCGGTGGCTGCTCTGGCCGAAAATGGTGTCCGTGTACAGAAAAAATAAGGGGATTTTATGGAACAGATTTTGATTTTGGTGGGGCAGTCCACACTTGAAACTTTGCTGATGGTCTTTTTTTCTACTCTTTTTGCGGTTCTGATTGGTTTTCCGCTCGGAGTTCTTCTGAACGTTACGAATAAATACGGAATTACACCGAAAGCAGGCTTTAACCTTGTTTTGAGCCGCATTATCGATGTTTTCCGTTCTTTTCCTTTTGTTATCCTGATGATTGTTCTTTTGCCGCTCACACGTCTTATACTTGGTACTGCAATCGGTACGGCAGCGACTATTATTCCGCTTTCCATTGCAGCAGCACCTTTTGTTGCCAGAATCACGGAGACTGCTCTTAATGAAGTCGATCCTGGAGTGGTGCAGGCTGCTAGAAGTATGGGTTCTACGAACTGGCAGATTATTTATAAGGTCCTGATTCCGGAAGCGCTGCCTTCAGTTGTTTCAGGAATAACGCTTACAATCATAAATCTTGTTAGTTATTCTGCAATGGCCGGTACACTCGGTGGCGGAGGCTTGGGAGATCTTGCAATCAGATACGGATATCAGCGTTTCCGCACAGATGTTATGATTGCCTCCGTCATTGTGATTATCCTTATGGTTGCCCTGATTCAGTTCGCAGGAACCAGAATCTCAAACAGAATGATGTCAAAAAGATAGGAGTACGTTTTTCAGAATTGCAAGTCCTTCGTTGATTTCTTTGTATGAAATGTTCAGCGGAGGAACGAGTCTGAGTGTATTTGCTCCTGCCGTCGAAGTGAGAAGGCCTTTTTCAAGAAGTTTCTTTTCGACATCAAGCGCTTTTGCGCCGTTTATCATATCAACGCCAATCATAAGTCCTTTGCCACGGATTTCACCGACGACCTTTGAGCCAAAACCGGCAATCTCTTTACGAATATATTCGCCTTTTTCGGTAACACTTTCAAGAAATCCCGGTTTTTCAAGCTCGTGGAGGACTACAAGTCCAGCTGCACAGGCAAGAGGATTTCCTCCAAAAGTTGACTGATGATCACCTGCCTTAAAGACACTGGCAGCTTTTCCCCTGATTAAAATACCTCCGAATGGAACTCCGCCTGCAGCTCCTTTCGCAAAACTGACGACATCAGGATTAAAGCCAAGAGCATCACTTGCGAGGAGAGTGCCTGTGCGTCCGAAGCCTGTCTGTACTTCGTCTGCCATAACGATTGCACCTGCGGCTCTTGCTGCATCTGCCGCTGCTTTTGCCCAGTCTGAATCGACGATATTAACACCGCCTTCGCCCTGAACGCATTCGATTAAAAGTGCAGCGGTTGTATCATCAAAAGCGGTTTTAATTGCTTCCCAGTCGTTTGGTTTGATAGTCTTAAAGCCGTCGACATATGGAGCGAAACAGGCAGGATGGAATTTATCCTGGCCTGTTGCAGTGAGGGTTGCCAGGGTTCGTCCATGGAAAGAACTTTCGAGAGTGTAGATTACCCGTCGCTTTTCTCCTCCGTTTTCCCAGCCGTACTTGCGGGCAAGCTTAATGGCTGCCTCGTTTCCTTCAGCTCCTGAATTTCCGAAGTAAACAGCATCGAAACCTGTTTTTGCAAGAAGTTCCGTAGCGTATTGTACTCCGACATCGCTGACGAAATAATTGCATATGTGAATTTGTTTTTTTGCCTGTTTTGAGACTGCCTTTACAAGCGGCTTAAAATTGTGGCCGAGACAGTTTACTGCGATTCCGGCAAGAAAATCGATGTATTTTTTGCCGTTTATGTCGTAACAGGTAGAACCTTTTCCTTTTACGAAAGTGACATCGAAGGAACCGTAATTATTAACAACTTTTTTAGACCCCATAATAATCCTCTTTTTTATATTGTGGAAAAGATTATCATAAATCTGTTTTTTATAAAAGATGTTGTGTTTCCCTAAAAAATCATTTCGCGGATCATTTTTCCTGAAATTTCATAAAGACTGGCTGTTATGCGACCGTTCTCGTCCGTTTCAATTATTCCGCAGGTTTTCCCGTCATCGCATTTTGGAAGCGAAATTGAGCCAGGATTGAAATAGTACAAATTATCTTTTTTTTCAAGATTCGTGATATGAGTGTGGCCGCTGATGACAATAGAATCTTCCGGAAGCCATGATAAAAGCTCTTCGTGAGTGTATAAATGTCCGTGGTGAATAAAAAGACGCCTGATTTTTTCTTTGAGAGGAAGTGCGATTGTTGTGTATGAAGTAAGGCATGGAAATTCGAGCATCATCTGGTCGACTTCGCTGTCACAGTTACCGCGTACACAGATTATTTTTTCTTTGAGAGAATTTAAAATCTGCGCAGTTTTTTTAGTATCCCATCCGTCGGGGAGAGGGTTCCTTGGTCCGTGATTCAAATAATCACCGCAAATAATGATTGAATCGTATTTGTTATCAAAAGTTGAAAGAGCTGTCTCAAGAGATTTTGCGCTTCCGTGAATGTCTGAAAGAATTAGGAATTTCATAGTATTACCCTAAAATGAAAATCCCCTGCAAATGAAGTGCAGGGGATTGTTTTTTTATCTTGCGTACTCAACGATTCGGGTTTCGCGAATCATTGTAAGTTTTATGCGTCCCGGATAGCGGATATCCGTTTCGATTTGTTTTGCAATTTTCTGTGCCAGTTCTTTAACTTCATTATCTGGAATTTTTTCGTTGTTGACCAGAATACGAAGTTCGCGACCAGCCTGAATTGCATATGCCTTTTCGACACCGTTGAACTTTTCGGCTGTTTCCTCAAGGTTTTCAAGGCGTTTGACATAGTTATCGACTGTCTCGCGTCGTGCTCCAGGGCGTGCTGCGCTGATGGCATCCGCAATCTGAACTATGACAGCTTCAAGTGTCGTGGCCTCAACGTCGTTGTGGTGTGCCGCAATTGCATTGATGACCCTTGGATCTTCACCCATTTTGCGAGCCATTTCAGCTCCAACCTCTGCGTGGTTTTGGTCCGAATCGTTCTCGGCACCTTTACCGATATCGTGGAGGAGGGCAGCCCTTTTGGCAAGTTCTTTATTTGCTCCGACCTCAGCTGCAAGCAAAGAAGCGATTTCTGCAACTTCTTTTGAATGGGTAAGAACGTTCTGACCGTAGCTTGTTCGGAAATAGAGCCTTCCGAGAGCACGGACACCGTCCTGATTCATGTTGTGGATTCCAAGATCGAAGAGAACTTTTTCGCCTTCTTCGTAAATCTTCTGCTGAATCTCACGTGTTACTTTCTGGACGATTTCCTCGAGTCGGGCCGGATGGATGCGTCCGTCCGTTACAAGGCGTTCAAGTGACTGTTTTGCGATTTCCTTTCGGACAGGGTCAAAACAGCTGATAACGACAGCCTCAGGCGTATCGTCGATGATGATATCGACACCCGTAAGTGTTTCGAGCGCACGAATGTTGCGTCCTTCGCGACCGATAATACGGCCTTTCATCTCATCGCCCGGCAGTGAAACTGTTGTGACAGTTAAATCACCGGTTGTTTCTGTTGCGATTCGTTGAATCGTAGAAATGAGGATTTCCTGAGCTTTCTTTTCAGCTGAAAGCTGGGCGTCCTGCTCAATTTTGTTTAAGAGAGCCTGAGCATCGTGTCGGGCATCATTTTCAAGATTCTTGATGATTAAATCTTTTGCTTCTTTTGCAGAAAGACCGGAGATTCGCTCAAGTTCCTTGCGATACTGTTCTTCCTGTTCCTGAAGCTGCTCTTCACGCTTTTTCATTGCGGCGACACGGTTCTGGAATTCGATTTCTTTTTTGTCAAATTCCTCGGCACGTTTGTCAATAAGCTCTTCTTTCTTGCTTACTCGAGATTCATATTTCTGAACCTCGGCCCGTCGTTCACGATCTTCCCGTTCCTGCTGTTTTCGTTCACGAATGATCTGGTCTTTTGCTTCAAGCAAAATTTCTTTTTTTTGTGCTTCTGCTTCTTTTATTGCATCCTGTCTTAAGCGTTCAGCTTTTTGTTCTGACGCAGATAGTTGAAATCTGGCATAACACCATCTAATAATCCATCCAAGAACGATTCCTGCAACCGGGAGACCGATGAACAGAATTAAATTCTTGTCCATTTTTTATACTTCCCCTAGTTTATGAAATCAAGTTCTTCTATAATACACTATACTTGATGAGTTGTCAAACAACATTTTAAATTCATTCTTAAAAAAAAAGCTTTCCCGAAAGAATCAGGAAAGCCGTGTCTAAAAGTATGTTTTATTATGCGTTCTCTCGGGCGAGTTTTGAAATTTCATCAGCCATTTTTTCGAGAGGTACCTGCTTTTGAACACCTCCCAGTTCGAATGCAACTTTCGGCATTCCGTATACGATTGCAGTTGCTTCGTCCTGGCCAAGCGTCCATGCACCCTGCTTCCGCATTTCTGCAAGCTGAACTGCACCGTCGCGACCCATACCAGTCATTATTACGCCAAGTGCGTGGTTCTGATAGACTTTTGCGACAGATTCGAAGAGAACATCTGCAGAAGGCCGGTGACCGTTTCTTTGAGGTTCCTGTGAAAGCCGGAGCATTTTTTTCCCGAGATTTGTCTGTTCTACGTAGATATGGTAGTTACCTGGAGCAATGTAAATGTTTCCGCTTTCTATTGGTTCGTTGTCCTCTGCTTCTTTAACATTGAGGGCGCAGATTTTATTCAGGGAATTTGCAAATTCTTTAGTAAAACCTGCAGGCATATGCTGAACGACAAGTACCGGCTGTTTCAGATGAGGGTCTATCATTTTGAAGACATCACGGAGCGCGTTTGGACCACCTGTTGAAATACCGATTGCGATGACTTCGATTTTGCCTGGTTTTCTGAGAGCCTCAATAACTGCAGGTCCTTTTGAAGCTGCTGGAGTTGAGATGATTTCTGCTGATGAAGTTTTTGAGTGAGTATTTGCGAGAAATTCGTGGGCTTTTTCCTTGCCCATTGCTGTAGCAAGCTTGCGTTCGACAAGACGGTCTGAGCCAAGGTTTGAGAAAAAATCGCTTGAGCGAACCTGCTTTCCGTGGCGACGGGCATATGAACCACCGTAAGATGCGATGAGTTCGATGAGCCTGTCAGAAACAGAACTGATGTCGGCTGAAATTGAGCCGTTTGGCTTTGTGATAAAGTCGGCAGCGCCAAGTTCGAGACATTCGATTGTGACGGCGGCACCTTTTTCGGCGATGCTTGAAAGAATGATGACAGGAATGTCAATTTTATTCTGTTTGCGCCAGCGCAGGAACTCTACACCGGTCATTTCTGGCATTTCTATGTCGAGAATAATTACATCAGGCTTAAACATAGACAGTTTGTCTACGAGGAATTTACCGTTCATTGCCTTGCCGGCTACGGTGAGGCCTTCAGTCTCGTCAATTACACGGGAAATAAGGTTACGCATGAGCGCTGAGTCATCACAGATTGCAACAGAAATATCTTCCATAGTTGTTTATCCTCCCATAAAAAAAGTGATTTGCTTACGGATGCTTTTGATACAGACATGCCCAGTCGGTCTTTAAGAATTCAAATTTTGTATCCATTCCGAACAAACTTTCTGAGTGTCCGATGAACAGATATGAATTCGGAGCCATTGAGTTCCAGAACCGGTCGATTACGTTTTTTTGCGCAGGTTCATCAAAATAGATGAGAACGTTTCGGCAGAATACGACATCGAGATTGCGGGCACCTGAATCGTTGCGAAGGTTATGATAGTCGAATTTGATTGTATTCATTAATTCGGGTTTTACCTGATAGCCGCGGTCATTTTTTGTAAAAAAGCGGTCGAGATATTTCTGCGGAATTCCGGTGATTCGGGCTTCAGGATAGAATCCGGCTTGACCTGTCATAAGACATTTGAGGGAGATGTCAGACGCAGTGATTTGAAATTTGTATGGCGGCGGCAAAATATCTGCGAGAATCATTGCAATAGTGTACGGCTCTTCACCTGTTGAGCAGCCTGCACTCCAGATTCGGATGGTTGTATCGCCTGTTTTGCGTTTTTGTTCGATAACGTGAGGGATTACATAGTTTACGAGTGCATCAAAATGCGGCTGATTCCGGAAGAAACGGGTAAGGTTTGTCGTAACAGAGTCGAGCATGATTTTCATTTCTTCTTTGTTAGACATAACGAGACGATAGTATTCTTCGATAGAGTCAAGCTGCTTTTCGCGAAGTTTTTCCTTCAGACGGCTGTCCAAAATTGAACGGTTCGTTGCCGAGAAAGTGATACCGCTTTCGTCATAAATAAGTTTTCGAAACTTGTCAAATTCTGCATCTGTAAGTAAGTCTGCCATAAATCTTATTATACACCCATAATTCTTAATTGTAAATAAAATTTATTTTAAGTTTTCGGAGATTTACTTCTGAACGGCTTCCTCTGTATTCCTGCTGGTACCGTAATACTATGGACTTTTCCTTTTTTTGTGCTATAATAATAGAGATTTTGGAGATTTATTTTTGTCTGGTGAAAAAATAGCAAGAATTACGCGGGTTTTTCTGGTGTGTCTTATCTGTGAGGCTTTGAATTACATCTGCAGTTATATTTGCTGCGATATGCTCCATATTCCTCTTTTCATGGATACAATTTTTACAATTGCAGTCACTTTTTATTACGGGCTTGTTCCCGGTCTTTGTGTTGGAATCGGCTTTAATATTATAAGTGCGCTTACACAGGTTGGCAGAGGCTACAATTTTGACCCCTTTAGTCTTCTTTTTGGTGTCTGCAGTGCGATTGTCGCCATAGTTACCTGGTATTTTGCCCGCAAAAAAGAAGAATTCAAAATTTCAAGAGCTATTACTCTTCTTTACCTTGTTCTGATTGCGATAATTTCTTCATTTCTGGTTATTTTAACGAGCGGCATGATTGATTTTATCCGTTTTACGGTTCTTGATATTCCGGACAGAATTGCACCCGTCAAACAATTTACGGATTCTTTCGTCGACATGCATTTTTCTCTTCTTATGGCATCAATTTTAGCTCAGGTTCCGGTTTCCATTACAGACAGACTTCTTACGACTTTTATGGGGTACGGAGTTTATAAATCAATGGTCTATTTTTTAGGCGAGGAAGAATGGTAGGATATGAATGTTTCTGAAGAACAGGTTCGTCATCTTTATTCAATAATTCATTCTTACACGATTTTCTTTATCGTTTTTGACGTCGTTTTTTTTGTCGGCGCAGTCGGAGCTATTATCCTTGCGATTAAATTCTTGAAGTCAAAACGAAATAGCGAAAATTCTGCCGAACATTTAAAATTCACGATTCAGGGACAGGAAGAGGAGAGGGCAAGAATTGCGCGTGAACTGCACGATACGGTTGCCCAGGATCTGAGATACTGCAAAAGCCTTGCGGAGAAACTTGAACAGTCCGAGCTTTCTTCAATTCTTGAAAAATCTCTTTATGAAGTCAGATCGATGAGCTATAATCTCGCTCCTCCTGATGTTACGAGAAATGACCTTGTCGCAAACCTTGTGAATCTTTGCCAGACTTTTGAGGAACGCAGCAGCATTGACTTCAGACTTACGGTCACGGAAGGAATAGATACTTATTTTCTTACGCAGACTGAAAACTTAAATCTTTACAGAATCGTTCAGGAATCACTGAATAATATAATCAAGCATGCCGATGCAACTGAAGTGACTGTCCTTGTCAGAAATCAGATTGGAACCGAGCCAAAAGGAATCTATATTTTCATTACGGATGACGGAAAAGGTTTTGATGTAAGAAGAAGACGGAAAGTTGCTGCTGAAACAAAGCATTTCGGACTGTTCGGAATGAGTGAGAGGGCACGTTTTATCGGAGCTGAACTTGACATCAGTTCGGAAGAGGGTGCCGGAACTCAGGTGACTATCGTAAAAAGAATGGAGACTATTTAGAATATGGAAAATTCTTCGAAATACGGACTCGACGGGACAACATTTTTTGTTGTTGAGGATCACGCCCTCACGAATCTTGGAATACGGCAGTTTCTGGAGAATGAGGCAGGGCTTGTCTGTAAAGGTTTCGCCTCAACGAAAACCGAAGCGTTTGATAAACTTGTTGAGCTTTCGATTATGGGAGCGAGCGGGCTTCCGGAAATTCTTGTTCTCGACCTTTTCCTTGGGGAAGAAAGTGGAATTGATATTCTCCGTGAAATCAGAATTCATTTTCCGTCGATAAAGACCGTCGTTTATTCGATGTATTCAAACCCTGGAATTGTGACTCTCCTGCTTGAAATCGGTGCGGAAGGTTTCGTTTCAAAAGCCGGCACGGAAAAAGAACTTGTAAAGGCGATCGGAGCCGTAAAAAGGGGAGAATCATACATTCAGCCTTCGCTTTTTGCATCCCTTAAAACTTATCAGAATGTTCTCGACAGCCTTACAAAGAACGAGCGTTTTATTTTAAATAAGATAATCGAGAGAAAGACCGTGGAACAGATTGCAGAATCTCTTGATGTTTCAGAAAGTGCGGTTTCAAGCCTGCTCACCCGGATTCTGAGTAAGACAGGCTGTAAAACTCACGAAGATTTAATTACGCAGTTCGGGTGACGCTTATCCGCGTTTCCAAGTCGGGCCCTGCGGAGTATCGATAATAGTGATTCCTCGTGCTGCCAAATCATTTCGGATTTGGTCGGCTCTTGCAAAGTCCTTTGCTTTCTTAGCGGCTGTTCGCTCTGCAACAAGTGCTGTGATTTCCTCAGCTTCCGGGTCTCCAGCGTGGTCGTCTGTGTGTGCCTTTGCTTCTTCTGCCTGTTTTTTGACGAGTGCGATTGCGTTTTCAATCACGGAGAGCGAAATAACTTTGTCCATTGTGAAGATGTCGGCCAGAGCTTCGCTTGCTTTCTGATTCTTGCCGTTCGAAGCCTTCTGCAAAGCCGAGAGAGCGACAGGAGTTGCCAGATCGTTTTCAAGACCCTCTTTGAATCGCTTGAGATTTTCGCTTTCTGCCATTGAAGAAGCGATTTTCCCCAGAATGTCAGCAAAATTTTCTTTTGTAAGCTCGATTTTTTCTTCGTCTTTTGCTTTTTTGACAAGTTTTGCGACTCGTTCATTCAATGCCGAACGACCGTTTTTTGCGCTTTCCATGCCGTCAAGTGAGAATACGAGCGGTTTTCGGTAGTGGCCTCCGAGAAGGAAGAAGCGGTAATCAAGAGGAGCGTACCCTTTGCTTGTGAGTGAATAGCCTTTTGATTCCGGTAAATCGGTCTGCAGCGTGATAAAGTGGCCGCTTGATTTGGACATCTTTCCGCCCTCAAGAATCAAAAATTCGTTGTGGAGCCAGTATTTTACCCACGGACCTTCCTTGCGCTCTTCTTCGGTAAAGCTTCCTTCGCTTTGAGCGATTTCGTTCGTGTGATGAACAGGAACATGGTCGATTCCGCCCGTGTGAATATCGATGTGCTTTCCCAGGTATTTCATACTCATTGCAGAACACTCGATGTGCCAGCCCGGATAGCCTCGTCCCCACGGAGAATCCCAAGTCATAGCCTGATTCTCAAACTTAGACTTTGTGAACCAGAGAACGAAGTCTCCCGG
The DNA here is from genome assembly GCA_017395545.1 of Treponema sp. GTDB lineage: Bacteria > Spirochaetota > Spirochaetia > Treponematales > Treponemataceae > Treponema_D. Next base: position 76,073 of record JAFPUF010000064.1, on the reverse strand, counting down.
GTTCCGCTTGTTCTCGTCAACGACGACGACATTTCTTTTGCCCTTGCCTGCGACGAGTTTTTCCAAATCAAGATTCGCAAGTTTTCCGTAATCAGGATAGGTTGAGATGTCGTAGTAAAGGTTTCCGCCTGCCATGTAAGTGTGGCCGTTTGCCTCAAGCTTTTTGATAAGCTCAATCATCTCTGTGATATGCTCTGTGGCCTTGCAGATTACGTCCGGGTGACGGATATTGAGGGCATCGATGTCCTTCATGAAAGCATCTGTGTAATATTTTGCGACTTCAAGAACGCTCTGATGTCGCTCCTCGGCAGTTTTGAGCATTTTGTCGTCACCATCATCGCCGTCGCCTGTGAGGTGGCCTACATCAGTGATGTTCATTACATGCTTGATGTCGTAGCCCAAGAATTTGAGCGTTTTATCGAGGATATCAAGGAAGACATAGGCACGAAGATTTCCGATATGCGCATAATTGTAAACCGTAGGTCCGCATCCGTAAAAACCGACATGATTCTCATGTACCGGCACGAATTCCTGCATTGTGCGTCCCATTGTGTTAAAAAGTCTTAAAGCCATATTTCTAAAATCCTGTTTTCTTTCTATAATAATCTTGATGAAAACTATAGACCAAATCGTACAATTTTTCAATGAGAACAGTCTGAATCCTGTTTATTCTGCTGCTTATTCCTTATTCTTATTTTTTTCGATATAATTCTGAAATCTTTCACAAACGGGTTATGAATTGAATTATGGCTGGATTTTATGATTTTTATGATGTAGCTGTCGTTGGCGGTGGACACGCAGGCATTGAGGCGGCTCTTGCTTCGGCACGAATGGGTCTCAAGACGGTTTTGATTACTCAGACAATCGACTCAATCGCACGAATGAGCTGTAATCCTTCAATCGGCGGTATCGCAAAAGGAAACATCGTCCGTGAAATTGACGCTCTCGGCGGCGAAATGGGAAAACTTATCGACAAATCAATGATTCAGTTCCGAATGCTCAACAAAAGCCGTGGACCTGCGGTTCAGGCTCCGCGAAGTCAGGCGGACAAACTTTTGTATTCAAGCATCGCCCGACAGACTGTTGAGACAACACCGAACCTTTACACGCTCATGGATACTGTGGTCGATTTGCTCACCACAGAAAGCGACACGTCTCTCCCGCCAGCCGAAAGCTCACAGTCAGGTGAAATTCCGGGAGAATTCACAGAAAAAGACATTCTTACAGAAGCCGCAAAATCCGGCAAAAGACAAAAACTCACGGCACTCGTCACCGAGCGGGGCAGACTGATTCCTGTGCGCTCGGTCGTTCTCACGACAGGCACTTTTTTGGGCGGACGAATCTTTATTGGCGAATACGACGCTCCTTGTGGCCGAATCGGCGAGCAGGCAGCTTTTGGTCTCACACAGTCACTCAACCGTCTCGGTTTCACGACTGGCCGCTTGAAGACAGGAACTCCTCCACGAATCTTACGGCACACGATTGATTTTTCAAAACTTGAAATTCAGGCGGGAGACGACACAATCGTTCCCTTCTCTTTTGAAAACGATGAGGTCACACGCCCGCAGGTTCCATGCCATCTGGTTTACACGAACGCAAAAACTCACGAAATTATCCGTGAAAATATCGGCCGCTCACCATTGTATTCAGGGAAAATCCACGGAATCGGTCCCCGTTACTGTCCTTCAATCGAAGACAAGGTAATGCGCTTTACGGAGCGGGAACGACACCAGCTTTTTGTAGAGCCTGAAAGCCTTGCCACCGACGAAATCTACCTCAACGGTCTTTCATCAAGCCTGCCGGAAGAAGTTCAGGATGCATTTTTGCGCACACTTCCGGGCTTTGAAAACTGTCATGTTGCCCGCCCGGGATATGCCGTCGAATACGATTATGTCGAGCCGACACAGCTTTTCCCTTCACTCGAAACAAAGCGGGTCGCAGGTCTTTTTAACGCAGGTCAGATTAACGGAACCTCAGGCTACGAAGAAGCGGCCGGTCAGGGACTTGTAGCCGGAATCAACGCAGCGCTTTACGCCCGTGCACACAAAGAGCTTTGCGGAGACTTGTGCCTTTCTCACTCCGGTATGGGTCAGGTTCCGGCCTCGGCAGAGCCGAACGCTTTTGCTTTCAAATCACATTTCACAATAGAAGAAATCAAGCATTTTGCAGAAATCTCTCAAAAGGAAACTCATGCCGTGAATGAACTTCTGGAGAATTTCCAGAAAGAGCACGGAAAAGAAAATTTCCACACAATCCCAGTCTGGGAACCTCTGATTTTAGGACGAGACGAAGCTTACATCGGCGTTTTGATTGATGATCTGGTCACGCTCGGAACAAAAGAGCCCTACCGAATGTTCACAGCCCGTGCCGAATACCGCTTAAAATTGAGGCACGACACAGCAGACCGCCGTTTGAGCGAAAAAGCATTCAAGGTTGGAATCAAAACCGAAGCACAGTTCAATGCGACAAAACTCAAATATGAGCAGGTAGCTGAAGCCACGGAGCTTTTGCTGAAAGATGCGAACGCAGAGAACCCGGGATTCAGCCCAATCGTCTGGGAAATTGCACAGGAAGATGCAAAATACAAATATTACATCGAAAAGCAGGATGCAAGGGTCGCAAAAATGCACAAGATGGAGCATTTTCACATCCCGGCTGATTTTGATTACGGAAAAATCCCGGCACTCTCAGGCGAAAGCCGTCAGAAACTGGAAGCTGTTCGTCCTCTCACGCTGGGACAGGCAAGCAGAATTTCAGGAATCCGTAACAGCGATATTATGCTCTTGATGGTGTATCTGAAATAAAACTGTTTTACGACTGCTTTTCTTCGAATCTCCGGTAATCCCAGTTGTGTTTGGGATACCGGCCTTTCATTTCTTTACAGATTTCAACCCATGCTCCGGTCCAGAAATGCTCAAGGTCATTCGTAATCTGAAGCGGGCGGCTTGCAGGCGAAAGAAGTTTTAAAAGAACTGGCTTTCCAAGAACCTCCGGTGTTTCAAGACAGCCGAAAATCTGCTGAATTATGATTTCGAGCGACGGAACAATCTCACCGTCAGCTTTTTTTTCGTATCTGATCTTTCGTTTCCGGCCGTTAGCAAGGGTAATTTGTAGAGGTACTTTTGAGTCAATATCGCTTCCGTTGAGATACCAGTAAAGGGCATTAAAAATATCCTGTGTACTGATTTTCTGCATATTAATGAATGGTCTGAGCCATTCAGCGGCGTTCTGAGATAAGGATGTGAATTTTTCCTGTAATTCTGATTTCAAAACAGAATCCGGACTGTTGTTTTGATATTCGTTTTGGATGTAAAACTCAACTCTGAGAAGGAAATCTTCAGTTTTTGCATCGAGCGGTAAAGATTCCAGGCCTTTTTTGCTTACTAAATCACAAACAGCAAGCGCAAAATCATCACTCTCCACGGCCAGTTTTTTTTCACTGAGAACGATTGCTCCGTATGATGTTATTTCTTTTTTCTGAGTCGAAAGATTTTTGAAATCTCCGCTGTTCGTTTGTCCTGTAAATTCTGTTTTGATTTCGGATTTCGCGTGTTTTTGTAAAAATTCTTCTGCCTGATTATCTGAAAGAGTTTCGAATGAATAAATTTTTCCTGTCCGTTCCCCTGCATCAACTTCGGGAGCGACAATCCAGAGCGGAAATGACGGCAGTTTTTTTGAGGAAAGGTTTTCGCGTGAAAGCCAGGCTTTTCGTCCGCCCGGAAACTGATATTCTGCACGGTCAGCGTTTGGCTGAGTTTCAGGTGCGATTCTGGCAAGCCTGTCCGGAAATCCGGAGAGAACTGGATTTTGCTGTCCGGAATAACGGCCATCCTCAGTGATATTGTAAATTTTTCCTGTTTCTTTAAGACGTCTCTTTAAGTCGTTCAGAAATTTCTGCTGTAATTCAGTTTTTGAAGACGCATATTCGGAAAACGGAAGAACTGCTTCTGCCCCGCCACAAAGAGCGACGCAAGCAAGGCGCGGATGAAGGCCGAGTTTCAAAACCACCTTTCCTTTTTCTGTGATTCTGATTGTTTTTGTGCCGTTTGAATCTTTATCAGATGCAAGGCAGTCGAGATTTTCAAGAAGCTGTTCTGCTGCATTCCAGGCAGATTCATTGGGAGGTGTGAGCCAGTCGAGTCTTGTTATTTCTGTCGCTCCCCATTGTGCACATTCAAGAACAAGCTGAGTCAAATCTGCACGGAGAATTTCCGGCTGATTCTGAAGAAGGAGTACATCATGTTCGCTCCAGAGACGGATGCATCTGCCGGCAGAAATTCGTCCGGCACGTCCTGCACGCTGCTCTGCGCTGAAAAGACTTTCATTTTCTGTTACCAGATGTTCCATTCCGAGCGCGACATTCATTTTGTTCGTCCGGCAAAGTCCGCTGTCCACCACAATAGTAACGCCGGGAACTGTGAGGGAGGTTTCTGCAATTGCAGAGGAAAGAATTACGCGTCTCGGAGAATCCGGAAGACAGGGGCTGAGAACTTTTCTCTGTTCATTTAGTGGTACGGAACTGTGCAGAATCAGAATCTCGGCATTACAGTCTGACCTGGAAATGTATTCTTCAAGCTCCGATTTTGTTTTTCTGATTTCATAAATACCAGGAAGAAAAGCAAGAATAGAACCATCATCTTTTTTTGGGGATTCCAGCTCATTAAAAACTGCTTTTGCAACGCTCAGGTTTGGTTTGTATTCGATGGAAACCGGAAACTGCCGCCCGGGAATCTGAAGCACAGGTGCAGGTTTTCCTTCAGAACCCAGGTATTCCGCCGTCGAACGGTAATCGATAGTCGCGCTCATCACGATTACAAAAAGATCATCACGAAGCTGCATTGTCTCTTTTAAAAATGCGAGTGCAAGGTCTGAATGAAGTGAGCGTTCGTGAAATTCATCGAGAATAATCACATTTACATCTTCAAGAAGGGGATCTGACTGAAGACGACGTGTCAGAATTGCTTCGGTGATTACTTCAAGCCGGGTTTCAGACGACACTTTTGAATCAAGATGAAGACGAAATCCTACAGTGCCGCCGGTTTTCTCTCCAAGTAAATTGGAAAGCCTGTCAGCAATCGCAGTTGCCGCAAGCCTTCTCGGTTCCAGCATGAATATTTTTCCTTCGAAGTGCTCCAGAATTGCAAGTGGTACGCCAGTTGATTTTCCTGCGGCAGTCTCAGCCGTAAGAACAAGAAAACGGCTTTCGGAAGATTTGAGGGCGTCGCAGATTTGAGAAAGATACGGAAAAACCGGGAGTTTTGAAAGTTCGGCGTTCATTTTTTAGAAAGCAAAATAAAAAAAAGGCACTCAATGCGAGTGCCTTTCTATATTCGTGCTGCTTTTATTTAGCAGATAACAACTGAGTTGTCGGTTGAAGAGAATGGAGCAGGAATGTATTTGTCTGCTGCCCAGTCGTTCTCCCATCGGCTTCCATCAAGAAGGTATCGGAACTGATATTCTTTTCCTGGCTCGAGGTTGATAGCGACAGAGAAAGAACCGTCCTTTCCTTTTTTGAGAGGAGTTTCTGTTGAGCTCCAGCTATTAAAATCTCCAGCAATTGTTACAGTTTTTGCTCCCTGAGCAGCTTCTGGAGAAACCGAAAATGTTACTTTGCAAGTTTTTTTGTCTTTTGAATAAGATTTTTTTAAAGCCATGATAAAGCCCCTTAATAATAGATATTTTATTTTATAATAAATAGACAATATATTCAAGTTTTTTTAAGACTCAAAATTGTCTAAATGAATCAGGTTTTTATTTTTTTGCCTTGATTTTCGGCGCCTTGCCCGTGATGAGCCAGTTCTGAGTGAAATATCCGTCGGCAATCGGTTCGTCAAATACGAAATCTTTTACAGTCGCAATGGTTTTTCGGCCTGTGACAAGATTTGTGATTACGCTTTTTCGTCGAAGCGGATATTCAATGCCGGTTTTCCCTTTGACCATATCAATTTTAAGACATTCTGACGTTTTAATCATTTTGTCTTTTGAATCGTAGAATTCGATGCGTACAGGAATGTATGTTTTTTTGTCAAACCATGTGAGGCGGTAGTGATATTCAACTTCGCTGAGCTTATGTGGAACCGATTTCATTTTCCAGCAGGTGTAAGAAGTTCCGCCGACGGTGATTTTTGCATTTCCGTCTGTGATTTCGTTTTTGTCCTCGTCTTCGTTTCGGATGGTCATATCGTTGTAGGTGAACTCAGTGCCTCCGAAAGATTTTGTTCGTTCAGTCATAGGAATACGGCGTGCCTGTCGTAATTTTGGCAGATAAACCCAGCGGTCATCGGCTTTCTTTAATTTTTCAAGCTGTAAGACGCGCATTCCTTTTACGCTGGCAGGAGCAATAAAATCAAAAGCGACATTTTTAAGACCGTTATCAACGCCACTCCCATACTGTTTGACTTCGATGGTTTCTGATTTACCGTTTTTTTCTACATTTTCAAGAGCCAGGTTTGAGTAGTTGAAATCAGGAACACGATCCAAGTCGCAGTAAATTTTTGCGATTTCCTGCGCTGTCTGGGCAGAAATACAGAAAGATGCAAACAAAAGTGTAAGGGAAATAAAAATCTTTTTCATTAAAAATCTCCAAAATCTACAGCTTTGATATAAGAATATTTTAATAGAAAATAAGAAAAAAGCAACAAAAAATTTAAGGAAATTTCAAAAAATAAAAAGGGAAGTGCTGGTTAACACTTATCGCGATTACTCAGCACTTCCCGTCAAATTGCCGTAACTCTGGAACGGTTTATTTTACAGCTTTTTTAAGTTCTTCAACCTTGTCGGTTTTTTCCCAGCTGAAGCCCTCGCGGCCAAAGTGACCATAGTTGCTTGTAGCACGATAGATTGGCTTTCGCAAATCAAGAGTTTTTTCGATTCCTGCTGGAGTGCAGTCGAAAACTTTTTTAACGGCCTCAACGATTTTTGCGTTCTCAACTTTTTCAGTGCCGAATGTCTCGACCATGATTGAAACCGGGTGAGGAACGCCGATTGCGTAAGAAAGCTGGATTTCGGCCCTGTCAGCAAGACCTGCAGCAACGATGTTTTTTGCGATGTAGCGTGCCATGTAAGCTGCCGAGCGGTCAACTTTTGAAGGGTCTTTTCCAGAGAAAGCACCACCGCCGTGACGACCCATACCGCCGTAAGTGTCAACGATGATTTTTCGGCCAGTCAGACCTGCATCTCCGTGTGGGCCGCCAACTACGAAGCGGCCTGTGGGGTTGATGTAGTATTTTGTCTCGCTGTCCAAGAGTCCTGTCGGTTCGAGAACAGGCTTGATAATCTCGTCGATGATTGTCTTTTTGATTGTGTCATAATCTACATCTGGATTGTGCTGATGGCTTACGACAACCGCGTCGATTCGGACAGGCTTGTGATTCTCGTCGTACTCGATTGTGACCTGAGATTTTGAATCCGGTCTGAGCCATGCGATTGTTCCGTTCTTTCGGAGTTCAGCTGCCCGTCTAAGGATTTTGTGAGCGTAAACAAGAGTTGCAGGCATGTACTCTGGTGTTTCGTTTGTTGCGAAGCCGAACATGATTCCCTGGTCTCCGGCTCCCTGCTGACCTTCGTATTCTTTAAGGCCTGTACCAACGACACCCTGATTGATGTCCGGTGACTGATTGTGAATTACGTTCATAACAGCCATTGAGTCTGCTGAAATTCCGAAATCTTCGCTTGTATAGCCGATGTCACGAACGACATCACGAACGACTTTCTGGAAATCAACGTCTGCGTGAGTTGTAATTTCACCGCCGATTAAAACCATGCCGGTTGTGGCATAAGTTTCGCAGGCAACATGTGACTGCGGATCTACAGCAAGGCAAGCATCAAGAATTGCGTCAGAAACCTGATCGCAGAGTTTGTCCGGATGACCTTCGCTTACTGATTCAGATGTAAAAAGATAGTGATTGTTAGATAAGACAGACATATGAGTCTCCTATTTAGCAAGATTTTGCCGCCCGTACGGGCAAGCCCCAGTCCGCAAGTTGGATAAATCAACTGGAATGATGAATAAAAGCGGCTTTGCTGAAAGCCGTATAAGAATATAATGCAGAATTCTAAAAAAGACAATAGATTTTCTGCGGATTGAGTTCTTCGTTCAGATAACAGTGATTATGGAATTTTCCTTTATTCTATGTTAAAATTCTGCATAGAATGAAGACAAAAAATTTCGACAACAAGCCACTGAAAACTTTTAATCCTCTGACAGCATATGCCGGTGTTCTTTTCGGACCGCCAAGTTTCATTACGAATTTTAAATGTTTTGCTACAATTCTTAAAGAATTTTTCTTTCTCCAGTATTTTGAGAAGTTCCATATTCTTCATATTCCTGTAGTTCACGTTGACCATCCGCTCGATAAAAAAATTCCGTTCACGCCTTCAAAAGTCGGAGTTTATCTTGATTTTATAAATCACTGGGTGCGGCCTCTTGCCATGCTTGTAAAAAAATTCGGGTTCTGGCATGCAAGTCGCCTTACAAAACAGTGGATGCTCCGTTTCCGGAAACTTTACCAGTGCTGCGGAAAGATTTATCACTTCCGGCTTACAACTACGGACCGTCCGAAATACAAAGAAATGCGCGAATTCCGTCAGATTCATGCTCTGGATCCGCATTTTTTGTGCGTGCCGAGCCTTCATGTTGCGACAGTTTTTCTTGCCTATGGATTTTACCGCCATATTTTTTCAACTGAAGACTTTACCGGGACAGAAAAATCGCAGTGGGATGCAGAGCTTTATCAGAGCGCGCTTGAAATCACTGAGACGGTTTTGTATGTAAAGCAGCACTCGGTAAACTGTATTCCGGCCGCGCTGTATCTGGTAACTGCAAATTTCCCGGAGTGGATTACGGCAGACGATGCGCGGAAATTCATTAAGAATATGTTTTTGAAGCCCGAAAATTTTACTGAAGAAGAAGCGGACGAAGTGCGGAATCATATTCTTTCTGCATTCGAAAAATATCTTGCTGAAGGTGCAGAAGCTTCGAACTGGTATGAACCGGTCTGGAATTTCCTTCTGAATTATGAAAAGCAGGGGAATGTTTTCCCGGGAGAAAAATGAATTTAAACTCTGATAAAATCAAGAATTCAATCGCAAATGCTCTTGTTACGATTTTTATTCTTACAGGAATCTTTGTAATTTTTATGGGACAGGGCTCTCAGAGAGTAAAACTGATTACCCGGGAACCAAAATCTTTTGATAAGGGCTGGTATTATTACACGAATTACGATGAAAAGACTTTTATTCCGGCTCTGCCTGCTAAAATTCCGACTCAGAACGGGACTGTAAACATCTATCACAGGCTGCGTGCCTTTGAAGACGGTAATACGACACTTTGTTTTTATTCCGAACATCAGGATGTAACAATACGCATAAACCACAAAGTGATTTATTCTTTTAACACGCATACAAAACCGAAAAGCATCATATCGTACAGGCCTGTTTATAATGTTGTGCATCTTCCAGAAATTTTTACAGACTCAATTCTGAGTATCGAAACTTCAAGTGACATTGAATCCTGTAAGGGAGTTCAGAAAAGAATAATGCTCGGAGACAGTTCGCAAATCTTCTTTTCGCTGATTGCTGAGCATATCGACAGTTTTTTGCTCGGCGTGCTGTTCATAGTCTCTTCGATTTTCCTTCTCTGTACGAATCATCTTTTTACGGGCGCTAATCGTAAAGACTACACACTTCTTCACCTGGCACTTCTTACGCTGTGCATTGGTTTCTGGCAGCTGGACGATTCAACCCTTTTGATGTTTTTTACCGGTAACCTGCCTGTTTTATGGTGCTTTAAGTATCTGACACAGCTTTTCCTCCCTGTTTTCTGCTATTTCTTCTTAAAAAGCATTATCGAAAAACCGAAAAGCCGGTTTATGGGCGTAATTTTCTGGGCGATAGTTCTGGTTGTAGTCGTACAGTTTATTCTTCAGATTACCGGAATCTGCGCGCTCACCGATTCAATTTTTGCCTCACATTTCATTTATGCGGCAACATGCATTTACACTGTGGTCACGCTTTTTCGGGAAGAGTGGCTCAAGGACAGCAAACTTAAGTATCTCCTTGTTTTCTCAATGATTTTTTCGGTCATAATTTTTATTTTCACCGCCTTTTCACTGATGAACAAGCAGTTCTTTAATTCCGTGATGAGTTGGGGACTTGCCGTTACATTCGTTGCGATGATTTTAATTGCATACCAGAAAGAACTTAAGCTGTTCGAGTCCATAAACAAAGCCGAAACATACAAAAAGCTTGCTTTCGTGGATATTGCCACCGGCGTGAACAACAAAACTGCCTGGTTTACACTGGTAGATAATTTTAATGAGAATACGCGTGTCCAGGGAGAATATTGTCTGATTGTCTTTGACATGAATAATCTAAAAAAACTGAATGATAATTACGGGCATATTACAGGTGACAGGGTTATAAAATCCTTCTGTGACTGTCTCGTTAAGGTTGTCGGCGATAAAGGCCAGATTTACAGAATCGGCGGTGACGAGTTCGTATGTGTCTGCGCAGGCATTTACCGCGAAAACATTGTGACGATTCTGCATTATTTTGATGAAGAAGTCGCAAAACAGCCCGAAAGTGAATACAAATTCTCCGCCGCTTATGGATACGAATTCTTTACGCCGAAATCCTCCGCAGATTTTAAAACTGCCCTTGATAAAGCAGACGAAAAGATGTACGCCTCAAAAGTGGCGATGAAAGCAGCAAGAGAATAAACCTTATTTCGTTACATATTTTGCGTGGATTCTGACATATTCTTCCAGGGCGGCTTTGTCTTCCCTGGTGTAGGTGAGTGTTGGAATCAGGATTCCTTTTTCGGTTTTTATGCCGCTTGCAAGTTTTGCGGCGGTTGCGACTGCTTCATAGCCCAGTTTGTATGGCTGCTGGGTTGTAACCGCAATAAGATTGACCTCATCCTGAAGCATATCTTTTGCGAGCGCAAGGCTCATGTCCGTTCCTGCGACCAGAATGTCAGGTCGTCCGAGTTCTTTCAGGACATCGACCGTTGCAACGAGAGTCATCTGATTCCAGCACCAGATGAAATTGATGTCGCTCCGTTCGCTGAGCATTTTTTTGACAGAAACCTTGACTTCTTCAACAAGTTCGCCGGTGATTTCAGAAACGACTTCAAGTTCCCCGCTTTCAACAAGAGGTTTGATTGAGGAACGGAAGCCGTCACAGCGGGCGATTCCGATTGAATAATTGCGGTCTACGACAAGGCCTGCTTTTAATCCTTTTAAATTGTTTTTGCGGACATATTCCACGAGATAGTCGCCTGTTGCACTTCCGAGTTTTTTTGCGTCTACGACAATCTGTGCGTTCGGCTCAGGTTTTACGACTGTGTTCCATGTGACTACAGGAACTCCAAGCGCTGCGGCTTCGGTAAGTGCCTGTCCGCTTTCTTCTGTCGTGAGAGGGCAGATTACTATCGCAGCGGCCTTTTTTTTGAGCTGCTCGCGGATAGATTCTTTCTCAACATTTAAATCGTAGTGAATATCGACAACGGAAAGGTTTGTGTTCAAATCTTTTGAGGCGTCCTGCATTCCTGCTATGGCCTCAACAAACCATTCATTACTGGTGTCGAAAATAATGCTTCCGATTGTGAGTTTTTTATTATCTGTGCAGGAAATGAATGCTGTTATTCCAAGCAGTAATGCTGCAGTTTTTAAAATTTTTTTCATTTTTTACCTCTTCTACCTCTTTATTTGAAATATTCCCAGTCCTGAAACTGGAAACTCTATTCGCTGATATTGTACTGGTTTTTACCGGCATTTTTTGATTTGTAGAGAACTTTGTCGGCTGCTTTGTACAGTTCCTCGAATTTTTTTCCGGCGGCCGGATAGACTGAAACACCGATGCTTGCAGTGATATTGACTCCGTTTTTGCCGTCAGTATAGATTTCGTTGATGATTGCACAGGAGGCTTTTGCTTTTGCTTCGATTATTTCATGTCCCATTTTTAAGCCGCTTCCTGAAAGTTTGAGGAAAGCCGCAAATTCGTCTCCGCCGATACGGCCGACAAAGTCATCTTCACTGAAGACTGTGCAGAGCTTTTGCGAAACATCAGAAATAACTTTGTCCCCGACGATATGACCGAGCGTATCGTTGACTTTTTTGAAGTTATCAAGATCAATGATGTAGAAAGCGTAGAGATTATCGTCTGTAGATTTTGAAAGAAGTTCCTCAACATAAGCCGTGAAAGCGCCCTTGTTCAAAAGTCCTGAAAGCGGGTCAATTTCTGCCTTCTGCCTGAGCTGCTGTTCTTTGCTTATTTCGTCCTCGACATTGACGAGGTTTCCGACGAGACGGCGGGGCAGGCCTTCGTCATCACGCACGACGGTTCCTGTAAGACGGTGCCAGTAATAGTTGTTGTCGGCGCATAAAATCCTCATTTCCCGGAGAATTGTATTCTTTTCGTTGTTTCGGAGTTCGATTATTTCTTCGAGAATTGATTTGTCGTTTTCGTGAAGAATATCGCTGAGCTCCCTGATGATTTCTTCGTTAGAATATGAATCTTTTGCGTTTTTGCTTATGAATTTCGCATTTCCGTTGAGTTCAAGCCGTCGTTTCGAAAAGTCGTAGTCAAAAACAATTGCCTGCGACTGGCGCGTGACCAGCTGAAAACGGTCGTTCGCAATTTCTACGAGCGCCATGCTCCGGAGAAGATGAAGGATTGTAACGAAAAGAAGAACGAATGCAAAGATAAGGACAATTTCGACTACAAGAAGATTGAGTGAAAGTGCGTGGCTTTGTTCGTGAATTATATCCTGGGAAATTACGATTGCGTAGTACCAGTTATTCATTCCGACAGGGGTAAGAATTGCAAGCCTGTCCCTTGCTCCGGTTTCGTATGGAACTACGAAAGTTTTACCGCTCATAATATCGACTTTTATATCTGTGAGGGAAAGTTTTCCGCGAAGCCCCCATTTTGTTCCCAGATCGAAGAAGTTCCGGATTCTGTTTGTTACAAGTTCGTTATTCGTTGAGCGGGCGAGAATCATTCCGTCGCTTGTGAGAAGAATGCTTGTGCTCGTTTCCTGAAAACCAACCGCTTCGATTAAATCGCCCAGAAGTGAAAGGGAGAACTGGCCGTACATAACTCCAACATTGTTTTCTCCCTGATAAATTGGAACCGCAATATAAAGATAGTCGCCGATTTCTGTGTCTGTAAGAATTGTGTCAGAAATTGTGACAAGGCCTTTGAGTGCCCTCTTAAAATAAAGTGCCTGAGAGACATCGCCCATATCCTTTCCGGTTATATCATACATACGGCCGTCTGGACCCGCAGCAGAAAGACGAGCATAGCTTCCGAAATTTTCGATTTGCATGGCTGTTTCGCGCAAAGCTTTGTGATCGTTCATGTCGATGAATTTGAAAATTCTTGAGACTGTGCGCAACAACTCAACCTGATTTGAAAGTTTTGTGTTGAAAGCCGCAGCCTGGGAACGTGCATTTGTTTCAAGGTAGAATTTTGTGGTTCCCTCAATCATGTCGTCCGTGTGATTTGAAAACCAGAAGAAAGAAGCGAATAATACCGCAACCGTAAAGAGAACGGCGATAACAGTCGGAACATGAATTTTGACTTTTTTGAACATAATTTACTCTTTAACCTCGAATTTAATTGCCTCATCAGCTGGAATCGGTTTTGAGAAGTAGTATCCCTGAATTGTGTCTGCTCCAAATTCGCACAGTCGTTCGTACTGGTATTTTTCTTCGACGCCTTCGATAATCATGGCTTTTCCGAGATCGTGCATGAGATGAATGATATTTTTGATGAAGGAATCTTTGCCTTCAACAAGGTAGGCATCAACGAGTGACTTGTCGAGTTTGATGATGTCGACAGGAATATAGGTGAGGTATCCGAGGGAAGAATAGCCCGTTCCGAAATCGTCCATATGGAGACGGATTCCTAAATCCTTGAAGCGCTTGAAAATAGTGTCTGCGAGAGAAGATTTTTCAAGGAAAAGGCCTTCTGTGATTTCGATTTCAAGGTAGTGCGGCGGAATGTCGTATTTTTTTAGAAGTTCTTCGATGAAGTCGACATAGCCGTGGTCGTTGAGCTGGTTTGAAGAGAAGTTTACCGAAACAGGGTGAAGCTCTTCGCCGGCATCACGCCATGCGGCAAGCTGCTTTATTACAAGTTCGGTGGTGATGCGTCCGATACGCCAGATCCATCCGCTTTTTTCTGCAACAGGAATGAACTGTCCGGGGTAAACTCCTGGTTCTTTCATGCGGACAAGAGCCTCATAGCCGGCAACTTTTTTTGTTTTGGCGTTAATCTGCGGCTGATAAAGCATGAAGAAACCGTCGCTGTCGAAAGCCCGCTGTAATTTTTCTTTTATGACAATTTCTTCGAGAGTTTTTTTCTTCATTATGTCGTCGTAAATGACGATTCCGTTTTTGCCGCGCGCTTTAGCTTCGTAAAGGGCTCCTTCCGTATTGTTGATGTGAAGTTCAGGCGGGGTTTCACCGTCGGAGCATGAGGCACCGAGACTTACCGTGAGAGACAGAGTTTCGTCACCGAGAGGAATAGGGGCTCGGATAAGTTCAAGAATATTTTTTGTTGTTTCGCAGTCGATTGTAAGAATTTCGTTTGGAATGTAGATAAGGAATTCGTCTCCTCCGAAGCGACCCATCATCCAGCCGCGTTCCAGAGCCATGCCTTTTAAGAGTGCTACGAGATACTGAAGAATTGAGTCTGCAAGGGAGTGACCATAGCTGTCGTTGAGCATTTTGAAGTTGTCAATGTCGATAATCAGGATTGAGTATGTGTCTTCGGGAGTGAGGTTTTCATGGAGCCATTCTGTAATAGTTCGTCTGTTGAGAATATCGAGGACTTCGTCGTATTCTGCCTGATAACGCAGTGTTTCTTCAGACTCAACGAGGGCGTCGTTGGATTTCTGCAGGTCAAGGACAAGTTTTTTGGAAATCGCTTTTCCGAAATTTGCCGCAAGAACAAAAAATACGAGAGTTAAGATGATTAGACCGACGGCCGGTAAAATATTTCCGTAGTGATTAAGAAAATTGTCGGGCTTGTTGTAGAAAATTGTGTCGGGCGGAAAATCGGAGATTTTGAGGTTATATTGTTTAATAAGGTTGTAGTCAAAAGCGGTTCTGCTCGGAGTCTGCTCTACGAACGGGAATTCTGAAATGTCAGCTCCGGAAACAATTTTTGCAGTTGTTTCGCCTGCGAGCCTGCACTGTTCTTCGACGTCAAGCGAGATTCCTCCGAGAATGCCCATTCCTTCGCCGCCGATATAATTGCGGAAAATAGGAACATTTGTGTGCTGGACGATGGTGTTTGTGCGGGAAAGCATTGAGTAGTTCTTTCCGTATTTGTCGGTATAGCACGTCATGTATAGAAGAATTGAATCTGCTGGAAGAGAGTCGAGAAGGAAAATAAGTTCTTCCTGTGAAAGAAGAGTTGCGTCCAGGTCGATGAAAGCGTAGTCTTTGTATTTTTTACGGAAAGACCATAAACTTGCGATGTCGCTCTGGCCTGAAGAAGACTGGTCGTGAAGGGCAACGAAAGTTTTTCTGTTTGGGAAAAGTTTCATTGCAAGGTTCATTGTTTCTTCGAGATAGTTGCTTTCGTAGTAACCTGTTATCATCGGGGTGGCGCAGGCTTTGAGGGCAAGCTCGAAATCGGTTACACCAAAGAAGACCATAGGAAGGTTCGGAAAAAGCTGGCTCTGATATTCAAGGGCAAACCTGAGGGCAGCATTGTCACCGAGAAGAACTGCCTCATATTTTTTTCCGTCCAGCTTGGACTTTACGTAGGTTGCCAGCATTGAAAAATCTGCTTTTCCGCGCTGCTCGGAATCAAGAAAAATAATGTCGTACTCTGTGCCTTTCGGATAAAGGGCTTCCTGGAGTCCCTGAATCTGGGATTCGTAAGTGAAATAAAGCGGACTGTATGAACAGAAGAAAAGAACCTTGTGAGAGACTTCGACAGGTACGTTTACTTCTTCTTTGGGTTTTATTTCGGTTGAGACAAAGCGGATAAGAAATATTGTAGAAGCAAGGAGACAGATAAAACCTAAAGTGATTGAGAAATTGCGAAAAAAAAGTAATTTTTGCCGTTTGTTCATAGATATAGCAATTTATTGCTATATTATCACCTATAAGGCAAAATTTTTCAAGGAAAATTTAAAGTAAGTTTCCAAGGAATTTTTCGATGACTGAGGCTGTTTCTTCGATTGAGCGGGCCGCATCCAGACGGACGATTTCCATGCCCGTGTTCATCTCTTCATATTCTTTTATTACGGCACGGTAGCGTTCTGCGGTTGCTTTCTGAAAGTCGAGTTTTTCATAGATTTCGGTCTCACCCCTGCCGAGAACCCTTTTTAATGATATTTCCGGGTCGATGTCGAAGAAAAAAAGAATTTGCGGGAGCGGGAATGATTCGTTTAAGCGCCTCGGAAGCTCGTTTCCGCAGGTTACGCTCTGATAAGTGAGGCTTGAGAACAGGTATCTGTCAGAAACTACGATTTTTCCGTTTTCTGCCTGATTGACGACGCCGCAGTTCGTGCCGCCACTGCCGTACAGATGCTCATTTCTGTCGGCCGCAAACAGAAAGGCAGAAGTGCGCGCGTCAAGCTCGACATCGCCCTTGAGCATTCTGCGGAGGAATTTTCCTGTTTCGGAGTCGGTCGGTTCTGCAGTAAAAAAGAATTTATTTGAATCCTGGCGTTTTTTAAGCATTTCAATCTGAGTGCTGGTTCCTGCTCCGTCGATTCCTTCAAAGACGATAAAATTCTTAAGTATCATAGATTCCCCCATAAAAGCCTGAAAGACAGGTCTTGCCGTTAAAATGACAGAAGATTATCACAGAATCGGAAAATGGAAAAGTGTGGAAAAAATAAGAAAATACTTAAAATATTCAAAATATTTTCTTAAAATTGCTGACACATTCTTCATGTATCATTAAAATACTTTCACATTTAAAAATCTGGGAGAGAGTAAAATGAAATCGACTAAAAAAAGTACAATTCTTACTGGCGTAGTTCTGACAGTTCTGGGGCTTACTGCCGTTTCTTTTTCTTCGTTTAAACTTTTCAGAAGCAAGGCTCAGAACCGGCTTTCTGAAATGAAATACACAAAAATCCTTGAACTGGAAAGCGGACTTCTGCCGGAACGAAAGCTTGCAATGCAGCTCGGACAGTCTCCTGCTGTCATTGATTACATGGCAAATCCTGAGGATGAGACTGTCCGTGAAATAGCTTTCCGCGATTTCCGTTCTTTTCAGGATTCTTTTTCTTCTCACCGTACGTTCTGGATTTCTGATTCTGACTTAAAATATTATTCCAATATGGAATTCATCTATAATCTCGATAAATCTGATCCCGGTAATGCATGGTATCAGGCCACAATCGATGCGAACCTGCCGTTTCAGTTTTATGTTGATTATGACCTCGGGCTTAAAAAAACTTTTATGTGGATAAATGTCCTGGTCTATGACGAGAACCGGAAAGTCACTGGAATTACGGGAACGGGCGTTGAGCTTAATGATTTCGTGCGTTCGATGTACCAGAGCCTTGAGGACGGGGTTACGATGTACATGTATAACTCCGGTATGGAGATTTCTGCTTCGACTGACCTTAACGACCTTGAAAAAAAAGTTCCTGTAACGGAGAAAATGCCCGAGCTTTTGAATGTGGATAATCTTTTCCCGCAGAGTACGACTTTTTATTCGTCATTTAACGGAGTTTACCTGATTGCGCCGATTGATTCGCTGAGATGGCAGCTTGTTCTTTTTATTCCGTTTACCGCAAAAGAATTCTTCTTGAATGCGCTTGTACCTTTCGCAGTCTTTATGATTCTTGTCGTGATTCTTTTTATCGCATACACGATGCACAATCTTTTTGTACCGCTTTCGGAAGTCCGTTCTACTGTAAAAAATGTCGTTTCCGGGGAAGCTGACCTCACGAAGCGGCTCAGCACGGATTTGCGTACGCCTTTTAAATCAATTCACACGATTGTCGCTTATTTCAACACATTCATGGAAAAACTCCAGGGTATGATCGGAACAATCAAGAATTCCAGTGAGACTCTCGACGAAGTTTCAAAAAATATGAAAGAAAGCGTTTCGTCAGTTTCAGATTCGATGACATGTATCCGTCTGAGTATCGGAAACGTTCAGGAGCAGATAAAAAATCAGTCTGCAGGCTTTGATGAGGCTTCTTCCGTTGCGAAAGAGGTTGCTGCCAGCATTTCAAATGTCAACACGATGATTGATTCTCAGTCAAAAAGCATTGAGGAATCTTCCAGGGCTGTCGGCCAGCTTGTGAAGAGCATTGAGCAGATTAGCACTTCAATGGAAAGTATGGCTTCTTCTTTCGGAATTCTCGATGAGGAAGCCAGAAACGGAATGTCAAAACAGCAGAAAGTCAACGAGCGTATTTCTCAGATTGACGCACAGTCGCAGATGCTGCAGGAAGCGAACATGGCAATCGCTTCAATCGCAAGCCAGACGAACCTTCTTGCGATGAATGCGGCAATCGAAGCAGCTCATGCAGGCGAGGCTGGTAAAGGATTTGCGGTTGTTGCCGACGAAATCCGAAAGCTTTCCGAGACTTCTTCAAGCCAGTCAAAAACAATCGGTGACCAGCTCAAAAATATTCAGGACAGCATCGAAGAAATTGTATCGGCATCTCAGGAGTCAAGCACGGCCTTCTCAGGGGTTTCCGAGCGGATTCTGGAGACTGACTCTCTCGTGCAGTCAGTGCGTCTTGCCCTGGAAACTCAGAATTCTGATTCTCAGAGCGTCATAAATTCTCTTTCCGGCATGAACAAAACGACTGAAAATGTCCGTGAAGCTTCAGTCCAGATGGCAAACGGCAGTTCCCGCATTCTCGAAGAAATGAATATGATGCAGGTTTCCGTAAACACTGTCCGTGAGAGCATGGATGCGATGAACGAGAACGCACAGAGCGTAGTAAAAAGCGGAATGAGGCTTGATCAGTGCGTCGAAGAACTTGATGTGAATGTAAAACAGCTCGGAAACGATGTCCGCCGGTTCAAGACCTCATAAATGTCAGCTTTCTAAGTTTTGGAAGAAAAAGGGATTGAAAGGGGAAAGGAAACCTTTTTTAAGAAAGGTGTCCTTTCCTCTTTTTTATTTTTAAAACTAAAGTCGCATTTCAGGATTCCGATATTTATAGAGTAGCGTTCATGGTGAGTGGACGCAATGTGGGGTAAAAAAAATGGAAATGACAGCGAACAGCATCAACACTACGATGAGTGCCCAGGACAAGTTCAAGGTCGATAATGTTGTAAACGGATTCAACAAAAAACTCGACGCAGAACTCCGCCAGGGACGAATCGCAAGCAAGGAACTCGGAAAGGACGACTTTTTGAAACTCCTTATGGCTCAGATGACGAACCAGGATCCGACAAGCCCGATGGAGAACACTGAATTCATCGCTCAGATGGCGCAGTTCTCTTCTCTGGAGCAGATGACAAACATGAGCCAGAACTTCGAGAGAATGGCTTCGATGATTAATTCTACTGAGGCACAGAGCATGCTCGGCCATACGGTTCAGATTGACGTTGGAGCAGAGCAGACGACGACGGGTGTTGTAGAGGCGGCCACCAGAGGTTCTTCCCCACAGGTACAGGTGAACGGTATGTTCTACGATATGAATAAAATCAAGGCTGTGTACGGCTTTTAATCAGAATAAAAAAAGAGGGTAGCGATATGATGAGATCACTTTATTCTGGTGTTTCTGGTCTTCAGAATCATCAGACTCGAATGGATGTAATCGGCAACAACATTGCCAACGTAAACACAACAGGTTTTAAACGCGGTCGTGTCAACTTTCAGGACATGATCAGCCAGCAGCTTGCAGGTGCCGCAAAACCAACCGAAGAGAAGGGCGGTGTTAACCCGAAAGAAGTCGGACTTGGTATGACTGTTGCTGCAATCGACACTGTTTTCACTCAGGGAAACCTTCAGTCAACTGGAATTTCTACTGATATTGCGATTCAGGGTAACGGTTTCTTCATCGAGAAAAACGGTGAGAAATCATACTACACACGAGCAGGTGCATTCTCTCTCGACCAGAACGGAACACTCGTAAACCCGGCTAACGGAATGCGTGTTCAGGGATGGATGGCCCGTGAACTTAACGGCGAGATGGTAATTCAGACTGCCGCTACTCCGACAGACCTCACAATTCCTGTTGGTTCAAAAGACCCTGCAAAGGCTACCCAGAACATCAACTTCGCATGTAACCTGAACAAAAATACTGCAGTTTACGATGAAAATGGAACTGATGCTGAAAAAGCAAAGAACAGCTGGAACACAGAATTCAAAATTTACGACTCATTCGGAAATGAGCACCTTCTGAACGTAACTTTCCGCCGTGTCGGTGATGAGCCAAACCTCTGGGAAGGAACTGTAATCGTTGACCCTGAAACAGATGAGAACGGAGTCATTCAGAACTCAACCGGAACCCGAATCGGCGTGAACTCAACTGACGGTCAGACAAACACTTTCCGCGTTAAATTCGACAACAACGGAACTCTGGCTTATGCTACGGATCCTTCCGGAGCAGAGTCAAACAGAGAGGGCGAAGTTGTCCTTCAGGCTCTTTACAATGTTCCTGATGCAAACAACGGGGATGACAACCAGCCGTATCAGCAGAAAATGAACATCAACCTGGGTACAATCGGCTCAATGATTAACACTGTCACACAGAGCGCATCTTCTTCTTCAACAAAGGCTTTCTATCAGGACGGATACGCTATGGGTTACCTCGAGAACTTCAAGATTGACTCTACTGGTACAATCACTGGTGTTTACTCAAACGGAACCAACCGTGCAATCGGTCAGCTCGCAATGGCAACTTTCGCAAACCAGAACGGTCTTGAGAAAGCCGGCGACAACACTTATGTAAAGAGCAACAACTCTGGTGAGGCAAAAATCAACGCCTCTGGAATCGCAGGTGCCGGAACTTTCCTCGCCGGTGCCCTTGAGATGTCAAACGTCGATTTGACTGAGCAGTTCACAGACATGATTGTCACACAGCGCGGCTTCCAGTCAAACGCAAAGACAATCACAACAGCAGACACGCTGCTTGAGACTGTCCTTTCACTCAAACGCTAAGTTAGTGCATAATGCATAGTTCATAATGCATAATGCAGAATGAAAAACCACAGATTACACGGATTACACAGATTGAAAATTATAATCTGTGCCATCTGTGAAATCTGTGGTTATTTTTTTATTTTTTTTCTTTTTATTCTTCTGTGTTTTTACTATAATAAAATCCATAAGGAGACCTGAAATGGATTTTATTTATTCTGAGTATTTTTACTGGGCTGTGGGCGTGATTACTGCGTTCATTCTGATTCTGTTCTTTGTGGGCTACACTAAGGCTCCGCCTGATGTCGCAAAGATTATTTCCGGCGTGAGAAAAGTACCCCGCGTTCTGGCTGGTCGTGCGGGCTGGAGAATTCCTTTCCTTGAGCGCGTAGACGAAATTTATCTCGGACAGATTTCCGTTGACATTAAGACTGATACTTTCATTCCGACACAGGATTTTATCAATGTAAAAGTCGATGCAATCGCAAAAGTCCGCGTGAAGAGCGACCCTGACGGAATTCAGCTTGCCGCAAAGAACTTTCTTAACAAAAATCCTGACTCAATCGCTGATGAACTTGAGGATTCCCTTCAGGGAAACATGCGCGAGATTATCGGCACCCTCGACCTCAAGACAATCAACACTGACCGTGACAAGTTTTCTGATCAGGTGATGGCAAAGGCTGCACGCGATATGGAAGCACTCGGTATCGAGATTCTTTCGTGCAATATTCAGAATGTAATTGATGAGCACGGCTTAATCAACGACATGGGTATGGACAACACCTCGATGATTAAGAAAAATGCCGCAATCGCAAAGGCAACTGCAGAAAAAGAAATCGCAATCGCACAGGCTGAGGCAGACAAAGCCGCAAACGAAGCCCGTGTTGCTGCAGATGCTGAAATCGCCGAAAAGCAGAACGAGCTTGCAATCAAAAAAGCAAACCTTAAGAAAGAGAGCGACACGGCAAACGCTATCGCAGACGCCGCTTACGAAATCCAGAAGCAGGAGCAGGAAAAAACAATCCAGACTGCAACCGTGAACGCCCAGATTGCAAAGGCAGAGAGGGAAGCAGACCTCAAGAGCAAGGAAGTCTCAATCCGTGAGCAGGAACTCCAGGCTACGATGAACAAGCTCGCTGATGCAGAAAAATACAAGGCCGAGAAGAACGCAGAGGCCGAACTTATCAAACGCCAGAAAAACGCTGAGGCTGACAAGTACGAGCAGGAGCAGAAGGCTGCCGCTCAGATGAAACTTGCCGACGCACAGAAATATTCGGCTGAGCAGGAAGCAGCTGCCGTAAAATCAAAGGCTGAGGCTGAGGCGGCCGGAATCGCTGCAAAACTGAAGGCTGAGGCTGAAGGTATCGCCGCAAAAGGTAAGGCTGAGGCTGAAGCGATTCGGGCAAAAGGTGAGGCAGAGGCTCTCGCAATGGACAAAAAAGCCGAAGCTTACAAAAAATACAACGGTGCTGCAATGGCTGAGATGATGATTAAAATCATGCCTCAGATGGCCGCTGAAATCGCAAAACCGCTTGGTCAGATTGATAAAATCAATATTTACGGAACGACAGGCGAGGGCGGAAACGGCGTTTCACAGGTCTCAAGTTCAATGC
Organism: Treponema sp.; assembly: GCA_017395545.1. Classification (GTDB taxonomy): domain Bacteria; phylum Spirochaetota; class Spirochaetia; order Treponematales; family Treponemataceae; genus Treponema_D. The sequence continues at coordinate 53,370 of JAFPUF010000064.1, read as the reverse complement.
CCGTGATTATGAAGCAGGTTTTTGACACGATGAGCGAGGCAACCGGCGTTGATTTTTCTGAGATTATGAAAGCAAACACTTACGATGCGAAAGTCACTAAGAATATAAATTTGAATGGTGCGGAAGTTTCGGTAAAGAGCGGAAAATCTAAGAAATCAGAAGAAAACGCTGAATAGTAAAAAAGACAAAAAAACACACCCCTGAAACCGATTTCTTTTATCTGGCTTCAGGGGTGAACTTTTATATGGAGAATCCTGTGTTTTCTTTTATTTAAGGACTTCTTCACCGCGTCCCATTGCTGTGAGACCGGTTTTGCAGAGTTCGAGGATTCCGTACGGTTCGAGAAGGCGGATGAGGCTTGAGATTTTTTCTTCGCTTCCGGTTGCTTCTACGATGACTGAGTTCTGGGAAACGTCGACGATATGTGCGCGGAAAATATCGCAGGTTTCGATGATGACTGCCCTGTCAGTTCCGCTGGCCTTTACCTTGATGAGGGCCATTTCGCGCTGAGTTGAAGATTCCTTGTGGCAGTGCGTGATAGAGATGACTTCAACGAGTTTTGAAAGCTGTTTTTTGATTTGTTCAAGAACGTATTCATCTCCCTGAACGACGATGGTCATGCGTGACTGACCAGGATTGTATGTTTCGCAGACTGTGAGGGAGTCGATGTTGAATCCTCTTCGGCTGAACAAGCCTGAGACACGGCTCAAAACGCCCGCATGGTCTTCAACAAGAACTGAAAGTACATATTTTTTCATGGTTTCTTCCTTTTTTTTGTTTTGGTCAGAATATCATATTTGTTAAAAACTTGCTAGAATACCGGTTTTTTCTGAGACGAAGTTCTGGTTTCGGAAACATCTGTCCTGGTCATTGAGAACGATGTGCGGCCTGTCGTTCCGTCTGAACGCATGCGAAGTCCCGTCCATTTCATTTCATTATTTTCGATAGAAGAAATTTCCCACCATTCGCGGTGTTCTTTTTCATTTTTGCCGGGATTCTTCCACCTCATGCACAGAAGATTTCCGTCAATTGCATAAAAGGCGTATTCGTTTTCGAAATCAGTCCATTCGCCGCGTAAATTCCGGGAATAATAGATATAAGTGCCGTCAGAATTGTACTGCCATCGGTGTTTTTTTTCGTCGTCATATTCTGAATGTTCACCGGTGCTGCATCCTTCCCAGCAGCCAAGAATTTCCCCTGCGTAGTCGACTGGGAGTTTTTTTGATACTACAGACTGTTCCCTGACAAAAAGCAGTTCGCTCTGGTTATAGACGCTGTATTTCAGGTCTGAAATCATTTCTGTGGCGGTGATGGACTTGACATCAACTTCCGCCTCAAAAGTGATTCCTTTATCAAGCTGACCGGTCATTGTAATTATGTTGCCGCTGATTTCAAGGTAACACGGAACCCGGTCATTCCACTTTTTGTAGTTTTCGGTGAAATCAAGATTGTACGAGCTGATGTAGCCTTCTGTCGCAGACTCAAAAGTGTGGACTATTTTAGCGTTGGTTGGGACTGGCTTACCGTCTGCTTCCGTTAAAATCCATTTTCCGGTGATTTTTTCTGCCAGGTCACTTACGGCATTTTTTTTAATATCCGTTGACGCACAGCCTGAAAAAAGAGTCAGAAACAGGGAAAAAACAAGGAGACCCGCTGTCTTCCAGATAAAGTTTATTGATTTTTTCATAAGTTTATTTTAAGCAGGTGAGGCGGTTGTGTAAAGGGTTGCACTTATAGGGAGGCACTGGCAAAAATCAGCCGGTCCGTGCCGTGAATGGTGAAGTGAACCGGCTTTTTTTTGTGTCAGCTGTTGAAACTTAATCTGACTATTTATTCAGAAACTTTTGCTTCTTTTTTTTCACTTGGTGCGAGAATTACGTTTGTGATGATTCCGAGAATCAATGCACAGGCGACAGTTCTGATTTCGACTTTGCCGAATTTTATGACCATTCCGCCGACACCCGTGATAAGGATTACGCTTGCGACGAAGAGGTTTCGGTTTTTGTTCAAATCGACCTGCTGGAACATTTTAAGGCCGGAAACTGCGATGAATCCGTAGAGTGCGACACAGACACCGCCCATTACGCAGTTCGGAATAGTCTCAAGGAAGGCTACGAGCGGCGTGATAAGGCTGACTGCGATACAGAGAATTGCACAGCCCCAGATTGAGATTGTCGAAGCGTTTCGTGTGATTGCGACGCAGCCGATTGATTCTCCGTAAGTTGTGTTCGGACAGCCGCCGAAGAGTGTTGAAATGAAAGTTCCGACGCCGTCACCAAGAAGTGTTCGTGTGAGGCCAGGATTTTCGAGCAGGTTGACGCCGACGATTGAAGAAAGGTTTTTGTGGTCTGCAAGATGCTCTGCGAAAACTACGAAAGCGACAGGAACATAAGCTGCGAAAATTGTGAGAAGATAAGTGCTGGTGACACCTTTCAAGCCCTCAGAACCACCCAGAAGGAAAGTGAATTTCGGGAGAGAAAGGAAACTTGAGAATTTCGAGAAATCAAGCGAAGAGAGTGCTGAGTAGTTGATTACGATGAGTGACGGATTGTTTGTTACGTGTCCGATAACCGCGAAGATTGAGGCAAGAGCGTATCCGGCTAAGATTCCCTGAATGAAAGGAATGAGTTTTCCTATTTTTGAACCGTAAACAGAACAGAGCATCGTGACGAACAGTGTGCACAGACCGCAGATAAGGGCAACATAAGTGCTGCCGCCTTCGATGCTTGGTTTCATGAGGTCGCCGATAGCATTTGCTGAAAGGGAAAGACCGATGATTGCGACTGTAGGACCGATGATTACAGGAGGAATGAGCTTGTCAATCCATGAGATACCGAAGAATTTGACGGCAAGGGCGATGATGATGTAGACAATACCTGCCATCATTGAACCGATGATTAAGCCCCAGTAGCCGACAGAAAGAGAAGCCGCTCCGCCGAAAGCAGAGAACATCGAGCCGATGAAGGCGAATGAACTTCCCAAAAAGACAGGGCTTGCGCTTTTTGTGAAAATCAAATAGATGAAAGTTCCGACACCAGCGCCGAAAAGGGCTGCAGAAGCCGTGAGACCGTTACCGACGATTGCAGGAACTGCGATGGTTGCCGCCATAACAGCAAGGAGCTGCTGAAGGGCAAATAAAAAGACCTTGCCGATTGAAGGTCTGTCCTTAATTCCGTAAACTAATTCCATTTTTTACCTCTTAAGCGCCAATTCTACCACAAAATATCAGGAAAATTCTAGGGTTCTGAACCGTTATGTCAGGGCAAACGCATTACAGAAAGTTGAAACTTCCTTCTCAATCTACTATCCTCATTCTGTATGAAAAAAAAGAATTGTTTCATTTCTGTGCTTATAAAAATCTTTCTCCCTGTTTTGATTCTGAACGCATTTATTTCCTGCACAAAATATTCCCCGGAATCGTCTTCTCCCGTACAAATTGACGGCTTTTCATACAGAAGTACGCTTCCCCTGAAGTTTGCGAAAGAATTCAAAATTGATTCTTATGATTCTGATTCTTCATCAATATATCTTCTGACGGTTTCTGGAACAGAGCGTTTTCTTCTTCTTCCGGAAAACACTACTTCTCCCGAAAATCTTCCTGAAAACATCACCGCAGTGAGAATCCCGCTCGAAAAGACTTATCTTGCCGCAACTGGTGTCATGAGCCTTTTCTCTGCAATTGATTCTCTTGACAAAATACGCTTTTCATCGGTTCAGAAAAAAGACTGGTATGTTGAAGAGGCAAAAAAGGCAATGAGCGAAGGAAAAATCCTTTATGCCGGAAAGTACAATGCCCCTGACTTTGAGCTTCTTCTGAAAGAAAACTGTCCGCTTGCAATAGAGTCCACGATGATTTACCACACGCCTCAGATAAAAGAAAAGCTGGAGTCTCTCGGAATTCCTGTCTTCGTTGATAAATCGAGTTATGAGGAAAATCCGCTCGGAAGGCTTGAATGGGTTAAAGTTTACGGTTGCCTTACAGGAAAAGAAGCCGAAGCCGAAGCTTTTTTTGAGAAAGAAATTTCTGCCCTGTCGTTTCTTTTTGAAAACGGCGGAAAAACGGTCACAGATGCTGCTGATGATTCCGAACGGGCAAAAGTCGCGTTCTTTTACGTCAGTCCGTCGGGCTCTGTCGTAATCCGGGGCGGGGACGATTATATCGTGAAGATGATTGAGATGGCGGGCGGAATCTATGCTTCCCCGGACAGAAACATCAAGTCAAAAAGCCCGTCGGTTGCAGTCTCTTTCGAGCAGTTTTATGCTTTCTGCGCTGATTCTGATATTCTGATTTACAATTCTTCGATAGACAATATTCTCCATTCAAAAGAGGAGCTTCTTGAAAAGTCTCCGCTTTTTTCTGACTTTAAGGCAGTTAAAACCGGAAAAATCTATACGACAGGGAAAAGTCTCTATCAGTCCACAGACAAAATCGGAGAAGTAATCCTCGACCTCTACGCAGTTATTTCAGGTGAAGAAAAAGAATTGAAATTCCTTCATAAAGTCACTTCTGGAAACTAGAGGTTTTAGAGGTTTCGGGCAAGTTTTTCTTTGAGAAAATCAAAAATGTGTCTTATAATTGAAAATCTGGAGGCTGTATGAAAAAATTCTGTCTTTTTTTCGTCTCGTTTTTTTTAGTTCTGGTTCTGAATTCATGTTCAGATTTCTTTTCTGATTCTTCTGCCGCTCTGAAAATCCGGCTTCCAGAGGCAAATCCTTCTTCCCGGGCAGCGGCAGATTCTTCTGATTCACCTTCCTGGATAAGCGAAGTGGCTTTTTTTACTGTCACCGTAAAAAGAACTGACAGAAATGATTCCGGAAAGGCACTTTCGCAGACAGGAGAGCCGGGAAAAGAAGTTTCGTTCCAGAATATCGAGGGCGGAATTTACGCTGTCGAAGTTATCGCAAAAAAGTCATCCGGAGAGACGGCGGGTATCGGTTCAAAAGAGAATGTCGCTGTCAAAAACGGTGAGAATACAAGAGTCACAATTCTGATTAAAAAATACGACGGTTCAAAAAGTGGCGAAACTGAACCTGACAATCCGCCAGTTGAGCCTGCTGAGCCGGTAACTTACGATGGAAACGTCTCGTTCAACGGCGCGGACTATGAAACGCTACAAGCAGCCCTTCTTGCGGCAAAAGAAAATCCTCTTACTTCCGATACAGAAAAAAATACGATAACTTTCAACGGAAACATAAAAGAGACCCTCCTTGCAACGGAAAACAGCCTGAATTCACAGGATAACCCGTGGTATGTCACCCAGAATCTTGTCCTCAATCTGAACGGAAATACTTTGTTCTGGGATGAAGCTGCCGAAGGTTCAGAAGAAAACCCGCTTTTCGTTATTGCAAGCGGAAAAACGCTTGTGATTAAGAACGGAACAATCACAAGTTCAAAAGACATTACCCATACAAACTGCTTTATTCAGAACGACGATGGCTCTACAACTCTTGTTCTTGAAGATTTAACAATCAAAAACATAACAGCTTCATCTTCTTCGCCCTTGATTGAGTCTCAGAACAGTGCAAAACTTTTCATGAAAAATGTAACAATCAAAGACTGCAAAACTCTTGATTCTCTGGCTCCTGTTTCAGTCGGCGGATCGGAATTCTATGCGCTTAACACAAAGATTCAGAATGTGCTGGGTACTTCCGCGAGCGTTTATCTGAACGGCTCCCATGACGCAGTTTCCGGGGCTTTCGTCGGCGGTGAGATTTCACTTTCTTCCACAGAATCGCTTTCAGATGCACAGGACGTTGACTCCCGGGACAATGCCCTCTGGGTATCAGGCTCAAATGTCAGTTTCTTTGTATCTTCTTCTACGGTTTACTCAAATACATCTTCTCACGGTATTCCGGTCTGCCTTATTTCAGGGGCGTCATTAAATCTTTCAGACGGATTTAAATTCAAGACTTTTGACTGCGACAGTTTTGCGGTCGTGGATAAAACTCCGCAAAGCTCAGACTATATTTCCGTTACGGATTTAGGCTTTGAAAAACAGGCGAACGTAATTGCGGCGGCTCAAACTTCAGAGGTCACGAAATCTTCTTCTTCGACGGAGTATGCCCTTTCGATTGCTTATGACTCGGTTTTGTACACAGGCGGCGAGTCTGAAATCTACGGCATTATCAAGATGAACCTGAACTCAAGTGATAAGACTGCTTCTGCAATCGCAATTACAGGAGAACTAAAATCAAATACGGACTTTAACATTGACTTTGGCGAAAATATTGAGGAGTATGCAAGTTTGCGAAATAACTCTCCGGTTTACTGGGCGGCAGGTTCTGCAAAGGAAGACGACTCCCAGGAGAATTATGAATCCATGGAAGCCGCAGTCCAGAAACTCAAAGTCTACAATAACGATTCTTATGAAATCATAGAAATGGAAAGAACGGTCGTTGATGCGGGAGATGCTTCGGGTAACTCAATCTACTGTCCATATCCAAAAAGCTAGGGAGCCCCATGAAGAAAATAATGATTTTTGCTGGAACTACGGAAGGGCGTGAACTGTGTGAAAAACTTTCCGGTTGCGGATTTGACTGTACGGTGAGCGTAGCCACGGAATACGGAGCGGCTCTTCTTCCAAAAGCGGATAATATCACAATTCTTCAGGGACGGCTTGATTGTGGCGAGATGTCGGATTTATTTCTTCAAAAAAAGTATGACCTCGTGGTTGATGCCACACACCCGTTCGCTACGGAAGTTTCAAAAGAAATCAGGAAAGCATGTGACCGGACAAAAATCCGGTATTTGAGGCTTGCAAGAAACACGGACGGCACTAATGATATTTCAACAGACTCGAACCTGAATGGAGAAAACTGTTTTTCTGACATTTCCACTGCCGCAGACTGGCTGGAATCCCTGAGCGGTAAAATCTTCGTCTCAACAGGAAGCAAGGAACTTCCAGAACTCTGCGCAAAAATTACGGACAAATCAAGACTTTTCGTGCGGGTGCTTCCTTCTGTCGAAAGCCTTAAAATCTGTGAGACATGCGGAATCCTTAGAAGCCAGATTATCGCAATGCAGGGCCCCTTCTCAGAAAAAATGAACGAAATACAGTTCGAAGAGAGCGGTGCAAAAATCCTTCTGACCAAAGAAAGCGGGAAAATCGGCGGATATTTTGAGAAAATTGAGGCTGCGAAAAAACTTGGAATGAAAATCGCCGTAATCGAGAATCCGGAGAAAGCGCAGCACACGCCGGACAACACAGTCATTCAGGAAAAAAATGCCTGCGAGTCGGAAGTCTTTCACACGGTCGGGGAGATTTGTGATATAATCAGGCAATTACAATGAAAAAACAACTGACCCTGATTGGCATGGGATGTGGCAGCGAAAACTTTCTCACAATCGAAGCAAAATCAGCTCTTCAAAACGCCCAGATTATTTTCGGTGCAAAAAGAATGATAGAAATTGCCGTTCGGTCGTTGAGCGGAGTCGAAACGAGCGTATCTGAAACGGGCAAAAAAAATCCCAAAACCGATCCTCTTTACCGTGCCGAAGAAATCTTTTCGTATCTAAAAGAAAATCCGCAGTATGAAAGTGCCTGCGTGGTCTTCTCCGGCGATGTGGGATTTTTCAGCGGGGCGGAAAGCTTTTTCTCTTTCACAGCGGCTGACTCATCTGAAACGGCGAATTCTGAAGTCTGCGAATGGGAAATCAATGCCATTCCGGGAATCTCGTCTGCTGTCTATTTTGCCTCAAAATTGCAGAAATCATGGCAGAACTGGAAGTTTCTTTCCCTTCACGGTGCAAAATGCAACGCAATCGAGCAGATTCGCAAAAATCCGGCGTGTTTTTTCATTCTTTCTGGTGCAGAAGATGTCAAATCTCTCTCTGAAAAAATTCAAAAAGCAATTTCAAATGGAATTCTTTCAAAAGTCAAATGCTGGCTTGGCAAAAATCTTTCGTACAGTGATGAAAAAATAACTTGTTTCACTATCACTTCGGCCGGACTGAACGACAGCGAACGGAATGAAGAATCAGCGTGTCATTTCGACAATGAAAAAGGGCTTTTCGTGCTTCTTGTTGAAAATGAAGGTGCAAAATCCCAGCCAGTCACGCCTTTTTTGAACGACGAGGACTTTATCCGTGCCGAAAAAATCCCGATGACCAAAAAAGAAGTCCGCCGTCTCTCGCTCGCATCTCTAGGTCTTTCAGAGTCTTCTGTTTTTTACGACATTGGAAGCGGAACGGGCTCCGTCACTGTGGAAGGGGGGCGGATTGCAACTGAAGGACAGGTTTTTGCTGTTGAATGTAAGGAAGAAGCGTTCGAACTCACAAAAAAGAATGTTGATAAATACTCTCTTGAAAATGTGACCTGTATCCTCGGAAATGCCCCGTATTGTCTCGATTTTCCTGCTCCGACCCATGTTTTTATAGGCGGAAGTAAAGGAAATCTCCGTGAAATCGTGGAATTTGCGTTAAAAAAGAATCCGCTTGTGCGAATCGTGGCGAATTTTGTTTCTCTTGAAAATCTGTGCGAGATGCAGAATCTTTTGAAGTCGCTTGAAGCCCAAAACAGAATCGAAAATGCCGAAATCACTCAGGTTTCGGTTAGCCATGCCGAGCGGGCGGGGGATTTCCACCTGATGAAAGCACAGAATCCCGTATACATCGTAAGTTTTTCGGGAAAGACAGGGGAAGAGCAGTGAGCGGAAAATCAGACGAAAAAAGAAAGTCACAAATTTTCAACGCCCCCCGTCTCATGATTTCTGCCCCAAAAAGCGGAAGCGGAAAAACCACGCTGACCTGTGCGATTTTACAGCTTCTGAAGAATCACGGAAAGCGTCCGGTTGCGTTCAAGTGCGGTCCAGATTTCATCGATCCTATGTTCCACAAGCAGGTTCTAGGAATCCACTCAACGAACCTCGACAGTTTTTTTGTTGATGAAGAAGAGGTCAGGCAGATTTTCAGCGAGAACATGGCAGAAGGAGATTGTGCCGTAATCGAGGGCGTGATGGGGCTTTTCGACGGTCTCGGCGGAACTTCCCTAAAAGCCTCAAGTTACGACATCGTCCGAATCACAAAAACGCCCATTCTCCTTGTGATAGATGCCGAAGGGGCGAGCCGTTCAATCGTTCCGCTCGTAAGAGGATTCCTGGATTACGACAAGGCTCACAGTGGCACGGGCGAAAATCTTATAAAAGGAATCTTTCTGAACAAAGTTTCAAAAGGCACTTTTCAGCTCTTAAAATCCCTGATTGAAGAAGAAACATCCTCTGAATACGGCGTAAAAGTCATCGGCTATCTCCCGAAAGACTCAAAAGATGTGTGGAAAAGCCGGCATCTTGGACTTCTTCTGCCAGACGAAATCAAAAACTTAAAAGAACAAATCCAAAACACCGCCAGAACACTCGAAACAACGCTGGATTTTGAAGCACTGGAAAAAATATCAAACGGGGCGTTGCGGGTAGGGAGCGACGGAGAGACCTCTCCCTTTGAAATTAAAACTTCCACTAATTCCGCATTCAGAATTCCGAATTCCGAATTAACCCTCGCTGTTGCCCTGGACGAAGCGTTCTGCTTTTACTACCACGAAAACTTGAAGATTCTCGAAAAATCTGGCGCAAAACTCGTTTACTTCTCGCCCTTGCACGACAAATCTCTCCCAAACGGCGTGAACGGACTTTTAATCGGGGGCGGTTACCCGGAACTTTACGCAAGCCCTCTTCAGGCGAACGAATCAATGCGGAAATCGATAAAATCAGCGGTCGATGGCGGGCTTCCTGTGATGGCGGAATGTGGCGGATTTATGTACCTTCAGGAGAAAATCATCACTGAAACGGGCGAATCTTACGAAATGTGCGGGGCGATAAAAGGCGAGAGCCGTTACACAGGAAAACTCGTGCGCTTCGGGTATGCGGATTTCGCTTTGAAGGGCGGGGCGTACGAAAAGGCAGGGGGCGAAAACCCCTGCTTGTCACGAGATTTCTCTATCAAAGGTCACGAATTCCACTATTTTGACAGCACGAACAACGGGGCGGATTTCACGGCTTCAAAACCGCTCTCAAAAAAGAGTTGGGACTGCATGATTTTCACACCGACAATGCTCGCGGGTTTTCCGCATCTGTATTACCGCTCAAGCCCGGAGATTGTCAGATGGTTTCTGGAGACGGCCCTTACTCGTACGAAACCACATATTTACTGAAAAAGTCACTGATTGCGCCTGTGATTTCGTTTGGAGAGCGGATTTTCAGGATGTAGCCGTTTGGCTTTTGCTGGAGGGCTGCCATAACTGAAGCCTGATCGCCTTTCGCAGTGAGGAAAATGACCGGCAGTTTTGATGTTTCCGGATTGTTCCTTAAAAGCTTGAGCGTGCTCGGTCCGTTCATTCCGGGCATTTCAAAGTCAAGAAGAACCAGATCTACATGATGCTTGTCGAGGAATTCAAGTGCTCCGGAACCTGAGTTTACAAGGAAAACCTCGTAATCCGGCTGCAGAAGTGACTGAATCTGCCTGAGGACCATTGCATCGTCATCCACGACAAGAATCCGCTTTTTTTCGAGATTGCTCCAGTTGTATGCCCTGAAAAAACCGTCCATGTTGATTGGAAGTTTTGTGAACATAAAAGGAGATGTTTCTTTGATAAAGCCTTCATCAGCCTGGGAAAGCGCGGCATCGTTCCGTATGAAATAAATGTGCCAGTTGTATTTTTTTGAGTATGTCTTGAGAGTATGGAACATTTTTGTGTCCATGTCGTCAGACAGACAGACAATAATGTTGATTGGTTTTGCCGGAAGTTCGCCGACTGTAATCGGACTCGGTGCCACCTGAATCGTATGGATGTCGAAATTCTTGAGTTCGTTCAGAAAATTCTGGATTACGAGTTTTTTTGATTCGCCGACAACATAAATAACTTCTTCTGGCGTTTCTTTTGGTTTGGAAGTATCAAAGTCGGGCAGAACTTCTTCGGTCAGTTCTTCAATATATTCGTCCATTTTTAGCCTCCATAACGATTTTTAAAATCATCCGTCAGTTTTTTAAGTTGCGCAAAATCAATGCATTCAATACCGTTTTTTATCTGGCTGAAAAATTCTGAGAATTCTTCAGGAACGGAGAAAGAAGACATTTCTTTCAGCCATTTGTCACATTCGTTGCTGTTGAAATCTTCAACGGCAGACGAAAGATTTTCCATCCTGTTTCTGAAAGCTTCGGAAGAAAGTTTAATATTTTCTGAAAATTCAGATACCTCATTATTAATGAACTTTGAGAATTTTGCTAGATATCCGCGGTAAAATTTCAGCAGTTCAGGTAATTTTTTTTGAATCGTATCGATATCCTTGTCGCCGGCGTTTTTCTCAAGTCTTTCGGCCATGGAAGAGAGTTTCTTTGCGCCGATTATTCTTGCCGAACTTTTGAGCGCATGAACTTTTATGCGGAAATTCTCAAGGTCTTTTTCCTTAACGAAATTCTCAAGGTCTTCAGATTCTTTTTCGATTGAATTGTAGAACATCCTGACCATATCCCGGACAAGAGAAGCGTTCCCGCAGTTTTCCATCGCCACGTTAAAATCAACTCCTGAAATCTTCGGAAATTCTGGAGGATTCTCTTCTTCCTGCTCAGTTTTTTCGTTTCCGTCAGTCTGGTTTGCTTCAGCTTCTTCCTGAATGAGCTGTGGCGGGAGGTATTTTCTGATTATATCGCTCAGACTTTTCGGGTTTATCGGCTTTGAGAGGTAGTCCGTGAACCCTGCATCCAGATACATTTCCCTTGCACCGGAAATTGCGTTCGCAGTGAGGGCAATGTACGGTTTTTCAGGGTTTTTGTTATCTACAGAGGCTTTCATTTCTTCGAGAGTCTCAATTCCGTCCATGACCGGCATTCTGTGGTCGATGAAGATGATGTCATACTCGTTTTCGCAGGCCTTCTGGATTGCTTCCTTTCCGCTCATCACAAGGTCAAGCTGGATTTTTGTTTTTTTAAGAAGTCCTTTGACGACCTCAAGGTTCATCTTCGTGTCATCGGCAAAAAGAAGTCTTGCTTTCGGCGCAATCAGCGTCTCCCTGTATTTTTCGGTAAACTCAAGTGCCTTGTGGTAGCTTTCCATTATGTCACCGATTTTGTCTTCTCCTGCTTTTTCCTGCTCAATCGTAAAGGAGAATCTTGAGCCTTCTGTGTAGACACTGTGAACCTGGAGAGTGCTGTTCATCAGTTTGAGAATGTTCTGAACGAGGCTGATTCCGAGTCCCGTGCCTTCGATTGTACGGTTGCGTTCTTCTTCAATCCGCTCAAAAGGTGAGAAAAGTTTTTCAATATCTTTTTCTTTGATTCCGATTCCAGTGTCTTCAATGCTTACTGAAAGCTGAATCTTGTTTTCTTCGCTGTTTTTTTCGTCGAATTCAATTTCAAAAAGAATATGTCCGTCGTCAGTGTATTTTATTGCGTTCGTGAGAAGATTCGTGATGCACTGCTTTATGCGGAAACTGTCGCCAATCAGAAGTTTCGGAATATTCGGGTTGATGTTGATGATGAAATCCAGGTTCTTTTTTGCGGCTCTTTCTGAAATCATTGAGATTATGTCCACCAGAATCGAAGAAAAATCGTAAGTCTCGGGAATAAGCTCCATTTTTCCGGACTCAATCTTTGAGAAGTCGAGCACGTCGTTTACAATCGAGAGAAGGGAATTCCCCGCCTTCTTTATGTTCACGGCATATTCCAGAATTTCCTTGTCATCACTTTCGCGAAGAATCATCTCGTCCATACCGAGGACTGCGTTAATCGGGGTGCGGATTTCGTGGCTCATGTTCGCAAGAAACTCGCCCTTTGCCTTTGACGCGCTGATTGCACTTTCCTTTGCTTCCCGTTCGCTTTTGGTCTGCTCACGGATAAACTCGATGTATTCGCGGATCTGGACGGCCATTTTTCTGATTGAGTCTGCAAGAAATCCGATTTCGTTGTTAGAGCGGTAAAGAATCGGGATTCCGAGTTCACCGCGGGAAAGACGGTAAGACGCCTTCGTAAGGTCTGAGACCGGCTCAAGAACCTGTTTGTCGCAGAGCCAGACAAGAAAAGTTTCGACTGCGAGTGATACGATAAGAAGCAGAAGAAGCTTGACGTTCAGGAAATTCTTGTTTTCGGAGAGGGCAGAAACCGGGAGAGAGATGATTAAAGTCATTCCGTTCTGAAGGTCGCGCCTGATTCCGTATCTGGTAGTCTCGTTGCTAACGAATTCCTGAATTTCACCTCTCGTGCCTTTATCGTAAAACACTTTCAGCGAGCGTATTGTGTTGTCTATTTCGCGTGCATTCGAACTGTTTTTTGCAGTTGTGTCATAAATCAGGGTCTTGTCAGAGGTCAGAAGAATTGCGGAACATTCTTCAAGAGGAAGACTGTCCGAAATATTCTTGATTGTAGCGAGGTTGATGTCGATTCCCGTGACCCCGAAGAATTTTTTGTTTCTGTAGAGCGGCATCGAGTAGGAGAGAAGATATTTGTTGACGTTTTTGTTTATATAGGGCTCAACCCAGACTGCACTTCCTTTCCAAAGCGGGGCGTAGTACCAGCAGACATGCTCGGTGTCGGTGGGCGCATACTGGGTGAGGTCGGTCGGGCTTACGCTGATAAAGCCTGTCTTGCGGCTTCCCGACATGAAGACTCCGCTCTTTCCGCCGTATTTTTCCTGCTCAAGCCTGAAATAGACTGCAACGGAGTCCTTTGCGATGGAAGCCATCCTGCTGAGCCTGTCCTCAAGTTCTGTAAAATATTCTTTTTCGTATTTTTTGTCGGTAAGGGTGCGTTCTTCGTCCAGAGTTTCAAGAATATATCTGCTTATGCTCTCGACGCTCCGCTCGACTGAAGAAAAACATGCGTTGAATTCGGTTTCTTTCTGGTTTGCGATAAAAGTCAGGTTTTTTTTGAGATTCTTAATGGCAGAGTCCCTGCTTGAAAAATAAATCAGGATAAAAGAAACTGCGAAGACGAGGAGTATTGGTCCGAAAGAAAAAAGGAAAAGTTCGTTCCTGATAGGGCGGAGATTTTTTATATTCTTTACTTTTTTTGAATCAGACATGTACAACTACTCCGTTCCCGCCGTTTTCCTTTGCGGCGTAGCAGGCCTGAATCGCACGGTAATAGTTTACCTTGATTGTGTCGGAAAGATTTATTTCGGCAACTCCAACTGAAAGCGTGATTCCGATTTCTCTCTCGATTTTACTGCAGAGTTTTGCAAAATTCTCTTTCGTTTCCCTTACGCCCGTTTCAAGAATTGCCAGGAATTCGTCCTTGTCCCATTTTAAAAGCTGTCCCTGATTCCAGAAAGTTGCATTCGAGACTCTTATGAGTTTGCGCAATATTTCATTTCCGTCCATATCGGCTGAAAGACTGTCAAAATTGTCGATGTCAACGAATGCGATTGTCTTGTAGCGGGTCGTCGTGAAAATTCCCATCTCACCGTATGCTTCTTTGAAATAATTGCGGTTCGGAAGCCCGGTGATTGAATCTTCAAGCGTATCCTGAATTTCGGACTGTTTCTGCTTTTCTTTTGTACCAACTCCTGCAATCAGGAAGAAAACTGCAAGGATCAGAATTAAAAAAAGTGCGGGCCAGACAAAAAATTTCGGAGTTATAATCCGTCTTTCAATTCTGCCCTGTACTACGATGTACCATTCCAGATCTTTCATGAAGCGGACCATACGCACATTGCTCAGGCCTTTGCGGGAGAATGAAAATCTCTCGCTTCCAGCCCCGTCGGCAATTGCCTCAGAAATGTATGCATTCTCGATGTTTGTGGTGTTCGTATCGATGCGGACAAGTCCTTCAAGGTCAATCAGGTTTATTTTTATGTCGAATTCGTCTTCAAGACTTGTGATTATTGACTGGAGGTTTTCCATTACGACGCCGACTCCGCAGACTCCGAGAAGGGTTCCGTCTTTTCCCGTAACCTTGATGTTTATGAAGACTGTCCAGAGATATTCGTTCAACTGGTCGCGGTCAGTATCGAGGTCGTATTCCAGGTTACTGTTGATGAAAAGCGGATACCAGATGTCGTAGGGAACTTTCTGTGGGTTCAGGATTTTTGAGATTCCGCCTGGAGTGTAGTAGCGGCGTGTTTTTTCAGAAACTACGAATGCCGAAGAATAATTAAATTTTTCTTTTATGGTTGAAAGATAGTCCGACAGAAAGGACGCCATTTCCTGTTCTGTGTATTTCTCTTCGTTCTCGAGTTTGTCCCTGAGAAAGGTGTCGTAAGCCATCGTCTTTGAGACTGTCAGAGGCCTCATAATTTCATCATAAATCGTATCGTAGGCATGATTTGCGATTGTAAGGCTTTTTAAAGAGTCGCCCTCGTTTCCCGACAAAAGTGAGTAAAGAATGGAAATACCCGAAAGCAGAAAGCTGAGGATTATCAGTATGACGGCAGTAATCTTTATTTTTTTCATCAGTTCTCCTCAACGGAAATTACGTCCCTAAGGATATAGCAGAATGCCGGCGCACTGCGTTCTTTGTTTTCCGGAAAAGGATTCCTCAAATCCCATATATCATCTTTGATGTCAGGATTTTCTCCGATATAATTTCCCTTGAAGACTTGAATTTCATCGTTCTGAAACTGCCTTAGAACTGAGGCGATTTCCTCTGCAGTGTCAGGAGCCGCTACCAGCTGGTTTAAGCCGATCATTTCTACCCATTCGTTCTTAAAGCCGGCCCCGCTGTCGTTTCCTTTTATCGTTGACTTTACGACAGACTCTATGGGCCTGTTTTTGAGGACGGCTTCGCTCGCTTTTAAAATGTACGGACTCCAGTTTATTCTGCATGCGACAAGGGAGGTCGTAGGAGCGACATCCGTCATGCTCTGGTTGTAGCCGACATGAAAGACTGTTTTCCAGTTCTTTACGCTCGCTTCTTCGCAGGCGGTCGCAGGCCCGATTGTGTCTGAATGCTGTGAAATCAGGATACAGCCGTCTTCATTAATCAGACGCTCGGCGCAGTGCTTTTCGAGAATGTAGTTGCTCCAGGTGTTCGTGTAACGGACAGACATCGTAACCTCAGGTACTACGCTCCTTACCCCGAGGAAAAATGCCGTATAGCCGGAAATTACTTCGGGGTGGGGAAAAGCCGCCACATAGCCGATTTTTGCCTTGCTTGTCTGAAGCTTTCCCTGACGCATCAAATCAAGAAGCTTCATTCCGGCGACAATTCCTGAAACATACCTTCCTTCGTAAATAGTTCCCATAAAAGTGTGATAGTTAGGAAGAACGGGCTCCGTGTTCGCATTGTCTCCTGTCGCCTGACAGAACTGAACTTCCGGATGCTCTGAGGCAATCCGCTTCGTTGATTCGCTGTAACCGTAGCTCGTCGTAAAAATAAGGTCACATTTCTGGTTAACCAGGTCATAAATTGCGTCATCGCAGTTGTTTTCGGCAATATTGTATTTTGCTACAGTCTTTAGTTTTCCGTCAAAAGCTTCTTCGAGTTCAATCTGGGAGCGTATGAAATTGTTTGTGTACGCAGTTCCCTCATCACCGATGTAGACAAATCCGACTTTTATCGTTTTTTCGGTATAGATTCCGAAAACCAGTTTCGTTCCGATGAACATAAGAATAATGCATATAAGTACCGTAAACGCCGTTACGAAATATTTATTGTTCATAATGCACTCCGTTTGCGCTTGCTTCGACAGTCTTCGAGACATCTATCAGGCCTTTTTCAATCAGTTCGAGCATGATTTCGACCAGGTCCGGGTCAAACTGGGTTCCCGAGAGCCGTTTGAGTTCCCCGACAACAAAATCCATATCGAGCGCTTTTCTGTAGACACGGTTCGCCGTCATTGCATCAAAAGCATCCGCAATCCCGATGATTCTTGCGTTCAGTGGAATTTCTTCGCCCTTGAGGCCGTTCGGGTAGCCCTTTCCGTCGTACCGTTCGTGATGATATTTGGCACCGTCGGCAACATTTTCGATAAGCGAGAAATCTTTGAGAATGTCTCCGCCTATGTTTACATGGGTTTTCATTACGGAATATTCGTCGTCACTCAGATGCTCCGGTTTGTTGAGGATAGAGTCCGGAACACCGATTTTTCCGATATCGTGGAGAAGTCCGGTTTTGTGAAGGGCATCAAGCTCTTTTTCTGAGAAGCCCAGTTCCCGCGCTATCAGAACGGAATATTCTGCGACGCGGAAAGAGTGTTTTCCTGTGCTTTTGTCACGGGCTTCTACAGCGTTCGCGATTGAGAAAATCGTCTCGTTTCCGATTCGAACCTGTTTTTGGATTTCCTCCATCTGGTGCGCCTGGAATTCCATTCTTCTTTTGAGAAGTGTCGATGTTATGAACCAGGTGAGCCATGCAATCACCAGTATGAATATGGTGACCAGATAAAACATGAACCACCAGTTCTCGTAGATGTGGAATGACTTTTTGATTGTGTAAACGGATTCCTCTATCGCGGTCAGGCTTTTGGGATCGAGGACAGAAATATGAAGGGCGTAAGTTCCTGCCTTAAGGTTTGTGTAGGTAAGGCTTGAAAGCTCGCTCTGGAGCATTATCTCAGGTTTTTCGTCAACGCCCTCCATGTACAGGCTGATGCAGGGATTGTTGATTGAGAAATTTATGATTTCCGGAAGAATCTCAACTTTTTCGCTTGCTGCGGAAATTACAAAAGGCGAGTCTTTCTGCACGATATGCCTTTTTCCGTCAACGAGAATTGATTTGAGCTGAATTCGGAATGAATGCTCGTTCTTGTTGTATCTGTTGAGGTTGATTCTGCTTGCACCTGAATCACAGGAAAGGTAAAGGTTCCCTTCTTCATCGAGATAATTCCACGAATTTACTGTAAACGAGCCCCGGAGTCCCTTTTTTAAGTCAAGGACGTCGTATTCCATTTTTTCTTCAGCGAGAAGCTCGTCACGGTTTACTACGATGATTCCTGCGCTTCCGAGAACGAAAATATCTCCGTTTTTGCGGACGACCATATCATAATTGTTCCAGTACGGGAAATTTGAGAGGGCCCTGGCTTTGTAGCCGATATTTTCGAGTGAATTCCGTTCAGAGAAGTCGAAGACAGGCTCAAGATAGCACAGACCGTTGCCAGTGACGATGAAAAGTCCTCCGGTAGCATTGATTCCGTCATAGTCATTAACAGTCCGGAGAATTACGTTTGAGCTGAGCCCGTCATCCTTTTTTATTACGTTCGTGACTTTCCATTCTCCTGTCTCATTATTGAGCACTACAAGCCCCGAGCCATCGGTTCCTGCAAAAACAGTGCCCCCTGAGGACTCGGACAGACTTAAAATCAGCGTGTTCGGAAGACCTTCTTTTTCACCGATCCAGGAGATAATTTTTCCGCCCCTGATGAATGCAATTCCGTCATTTCCGCCGGCCGCAATCGTTCCGTCAAAAAGCTCTATCGCAACCCTGAAAATGTGGCCTTGTCCGTATGCAGTTGTTTTTCCGGCAGGTGTGGCATGAATGAGTCCCTTTGAACCTGTACATATCCATAAATCTCCGGATTTAGTTGCCGTGAGACAGCGGATTCTCGTGTTTTCAAGTGATTTTGTGAGCGCGTTTGTGAGCGGTCGCCCGGTTTTTGAATCAATTGCCGTAAGTCCTTCGTCTGTCGCAAAGTAGAGGTTTGAGTCGAATCGGGTGATTGAGTTTATTACGGCTTCGGAAAAACCAGCCGAAGAATAAATCTCCGCAAACTTTGTCCCGCACATTTTTAAAAGACCGAGCCTGGAAGAAGTGAACCAGAGGTTTCCCTGATAATCTTCTGTCATATTGTCAATCGAATTATTGAAAAGACCTGTTTCGATTTTGAAGAAAGAACCGTTGTCGATATAGCCGGTTCCGTTGTCAGCGCAGATAAAAACGACGTCGTCATGGAAATCAATGGAATTAATGTGCTTCAGGTTTCCGCACTGAATGGATTGAAGTGAAGTCAGTCTGTAAGGTGCTCCCGGCTTTGTTTCAGAAATCATAAAAATCTGAAGGAGACCGGCTTCTGTCGCGGCATATAAAAGTCCATCTGGTGAAAATGAAACGGAGGTATATCTCGGAGAATCTGAGCCGGATTTAAATGAAATGTCCGTTCCGTTGAGAATAAAAAGTTCCCCGCTTACTGTGACCAGGGCAACCCGCTCTTTGTTGTCCGCGCTTATCCTTAATGCTCCGTCAATCTGAGGAACGGTTTTGAAAATCTTCAGTCCGTCGGAAATTGAAAGGACTGCCATTTTTTCTGCCGTGCCGACATAATAAAGGCCGTCAGAGCCTCTTGTGACGCAGCGGATTTTGTCAGATGGCAGCCCCTCTTTTTCGGTGAGAATATTCATAACCTTTTCATTGATTACGATTGCAAGTCCGTTGTCGTTCGTGCCGACGAAAAGTCGTCCTTCGTCATCAACATAAAGGCATCGCACAGCTCTCAGAGAATCGAATTCGCGCATAAGGCGGAATTCCTGGCCGTTGTGGCGGTAAAGTCCCTCATAAGTTCCAATCCAGAGAATACCGTCGTTTGTTGACGCAATGTCATTCGCCTTGCCTCCGGGGAGCCCGTTCTCCTTGTTGTAGGTGAGGTGAACATAGGAATTATAATCCTTGCTTTGTGCAGCTGTCTTCTGGACTCCATAAAAAGAAAAAACGGCAAGAAAAATCAGAAGGGATTTTGCTGCTCCTTCAAGCTTCAGGAAACGCGGAAGGTGATTCTTTATTGTCCTGTAAAATTTTATGAAATGATAGACAGTGCATAGCGTAATGATTTTATCGAGGAAATCTACATAGAACTGCCCGAAGATAATGCAAAGTCCGTGCGGAAATCCCCAGGTAACGAATAAATCTGCGACTCCCTGCCCCCAGACATTTCCGATTGTTGAGCCGTCAAAAACAAGAAAATCAAGGAGACTTGCGACTGTGGTGCAGGCCAGCGTCACTAAAATTCCAAGCGAGACCGTCTTTAAAAGCGATGACATCCAGCCTTTTTTAGCGAGATAGCCTGTAAGCAGTGCCGTCGAAATATTCGTAAGCGAGTAGACCATTGTAAAAGGATTTAAAAATCCGTGCATGATATGGGAGCCGACTCCTGTTATAACGGCGCACCAGGGACCAAGAACATAAGCACAAAAGACAGTTCCGAAAGAATCGAACCAAAGTGGAAGATTATAATACTCCGCAAAAAGACAGCCGAAAATATTCGTCGCAATGGAGAATACTGTTATCAGCACAATCTGAGAAGTCGTGTATTTTTTTTTCATGCTTCTTTCCCTTGATTCATTACCGTGATAATCAGGCAGAACGGCTCTCCCGTATAGTCAAGTTTTACGAAATAATTGATAGTGCAGGGAACTCCCGTTTCTTTTATGAAAGAGTCCTGGGTGCCGTTGATGCCTTTTTTTGCCTTTGCGATGATGTGGAGGGCAGCGACGTCACGGAGAGTGAAGATTTCACGGAGGTTGTTTTCTTTTTCGATAGGAATCCGAAGCGCTGAAATTGCCGAAGGATTGCACATCGAAAGAATTCCGTTCATGTCAAAAATCAGGATCGGAACGTCGATCGTGTTGAAAATTTCCTTGCTGACATTTTCGATTGACGGAATGAAAGAGGCCCGCCTTTTAATCTGATAGTACCAGATGAAGAATACGAACATAAAACCGAGACAGAAAATGAAACTCGGGCATTTTTCAAAGATTGCGCTGCCGGTAAGATCCGGAACTGCCGCCAGAAGGACGAACAGGTTTGCGAAAATTACGGAGAGATGGAGTCTCTTGTCGCGCTTGATTTTTATCATTTTGTAGGACTTCAGCGACAGAAGAAGGAGAAGAAGCGCAATTGATACGACGTAACAGCAGTGGAAAATATGATGAGCCATGCTGCTTATTTCGTAAGTCGTGTACAGGTCGTGCCTGATATAAGTGAATGAGGTTTTGCTTCCGTGAAGGAGAAGGTCTGAAAAACCGAAAAGGGCAAAAAATATAATCGGAATGTAACGGAAAATCTTTTTGATTTTCATGTCTCCGAGAAGATAGGCAAGTTCAAGCAGAAGAAAAGTGTTGATTCCGAAAAGTCCGAAGAATCGCGGAATAAAAGCGTAGTTTATGTCGGCGGTAAACCCCATAATCGCATACCCCCCGCATATAAGGAAAGCAGAAACAGAAAGAAGAAGCGTGAAGGTACGCAGATACAGCGGGATAGTCTTCTGCACAAAGAACAGAAGACCCGCTGAAATGGAGAGAACCGCAAATGCAATCAGAATAATGTTCAGGTAAACACCGAGCATGCTATGAATTATCCCAGGACTGTGCGCTCAATCTCGAACATCTGGCTTCGGTACAAGCTTGAGATGTTGTGGCCGTAATCAGCAAGAAGCTGAATGATGTTTCGGGCGTGCTCTTTTGTGTCGCAGCCGTTGAGACGGTCACCTGCGTCTCCCAGACCTGGCATGATGTATGCTTTTTCGTTCATTACAGGATCCATCCAGAGAGTGTAGCAGGTGAGGTTCGGAAGTGCCCGTGTTACGCGGATAGCACCCTTTAGTGTGGAAATCGTGTTGAAGAATGCGATTGAATTCGGTTTTACGCCGTTATCCTGAAGGTATTTTACTACAGTGACAAGGGAGCCTCCTGTTGCGTTCATCGGGTCTGCAAAAATCAAATCTTTGCCGTTGAGCTGCTCAAGGTTAAAGAAAGACTTGTCGAGATCGAGGATGTATTCCATGTTGCTCTCGTTCTTCGTGTCGTTCCTGCTGATTTTGAAAAGTGCGAACGGCGTGAGGTATGAGCCTGAAGAATACTCTTCGATTTCCTTTGAGACAATCATGCTCGGAAGAAGGGCTCCGCGGAGCATTACGCACATTACGGTGTTGTGGATTTTGTGATCGATGTCAGGAATTTTGTGGACCGCATAGTTCTGAACCGGGAATGTTACCGGCGTTTTTACGACGATGTGACCTTTTTTGTCGGTTTTCTGGTTAATGTAAGCCATGCGGAAAAGCATTTCGTAAGCGCGCTGGCTGTAATACATGAATTCCTGGTGATCAGTTTTGATGTCGCGGAGTTTTGAGATTACGCGGCTTGCCTCGGCCTGTGCCTGCTGCTCCGTCTCGAAAGAATAGACTTTGATGTTCGGATGTTTCTGGCAGATTTTCTGCATTTCATGTCCCATTCTGTCATAGCCTTCGATGATTTTTGTTTCGTTTACCGGCTCGAAATATTGCATTGTTTCTTTGAACATTTCGTCCAGACTTTTGAGTTCTGACAGGTCTTCCTGTGTGAGGTAGCCGTCAAGGTCTTCTGCTTTTAAAATGATTTTGTTGCTCATAGTAATGATTACTGCTCCTGAAATTTTTTCATCTTCCATTTTAGTACGAAAGCTTTTAATCGTCAAACCAAAAAGCCTTCCCTGGAACTTCCGGTAGCCGGAGTTTTTCGCGTTGGCTGTTCTAAAATCTTTCTTCGTGATATAATAAAGTATATGAAAATTGCATTAGTTGGATATGGAAAAATGGGGCACATGATTGAAAGCTGTGCCAGAAATATGGGACACGAAGTTGTTGCAACTGTCGATGTCGCTGCAAAAGATGCTACAAATTTGGTCGCTTCAGGGGACTCAAACGCAGTCGCTCAGGCTGTAAAGAACAGTGGTGCTGAGGGGGTAATTGAGTTCTCTCATCCGTCGGCTGTCCTTGGAAACCTGCGTGCCCTGATTCCTCTGGGGATTCCTGTTGTCTGCGGAACTACCGGCTGGGCAAAATCAGAGCCTGAAATCGAAGCTCTCTGCGCATCTTCAAACGGTACATGCATGCGCTCGTCAAATTTCTCAATCGGCGTCAATATGTTCTATAAAATTGTCGAGGAAGCTGCAAAAATCATGGCAGAATACAGTGACTATGATGTTGCAGCCTGGGAAGCACACCACAACCAGAAAGCCGATTCTCCATCAGGAACAGCCCTTGAGGTTGCCCGCCGCGTCATGAACGGCAATAAATCAAAAACAGAGATGGTCTTTGACGCTTTCCACGAAAAACCGAAGGCAAACGAACTTCATGTTTCGTCAACAAGGGTAGGTTTTGTTCCGGGAACACATACAGTTTTCTTTGATTCTCCTGCCGACTCAATCGAACTCACTCACAGGGCCAGAAGCCGCGAAGGTTTTGCAAAAGGAAGCGTAGTTGCCCTTGAAAAATTGAGCGAAAAACTCAAAAAAGGCGAACTTTCAAAAGGCAGACTCTACGGAATGAGCGACCTCTTTTAAAATATTTGACTTTTAAGGTTTTTTAATTAGAATTAAACAATAAAATTTTCCGGAGGTATTAAATATGGAAAACATTAAGGGGACTCAGACAGAAAAAAATCTTCAGGCCGCATTTGCCGGTGAATCTCAGGCACGCAACAAATACACTTACTATGCAAGTAAGGCCCGAAAAGACGGTTTTGAGCAGATTGCTGACATCTTTGAAGAAACTGCAAAAAACGAAAAAGAACACGCAAAAATCTGGTTCAAACTGCTCCACGACGGCGATGTTCCTTCAACAATTGACAACCTTAAGGATGCCGCTGACGGCGAGAACTTTGAATGGACCGACATGTACGATGGTTTCGCAAAAACTGCGAAAGAAGAGGGCTTCCCGCGGATCGCAAAACTTTTTGAGATGGTCGGTGCAATCGAAAAAGAGCACGAAGAACGCTACAGAAAGCTTCTCGACAATATTACGGGCGAAAAAGTCTTCTCAAAAGACGGTGACGTAATCTGGCAGTGTGCAAACTGCGGTCATATCGTAGTCGGTAAAAAAGCTCCTGCTGCATGTCCTGTCTGCGCTCACCCGCAGAGTTTCTTTGAAGTAAAAAAATCTAACTACTAAGCAGCTTTGAAAGACTGTTACAAAATCTTAGGTGTGCGCCCTGGAGCCACTGCGGCAGAAATCAAGCGCGCATACCGCCAGAAAGCAAAACTTTTACATCCTGATGCTTCTCAAAACGCCGCGACCACCGAAGAATTCCGTGAGGTGGTCAAGGCTTATGAAATTTTGTCCGATGCGAAACAGCGCTCCCTTTTCGACGAATCTTTCTTTATGAAAATGGCGGGCACCCGCTATAATAAAACGACTAATTCTTTTGATTACAGAAAATGGCTTTTAAAAAGGACTGATGAAGAGAGCAGGGCAAAACTTATATTCTTTGACCTGATGCACAATAATGAAGATGAGGCAGTTTCCGAGTTCAAGCGGATGAGCACGAACCATGCGAATTTTCGTCTCTCAAAATGGTTCACGCGCGAGAATTTCATGGACTACGGTTTCATACTTTCTGAGGAACTCGTTTTAAGACAGGAATACTACGATGCATTTATTTTGCTTGAACAAATTATCCGTATGGAATATAGTTTTTCTTACTTCCGCCTGTTTTTCCCGGAAGTTATGGAACTGACAGCCAGTATTTTAAAGAATCATCTCGAAGGAAAAATACCGGATGAACTTGCCCTGGACTGCTGGGAGAGGGCGCTGGAACTGGGGTTCGGCAAAAGCAACGACGCAAAATTCCTTCAGAAAATGGCGGCCGCTTACAAAAGAATGGGAGATTTTTCCACTGCCAGAATCTGTGAGGAAGAGGCGTTAAGGCTAAGCAATAAATAAGCAGAAAATGTCAAGGAGATATATAATTTATGATTCGTTTGAAGAACGAAAAGGAAATTGAAGGAATCCGCCAGTCCTGTCATGCGCTTGCGGATTTGTTCCGTGAGGTAGTTCCCCAGGTTCATGCGGGAATGAGCACAAAGGAAGTTGACGATCTTGTCAAAAAATTCATCAAAAGCATCGGCGGACGTCCTGCCTGGTACAAAGAAGATTTTCCGGGAGCCGCATGTGTCAGCATCAATAACGAAGTAATCCACGGAATCCCGTCCAGAAAAAGAATTATCCGTGACGGCGACCTCGTTTCCCTCGATATCGGAATCGATCTTGACGGATACATTTCAGACTCTACTCACACAGTAATGGTCGGCAACGTGAAGCCGGAATACAAAAGGCTTGTTCAGGCAACACGCGAGAGCCTCGTCGCAGGAATCGCTGCCTGTGTCGCCGGAAACCGAATCCGCGACATTTCAAATGCCGTAAATGATATCGCAAACGGACGCTACGGCTATGGTGTCGTACACGAGTACTGCGGACACGGAGTTGGCCTTGACGTTCACGAAGACCCGAGCATTCCGAACCTTCCTCAGGGAGGTGCGAATCCGCGAATTCAGGCTGGTATGGTTCTTGCCATTGAGCCAATGATTAATCTCGGAACCGGGGATGTAAATCTGGCAAGCGATGGCTGGACAGTTCTTACGGCTGACGGAAAATGGAGCTGCCACGAAGAGCATACAGTCGCAGTTTTCGCTGACCATACGGAAGTCCTCACTGCTTGTGATGATTTGATATGCTGAAACAGCATGCTCCGTTTTCGATGCGGCGTACTCAAGGCGCATGGGATTCTGTTTGCAGAAGGTAAAACATTTTCATCGCACAGAAAAGGACTAGCACTATGGATAAATTCATAGGCAGAAAAAAAACAGATTGTTTTTGTAATTGATGAATATCCGTATCTCGCAAAAGCCTGCCCCGATAATGGAATTTGGATATATTGAATTCTCCTGTTTTTATACCCAAAACATCTTCTGAAAACTGTCTGCCAATCTCGGTTGTGTACATATCAGTTTTCCTATAATTGTTTTGTCTAAGAAAATCCAGGAACGAATCACAAATGAAATCAATAGTCATAATGACCTCCTTTACATTTATTTTCGTAAAATATTTTCGTAAAATTGCATATTTTCGTAAAACGTGCTATTATTTTCGTAAATTGATGTTTTTGGAGGCAGACGATGCAGGAATCCGAGTTAATTGAGCTGATTACGAAAATAAAGGAAAGAAAGACTGAGACTTCAAAGATAGAATTTAAGAGTTCCAAAGGTGGCGTTCCTGAAAAACTTTATGACAGCTTTTCAAGCTTCTCTAACACCGAAGGCGGAATTATCATTTTCGGGATTGATGAAAAAGCTGGCTATAAAGTCTGTGGTATTCAGAATCCAGACGAACTTGAGAAGAAGGTCGTTGAACAGGCAAAAGAAATGGAGCCGGTAGTCAGGCCTTTGATAAGCTTTTGTGAATATGAAGGAAAGATTGTTGCGGCTGCAGAGATTGCCGAGATGGATTCTGTAAGCAAGCCCTGCTATTACACAGGAAAAGGAAAAAGTAAAGGGTCCTATATCCGAATTGGGGACGCAGACTTACCGATGACCGAATATGAAATCTATAGTTATGATGCCTTCAAATATAAAACGGAAGATGAGCTTAGGACAAGCAGACGAATCGATGATTCCATGATTGACCAGATTCAGCTGGACGGCTTTATTGCAAAAGCCGTTTCTGTTAAACCCAATCTTGTTAATATGGACAAGAAAACGCTTGTTACTTTGAACGGTCTTTCAGACAAAGAAGGTAATCCGACGGTTTGCGGCATAATGCTTTTCGGTAAGTATCCGCAGTACCTTTCTCCGAATCTTGATATTGTTGCTGTCGTCTGTGCAACAGAAAATTACGCAGACGAATCCGCAACAGGAGAACGTTTTCTTGTAAATAAGAGACTCGACGGAACAATACCTCAGATGCTGGAAAGTGCCCTTTCTTTTGTTCAACAGAATATGAAAATTTCAACTGTTGTTGATGGAACAGGGCACCGTAATGATGTCTATGAATATCCGGTAAAAGCCATTCGAGAAATTATCCTGAACGCGCTAATTCATCGTGATTACAGTATTCATACAGAAAATGATCCAATTCGTATCGAAATGTATCCTGACAGAATTGAAGTTTCAAATCCAGGTGGATTATATGGACGGCTTACACTTGATGAACTTGGAAAGACCAAAGCAGATGTCAGAAATCCATTTATTGCAGCTGCCCTTGAAATTCTGAATGCTACAGAAAATCGATATTCTGGTATTCCTACCATCTACGCAGAGATGAAGAAAGCAGGATTGCTTGAGCCGAAATTTGAAAATGTAAGAGGTACTTTTAAGGTCACTTTGTATAACGAAAAAAGAGCAGACACCCGGCTTTCAGACGAAATAATTGAGTTTTGTAGAAAACCGAGGTCTAAAGAAGTGATTGCTAAACAGTTTGGCTTTGACGAAAAACATCCGGCATATTTTGTGAAGAATTACATAATTCCGCTTATTGAGGAAGGAAAACTGAAATACACAATTCCCGAAAAGCCAAAAAGCAAGAATCAGCAGATTGTGGTTGCAGAGTAAACTATTTTCTTGATAGAAAAAAAGGAGGCAATTAAAAATGAGATTTAATGACTTTATAAGGATTTTAATTTTATTATTCACAATTATTTTGCCGGGTTGTAAAACAAATCCAGATTGGATCATCGGAGATTGGTTTGAAAATTCAAATAATAGTAATTTTCAATTTAATATGAAAATTACTGAAAATGAATATTATTATTGTGAAGGAATATTAAATAATGAATGGAAAAAATTAGATATCAAATCTGAAAAAAAATATGAAAATAGACTTATAGCATTAAATATTAAAATTGATGACTATTATGGCTGGATATATTTAATGAGAGTAAATAACAGGCAGTTGAATGTTTATTTTTCAGATAAGTTTGAAGATTTTTCAACTAAATATTTTTCTAATGAAAGAATATTAATCAGGTATTAAGAGACATGCTTTTCTATAAAAATAAATCCAATTTTCAGTATTACACCTGGAACATATCGAAAATTCAATAGGTAATTAAAATGAAAAAAAAGAGTATTATATTAGCTTTATGTATTGTTTTTTTGACATGTAAAGCAGAGAGTAAGTTTTTTTTGCAACCATATAAAAATTTTTCTGCTTATTCTTTTGACTCTATAGAAGAAGCTGCTATGCCGATAGGGAGCAGTATTGAGTCAGGTTATTTTGTTAGTCTTTCAGGTATTAAATATTTTATTATGGCTGATAATGAAAAAAACGTAACCTATATACGTACCTGGGACAAAAATTTTTTGACACCAGAAGGTTATTCTGCTAATACGGTATGGAATAAGATTAAAAGCAAAGATTGTGTTGAATTTTATACCTTAAAATCAATTGATCGCAAAGTAATCCTTTTAAAATCTGGTTGGAAACTATTATTTAAAAATCAGGATTTTTCAAATGATAGTATTTCTATTTGTGCTTATTATGGTGAAGATTTATGATTTTTTTAACTTGTTATTAGAAATACGGTAATTATCCCCCTAAATCTGGTCAGATTTAGGGGAATGACTAATGGAACTTGGACTCAGAAGCCAGGCGCTGGAGATAATTACCCAGAAGCTTTTTCTAAAACTGACAAAATATCAAAAGGAATGAAAATTGGGGCATACGGTGGTTTGAAGTCTTTTGAAATTGTAGATTTTATAGCAGTTGAAAAAAGTGAGGATCTAAAATGAAAGCTTCTAAAAAATTGAAAGTATTAGAAATTCTTCTTTTTTTGATATCATTATTTTTTATGGCTATTCCAAATTATATACTATTTGCTGCTCCTTACTTAGTAACACAAAAAACAAATATTCTAGAAATTACGACAGATAATCTTGTTTTAAATAAAAAATTGAAAATAAATAGAAAGTATATAACAAAAGGTGTATGTTATGGTTATATTCTGCGAACTGTTGAAGTTTTATGTGACAATATTCATTATAGTGTATCGTTAGATTCAAATTTAAAAATTTGCGATATAATAACACATGATGAGAATTTTGAAATTCAAGGATATAAAATAAATGATATCTGTGGATTTGATAAATTGAGTAATTGGACTCTTGATCGAGCAAAAAATAATAAAATACGTTCATTTTATCAAACTTCAATTGTAAAAGTAAAAAATCGTAGATATTTAGATAAATTAAATTCATTTACATATATATACATTGGTAGTAATGTCAGATACCTGTTTATTCCAGCTCTCTTGAGTCTAATTGTAATACTGTTAACTTTATTTAAACAAATACGAAAAATCATAACAGTTCCAGCTCATGTGTTTATAAATCTTTTTTCTTTTTGCGGAATTACTTATTTAATTATTGATTGGATTGTTAATGGCTATGATTTATTTTTCATTTAGGTCAAAATTCAAGTTTTGTAACGGAATTAGAATTTTCTGAAAGCTACAAACAAGGCTTTTCCAATAATTGCACTGTTCATGCAGATTCTGTTGCTGCAAAACCGGACGAAAAATGAAAGCGGTGTACATTTTATCGATTCAACTCCTGTTTCTACATGCCTTAACCGGCGGATTTTCAGCCACAAAGTTACATCTTTGTATAGTGGAATTTGCGCCCACTCGCTACGCGCTCGAAGCGCAGCTTCGAACGAGACTCACTAAAATCGCTCCTCGAGCGATTTTGCGGCTTTGCCGCCGTTCGCTACATATGAAATCCTTCGCCCAGGTAGATTTCTCTTGCTTCGGGGCTGTCGATGATTTCCTGCTTTGTGCCCTGGATTAAGATTTGGCCTGTGCTTACGATAATCGCACGGTCGGTGATTTCGAGAGTGTCGCGGACGTTGTGGTCTGTAATCAGGACGCCGATTCCGCGGTTAGCTAAAAGCTTTATCATTCCCTTGATGTCGGCTACCGCAATCGGGTCAATTCCGGCGAACGGCTCGTCCAGAAGCAGAAATTTCGGCTCAATCGCAAGTGAGCGCGCGATTTCCGTTCTGCGTCGTTCTCCGCCCGAAAGGGTGTAGGCGAGCTGTTTTCTGATCCTGCCGATTGCAAATTCTTCAATCAGCTCTTCAAGTTTCTGTTTTTTTTCGGTCCTTGTTAAATCAGGGCGGGTTTCGAGAATCGACCAGATATTCTCTTCGACGGTGAGTTTTTTAAAAACGCTTGGTTCCTGCGGAAGATATGAGATTCCGAGCTGGGCGCGTTTGAACATCGGAAGAGGGGTGATTCTTTTGTTGTCCAGAAAAATCTCGCCGGAAGTTGGCTTGTAGAATCCGACAATCATATAGAAGGAAGTGGTTTTTCCGGCTCCGTTAGGTCCCAGAAGACCGAGAACTTCTCCTGTGTGCATCTGAAAATCTACGCCCTGAACAACCTTCTTTTTCCCGAAAGACTTGTAAAGCGAGGAGACGCGCAGTGTGTGTGTCGAACCTGAATTATTTTCTTCCTGTTCTTCTGAATCAGGGGACGTTGCGGTTAGGGAGACTTCCCCCTCCTTGTTCTTTATTTCTAATTCATCACTCATCTTTCTCTCCTCCATCGGCCCTGTCCTCATCCGTATTTTCAGTCTGAGCGTCGCTGTTCAGAATGTCCGTCACGCTCGGTAAAGGCGGCTTTTCTTCGGTAGTTTCTTTATCTTCTGACCCGTTTTCGGAAGAAGAATCTTTTTCTTTATCTCCTGTTTCCTCAGCCTTGTTTTCGGTTTTCTTTGAGTCCGTTACGCTTCCAGAGACCCTGCCCGACAGAGTGATTTCCTGGGATTTGAGGTTTAGGATTATTTCCTGTGCGCGGAAGGTGTCTTCTCCCTGAATGATTTTCGGGTTTCCGCTCATCTCAAGCATCTGAGCCGCTTTCCTGTAAATTGAGAATGCAGAGGTACATGTGTTGTTTTTCTGTTTTATGGAGACTCCAATCTGCATCGTGGCGATTTCTTTGTTCTGGTTGTACTCGATGATTTGTGAGTCAATCGTGACTTCGTTTTCAAGATCGACCATGTGAACGTTGTCTTCGAGGCGGGCGAGTTTCGTGTTCCTGTCGTAGCGAAGGCGGCCGCAGGTGAAGTCCATCTTTGTTTCGGTGTTTTTGCCTTCGACGCTTCCTTCTGCCGTGATGTACCTGAAATCGTCTCCGTCAAGGGTGATTGTGTCTGCCTTGATTTCCATTGTTGAGGTCTTTACGAATGCGTTTCCTGAAAGTTTCGTTTCGTCGGTCTTGCTTCCGGAGACTCCGGTCATTGAGTCTGCCGTAAATCTTATTTCTTCTGAAAAAACAGGCAAAAATATAGAAAAAAGTGCGGTCAAAATGGCAAAAAACAGTTTATTCTTCATCTTTTTGTTCTCCGGTTACTATCGTACCCGAAACTGAGTCGATGAAAGAGAATGAATTGCTCACTCCGCTTGCTGAAAAACCGTAGCCACTCATCCTGATGTCTTTTTTGTTGAGCTTTACTTCTCCTGTGCGGCTGGATGTTATCTGTTCTGTTCTTTTGTTGAAATTGAGGGATTCTGCTTCGATGGTCATTTCCTGCTTTGGGAGTTCGAGTTTTATCTCATCGTAGAGCGTGTAAATTTCTTTCTGAGTGCTTGCGCTTACGAGGCCGCACGCCCCTTTTGTCTCAAGTTTGCCTTCTTTGTCGAATGTTTCGAATTCGGCATTTTTTGCAAAAACTGCGTTGTCGCTTTTGTACTGTTCAAGTTTTTCGGCCGTGAGGGATATATTTTTTTTGCCTGCTTCGTATTTGAAGTAATTTGCGTTCTTGAAACTGAATTCTGGAATTTTGTCTTCGGAATTCTGGCTGTTCATGTAATTGAGGGAACATGAGAATGAGAGCAGAATTGACAGAAAAACAAAAAGACAATAGGAATTTTTCATTTTTTATTGTAAAATGGTATCATTAAAAAACGATTTTTTCAACGGAGACCATATTATGAAGTTTTTAGTTTTATCTGATATTCACGGAGATTTGTCAAATCTCGACCGTCTTGATTCCTGCTTTAAGAATGCTGATGCCGTTCTTTTTGGCGGTGATTTTGCAAAATTTGAGCATGAGGAGACCGGAAAACCCGTGCTCGAAAAGCTTCTCTCTAAGCACGACACTATTTTTTCCGTAATCGGAAACTGCGACAATCCCGATTTTCTTTCTGAAATTGAGGGCGCTGACATTTCTGTTGAGGCTTCCCTTGCTTTCCACGACGGGATTGCGGTCTGTGGTTCCGGCGGCGGCACAAAATTCACCGGGACAACGCCTTTTGAGCGCGACGAGGATGAAATTCTTTCTGACTATGAGGTTGTCGAAAACTCAAGCGGGGAGTGCGCTGACGAAGACGGTCACTGGCAGAACCTTGTTCTGATAATGCACAATCCTCCGAAGGAAACTGAGTGCGACAAGCTCCCGAACGGAATCCATGTTGGAAGTGAAAAACTGCGCTCCTATATCGAAAAAAGAACTCCTTTCCTGGTCGTTACGGGGCATATCCACGAAAGTGCGGGCATTTCAAAAATCGGTGAGGCGACCGTTATAAATCCAGGAAGCCTTTCCGAAGGAAAGTACGGCTGGGTCGAGGCTGAAAAAGACACTTCCGGAAAATGGAGCGTTACAAAAGCGGAACTTTTACAGATAAAAGACTGAGTAGGGTAGGGTTTATATTTCTTTGGTATAAAAGCGGGAGTTTTGCGAAATAGCGTAATAAATGCAGAAAAATCGCCAAATTTCGCAAAAAATTAATAAAATCTCCAAAAACTCCATTGACTTAAAATAATTCTTTTGCAATTATATCGCCTATGAATTCTTTTAATGCCAAGATTTTTGTCTGGACGACAGCGCTTAGTACTCTTCTGCTGGTTTTATGCCTGCTTGTTTTTTCGCTGATTCCGTCCGCCAAAAAAGAAAATGAGCCTGAAAAAGAAGTTCCTGATTTCGCACTCCTCAACAGCATGGATTTTACCGAGGAGTATTTTGCGCAGGCAGGCTTTAAGACAGAATACGCAGACGACTATTCTCCTGAAGATGATGAGGGACTCGCCCTGTACAGACAGGCGCAGTCAAGGCCGGCGGTCGAGTGGTTTTACACTCATGTAACGAGCAATCGTGAGGTTGCGCTTGCAATCCTTGAGAATGCCGACAAAAACGACATTCCTCTTTCGCTCGCATTTTCACTTGCTTATGTCGAAAGCCGTTTTAAGGCCGATGCCGTAAACAAAAATACGAATCACACCATTGACAGGGGACTTTTCCAGCTCAACAGCGCAACATTCCCGAAACTTACTGAGGCTGAGTTCTTCGATCCGAAAGTAAGCGCAAAGTACGGAATGAGTCATCTCCGATACTGCATGGATGTCGCCGGAAACGATATCACAGCCCTTGCAATGTACAATGCCGGAACTTCACGCGTAAAACAGAACAAAACACCGCAGCATACGCTCAACTATGTTGCAAAAATTTCGAGCTATAAAGGTTTCCTTGAAGGAAAATTCTCAACGGAAGTCCTTGCGTTCTACTCAACAGGTTCAAGCAACACAGTTCTTGCAAAAAAATAATATGTGCCAAAAAAAGACTCCACAGCGGAGTCTTTTTTGTTATGCTTCCTTTCTCGGTCTTCTGCCACAACATTTTGATTCCGTGCAGAATCCTGTTACGTCGCATTTGGGAACGAAAAGGTTCTCGCAAATCCATTTCCATTCTTCGGAATATTCACTCAATTCTTTTTTTATTTCGTTCGCCATTGTGCGGATTTCGATGTAGGCTCTTGTGCACAGACGCTGGTTCATCAGGTTTATCATGTTGCGGAGGTTCCGCTTGTCCACGATTTTTGTCATCATTCCAAGCGGAAGGATGTTCGCCGCATCTTCTTTTGAGACTCCTGTTTCCATGAGTTTTGCGTAGCTTTTTCTGATCTGCTCCATGCAGTCTTTAAAGGCGGCTTCTGCCTCGGGTGACTTTTTTGCTGTCGGCGGAAGGTAATAGTCAAACTTCTCGCAGTTTACATAACGGGTGCTTTCCTGAAGGCGTGTCGGGCCTCCGCCAATGTGGGTGTAGTATTCACGAATTGCGCGGGCTGAGTAGCCTGAGATGCACAGCTCGATGTCTACATATTCAAGAACCCTGCCGTGACCGCTTGTGATGCAGTCCTTGGCACGCTTGATGTTCTTCTCGGCGTCGTCAATGGGGCTGTTCCAGCAGACACCGGCCATTTTGCCGATTTTCTGCAGGGGATATTTGTCAGTTGTGTCGAAGATTTGAATCATGATTTATTTCCATTTGTTTTAACCACAGATGTCACAGATTACACAGATTATATTATTCAATGGATAAGAAATCTGTGGCATCTGTGTAATCTGTGGTTTATTTCTTTGCTTCCGGCAGGTTTACTATTGCTCCGCTGGCGGTGAGCGGGACGTATTCCGGGACCTGGCGGCCGTCCCATTTTTTTGCTTTCTCGAGCTCGATTTCGAGTTCCTTGAGCTTGATTTCTACCTGATAGTTCTGAGCGACCTTTGCGTTGTAGTAGGCGAGGGCGTCTGCTTCGACCCGTTTTGCTTCGGCGGCTTTCTGTGCCTTGATAAGCTCTCCTTCGGCTGTCTGCTCGGCGGCTTTTTTCTGAGCCTCAGCTTCTGCGACCTGTTTCTGGGCGTTTGTCTCTGCAAGCTTCAAGTCCTGCTCAGCCTGGCGAACCTGCTGGGTGCGGTTCATCGTTTCCTTGATGTTCTTGTCAAAGTCGTCGCTCCAGTCCCAGTTTGAGATTGTAAGCTGGGTGACTTCAATCGGATATTCAGCGAGCTTTTCCTTGAGGGCAGTTGTGACATCGCTGGTGATTTTGTCCTGGTTTTCGACCAGCTCGTAGATAGAGTATTTTCCGACTGATTCCTTTACGCTTGCCACGAGGCTCCGGGTGATTGCGTTCTCAAGGATGTTCTCGTTGTATTTTTTTACGGCATCCATGATTTTTGCTCCGTCGTAGCGGTAGAAAACAGTGACCTGTGAGCCGACTGTCTGCATGTCCTTTGTGATGGCTCCGTCTTTTCCGACTGAGAAAGTGACATTCATTCCTTTTGGAACGATTGAGTATTTTTTGATTACGCTCACGAACGGCGGGTGAAAGTGCATTCCCGGTTCGAGGACATCGCCTGTGACTTCACCAAGCATGACCTCTACTCCGCGTTCGTTCGGTGCAACGACGGAGAACGATTCGAAGGTTGCAATTGCTGCTACGGCAAGCACGATAAGCGAGATTAAAGATTTAGTTGCGATTTTTTTCATATAAATCTCCAGAAAAGTGATGCTATAAGTATATTAAAAAAAACGAAAAATTGGAAACAAAAACTAAGGGTTTTCATATTTCTGTATTTCAATTTAGAAATAATGGAGTTTTTGCCGATAATTAAATTTGAAAAATCAAAAAAAATGTATTTTTCTTTTGATAAAAATTGATTTTATAGTTCACTTTCTTTATCATAAAGTGAATTATAAAAAAAAGTAAGGATATCAAATATGAAAAAAAGTCTGAGAAAAATCCTTTTGGTTTCTGTTCTGGCTGCTTGCAGTATTTCGGCATTCGCAATGGGAAAGCGTGACGCAGACTATCGTGATGTCGAGGCTATGGACAGCTGGCAGGAGCAGTTCGATATCAACGAAAAACAGGAAGGTAAATACAACTTCTATGTTGAGGCACAGGATAAGGGCGGCAACAAAACTGTTGCAGGTCCGTACAACCTTTTCATTGATCCCGATTCAGACTATGCAATTTCTGGCATAACAAACCCGATCCAGAATATGCGCGTTCCGGGCAACCTTAACATCGTTGGTACTTGTGTTGACGACGACGCTGTCGGTGAAGTCTGGCTTATCCTTGACGGCGGGGAACCAATCCGTGCAGACGGAAAAGAATTCTGGTCTTACTATCTTGATACCAACGACCTTGCAGAAGGACCTCATACAATCGAAGTCTGGGGCGTTGACGTAAACGGCCTTTCTTCTCAGGAAAAACCAAAAAAGAAGGCTTTTGTCACATGGAACCTTGACCGCCGTAAGCCAGTTACAACCGTAACGAATCATTCTCTCGGCGAACTTGTTTCCGGAAAAATCAGCATCAAGGGTACCGTAACAGACGGAAACGGCATCAAATCCCTCTACTACTCGCTTGATAACGGCGAAACCTATCTTCAGACTAAAATTTCAGAAAATAAAAAAGAATCATGCTGGAACTTTGACATTCCAATCGATACCCGGGTTTCTAAAGACGGTCCTGCCATTCTCTGGCTCAAGGCTACCGACAAAATGGGCTCAATCGGTGTCTCTTCATTCCTTTACTTTATCGATAATACAAAACCTGAAGTAAAAATTGTCACCCCTGCCGCAGATGAAGTTTCCAACGGAAAATTCACAATCGCAGGTTTTGCAAAAGATAAAATCGGCATTCACAAGCTTTCATGGGTATTCGGAAAAAACAGCGGTGAATTCGAGCTCATCCCTGGAAATCCGTACTGGTCCCTCGATGTCGATACAATCGGTGAGAATACAAAGAGCATCGAACTTGCAATCACTGCAACTGATACTGCCGGAAACGTTGTAACAGTCAAACAGCCGGTTCTTATAAATCAGGAGCAGGATAAACCTGTCGTAACAATTCAGACTCCAGTTGAGGCAGGCACAATTTCCGGAAAAGTCGGCACTTTGTTCCTCCGCGGTATCGTTTCAGATGACGACGGCGTCGCTTCAATCGAATACGCTCTCGACAACGGTTCTGCCGCTACTCTTGAAACAGACGGTGTTTTCGCTTCTCCTGTCGAACTTCCTGAAGAAGGCCTTTCAAACGGTCAGCACAAAATCACTGTTACAGCAACTGACATTCACGGAGTAAAAGGCAATCCTGTAACCGTAACATTCACTTCAATGGGAGCAGAACCTCAGTTCGCAGTTCCAAAAATCGGAACTAAAGATGTTGTTGACGGTCTTCTCGTTCATCCTGAGTCAAATCCGGTTTATGAAGTCTCGGCTTCTTCTCCGTCGGGCATCAAGTCTTACGGATACAAAGTTGAGTATGGAAAATCTGACGCACTATTCTCAAGCGAGAATTTTGAACCGAAGAATCCTGAAAAATCTGTCTCTGTAAAAGTTCCTCTTTCTGACGCTCCGTGGGGACTCGTTCAGGTAACGGTTTCTGCAACAGATATTTACGACCGAACTACCGAGAAAAAATCACTTATCAATCTCAAAGATTTAACACGCATCCACGAAGACCTGCTTGATTCTCCTCTTGCAGATAAACACATCGATATCGACGGAAGCGGAGAAATCACCGTTGCCCCAATCTCAATTGGAGACCAGGAATATTCTAAGTCTGATATGATGAAGATTACTCTCGCACGCGGTGCTGCAGAACCAGTTCTTGCGAAATTCAAGGTTGAGACGGCAGAGAAATCTGTTTCAGTAACATACACAATCGAAGGCGACGCAGAAGTCGGCGGAGACGCAAAACAGAGCGGAAAAGCTGAGCTTGTCGAAGAAGGCGTTTATGCAGTCAAGCTCGCAAACCTTCCGTCACGGGTCACAACCCTTAAAGTTTCTGCTGCTGCAGGAAAAACTGCTTCAGGCTCATACACAATCTCATTCTGTGTTGTCCGCCCTGAACCTGAGAAAAAGAGTTTGTGGGCAGACGGCGGCGCATACTGGATTCCAGGTGAGAATGCAGTATACAATCCTTCACTCCATGCTTATGTCGTTGAGGCAAACGCTCCTGTAACAGGCTATGCAAATGTTCCTGGCCCTGTCGCAGTAAGCACCCTTACAAGCGGTATCGCAGTTTCTAACGACACTGAGTTCGAAAAGGGCAAGCCGGTTTCCCTCTCAGTTCTTAAAGACGGAACTTACAAAGGCGTTTCTGTCAGCGTAAAAGATGTAAACGGAAAATCTTACACTTCAGAGCCTATCGACCTTGTCGTTGACAGCGCAAAACCTGAACTCGAAATCACTTCTCCTGCAAACCAGCAGTGGGTTCAGACAAGCGTAACCCTTTCGGTAAATGTTTCAGATGCAAACGGAATCGCTAAAGTTGAATACACAATTGACGGCGGTGAAAACTGGCGTGACATGGCTGTTTCCGGCGGAAAGGCTTCACAGAACATCAACCTCACAAGTCTTGATGACGGTCTGGTCGGAATCGATGTTCGTGTAACAGACACAACCGGAAAAGAAACCGTAAAATCTATCGCAATTCATAAAGATACAACACCTCCTGAAGTTCAGGTCGTCCTCCCTGGAAGCGAAGACATCGTAAACGGTGAGAACCTCATCGCTTTCAAAGTCCGGGATAACGGAAAGTTCTCTCAGGTTCAGTATTTCCCTCCTGCAAAACGAGGTGAGACACCGAAACCTGTTGACTGCGTTCCTCAGAATCTTGTCGTAACAAACATCGGTACTGCTGAAAAACCAATCGATGACCTGATGTCATTCAAATTTACTGACGCAATCGGAAATACAACCGAAATCAAGCAGTGGGATTTCATCATCGACAATGCAAGCGATTTGCCGGTAGCAGAAATCCATGTTCCTGAAGAAAACGCAGTAATTACACGCGACTTTGAATTCTCAGGCGTTATCTACGATGATGACGGTGTTAAAAAAGATGAGAACGGTGTCGTAATCGCCGGTCCGAAAATCTTCTACAAGTTTGACAGCGGCCGCTATGAGGAGCTTGACCAGATTGGAACAAGTTTCGTAATTCCGAAGCATCTTACAGATTTTACTGACAACGAGCATACAATCACTGTCTACGCTCTCGACATTAACGGCGTAAAAGGCCCTGAATTCACCCGCAACTTCCGTATTTCTCTTGAGGAGCCGAAAGGTGCTGTCCTTACGCCGCCAATCAGCGAGACAGTCAAGCAGACTGTCAAAATGACTGGTGTCGCAACTGATAAAAACGGTATCAAGGCGGTCTATATTTCTGTTGATAACGGAAATACTTACAATGAAGCAATCGGAAACTACGGCCACGAGATGACTCAGTGCAACTGGTCTTACGAATTTGACACCCGTGTCATCGAAGACGGAACTCACGTTGTATTCATGAAGGTCGTTGACTGGTACGGAATTGAAGGCCTCTATTCTTCATTGATTAACATTGATAATACTCCTCCGAAACTTGACCTCATGCTTCCTCTTGACGATTCTACAACAACGGGAATGATTTTCTTCTCAGGTCAGACAACGGATAACATCAACCTTGCAAAACTCTTCATTACAATCCGCTCACTCGAAGGAAAAGTCGTAAGTTCTAAACTTGCCCGCACAGACCTTACTCCAGACGAAGTAATCACTCAGGCAATGGATATTTACAACCTCGACGACGGATTCTACAACATCGAACTTACCGGTATCGACGCTGCAGAAAATGTTACCCGCGTCAGCCGAAATATCCGCCTCGACAAGAAAAAGCCGAAGGCAAAAGTTGACCTTCTCTATCCTCTCAACGGCGAATATGTCCAGGGAATGTTCAATATCTACGGTACTGCAGTGAGTGAAAGCGACATCCAGAGCCTCACACTCTTCGTCGATGGAAAAAATGTCGCCCAGACAGAACTTTCTGAGAGCGGATACTTCAAGTTCTCCCTTGACCAGACAATGATTGAGGAAGGCCGCCACGATATCCGTGTTGAGGCTTATCTTGCAGACAATTCGAAGATTGTTTCAAATACTCAGTACCTCAACTATGGTGCCGTAGGTCCGTGGATTACAATTGATAACTTCACATACGGAAGTTTTGCTTTCGACAGACCGTACATCATCGGTAATGCAGGCTATTCTTACGATGAAGAAGAAGTCGTCCGGGCAAACGCAAAGGGCGCTCCGAAAGAACTAAAAGAAGCCGTTGCCGCTAAGGTCGTTGAAAGCGTTGAGATTTCTTTCGATAACGGAAAAACCTTCACGAAAGTTTCTAAATCCGGAAAATGGCGATACCGCGTCGAAAACGAAGACATCGCAGAAGGCTATCACTTCCTACTCGTTCGTGCGACAATGAAAAACGGTGAGACTGCCGTTACCCGATGTATCGTTCAGGTTGACAGCACTAAGCCGACAATCAAGCTCATTTCTCCGGGAGCTGGCGGTCACTACAACCAGCAGATGGAATTCTCCGGCCTTGCTAAGGACGATATCGCCCTCAAGAGCGTAACCCTTGCCCTCCGAAAAGGCGACAAGGCGTTCTACGAAGTTCCAGGATTCATTCAGGGCTTGTACTTCGACTGGCAGTTCTGGGGTGCAACATTGTTCAACGTTGGTGCAGGTCTCACCTTCTTCGACGATAACGTCAAGCTTCAGGTTCAGTGGGGACAGTTCACTCAGCAGCAGCGCGACCTGTTTGACCAGTCTACCAGCCGATACGGCGGAAACAATATCTTTGGTGTAAAACTACTTGCAAACGTTTACTATATGCCGTTCCGATATTACTTCGGACCTGACTGGGAATGGCTGAGTTTGAATGTTGCAGTTGGTGCAAACTTCTCAAGATTTAGCAATGATGATAACGGAAAGGATCCGATGATTTTGAGTGCTGCATTGGTTCAGCTTGAATTCCCTCGGGTTACATTCTCAAAGCAGAAGATGTTCCGAACAATCGCATTCTACACCGAAGGCCAGCTCTGGTTCATTCCTACAGACGTCCAGAACTCCGGTGAGGAAGTTAAGAGTATCGTTCCGCAGATTTCATTCGGTCTCCGCGTGAATGTATTCTAAAAAATGCTTTTTGTGTCATTCCGGTGAATGCCGGTCTGGAACAAAAATTTTTTTTATTTTTTACCTTAAAATAATATGAAAAATCTCCAAAATCTCCAGTTTTTGGTGATTTTTTTGCACTAAACGATAAGAAAAACCTTACTACACGTAAGAGAAAGTAAAAAGTAAATAATCTCTTTATGAGAGTAGAGAGGAGTAGAGATATGAAAAAAGTTTTTGAAAAAACAGTTAAAAAACTGGTAAAGGCCTGCCTTTTCGGTACGGTTCTTGTGATTTTCGCATCGTGCGGAGAGGATGCAGGTCTTGGTGCCAGCGTTGATACAGAAGCGCCGAAAATCGAGATTACTTATCCGCCAAGCAGTTCTATAATTCGGGAGAACTTTATTCTGGCAGGAACTTGTAATGATGATATGGGAGTCTCCTCCGTCAAAATCACAATTACAAATTCTGAGACGAAAGAGACTGTTGATTCGGACATGGAGGCTGTTGTCGATGGCAAAAGCTGGTACATTTCACTGAATCCAAAAACATCAGATGAAAAAAATGAATGGGGATTGATTGAATATAAATATCCGGACGGAAAATATGAAATCTCTGTAACGGCCTGTGACAGCGCTGGTCATGCATCCGGTAAAAACTCGCGAACTTTTGAAATTGATAATACTCCGCCGATTTTCTTTATCACCAGCCCGCAGATTGATGATGCGAATGATATGACGAACTATGGAACGCGATTGAAAATTGTAGGTACTATAGCAGATGAGCATAAAGTCGAAAAAATGCAGCTTGTTGTAAAAAATGATTCTGGAGATGTTGTTGCTGATTCCCAGAATAATCCGATTACCGTGAACAATGTTACTACGGCTGGAGGAACAAGTGAGACCGTTGCTAGTTTCTTAAGCACCGATACGACGGGGAACATCCTTAACGATAATTATATTGATATCTATTTTGATGATGATTCTACAAAGACAAAATCAGGTACATACGCTTATTCTTGTGAAATAACTTTGATTGACGAAGCTCAGATTTATCGTGAGCCTGAAAATTTATCAAGAGTTACGCAATCAGAAACGGAAGAAACTGACGGAAACGCCGGAAGCAGACTTTTTGCATATTATAATATCCGTGATTCAGAAGGAGTTGGTTCTGACAATTTCGATGCGAATAAAATGATGAAAGTCATCAACGGAACATATTCTGATGACAATGGAATTTGTCAGGGTGAAACTTATGAGGCATTTAAGGCTGCATTAAAGGCTGAGGGAAATTCAAATACCTGCGCAAAATTTACCCTGAATCCTAAGGCTAATCCTACGTACAGTGTAATTGGTTTTGGTTTTGACAAATCTCCGAAAGCGGAGGAAGTTTGGTCTGAAACTACGAAGGGCGCTAAAATTTCGGTTGTAGCACAACAGGGCTTGAACCAGACAGTAATTGATAAAAATTCTGCCACTGCTTTTATTGCAGGACCATTCCCTGTTGCAGCGGATGAAGTCCAGCAGTTTATCACTGATAACAAAATATTTGTTGATAAACTTTACGCTGATGTTGAGGATTTATCTGACACATTCTATAAACTTTACAAAAATGACAAATCTTCTGTTTTTGATGAGTCCGCATTCAATGTGCTGAAGGCAAAATGGACTGCTCCTAAAGTTACGATTGACGACATTGAATATACAAATCCAATCAAATATTTTGAGAAATATGAACTTGAGGGCACTGCTACAGGTTCAGGCGAATCTTATACATATCCGTATAAACTTCCAGATGACGGCCTTGATTCTGGCTCTGCCTATCTTGTCCTTATGACTGGTTGGGATAAGGATGGACTTGTTCTTTCAAATGGAGACAAATATTCTGCATTTAAGTTTACGGTTTCTGGAAACATTCCGACATTCAGGGGCGTAAAATTCTCCAAAAATGATGATTCCCTAAGTGAGGATGATAAAATCGTCGCTACGGGAGGTTATACAAATCTTTATGATTTAAGTATCACTGGTTCTGCAAACGGAAGTTCAAAAATCGCAAAACTTTCTTACAAACTGACGGTTACTGATGAGGATGACAGCGACAAGGAAGTTACATCAATTAATTATGAAAAGACTTACGATATGTCCGAGGCTCTTACAACGCAGGATTTTTCATTTAATTTGCTGGAGAATGCAACAAACGGACAAAAAACAATTCTGAGCAAAAGTGGAGTCCGCTATTTGTATACGGTAGAGCTTTATGTTGAGGATGAGGAAGGTAAGAATTATACGACCGAATACATAGTTCATCTCGATAAAAAAAGTCCAGTTATTGCATTTACAACTGCCAAACCTGTTTATGAAGAATCTTCGGAAAAAATCTGGATAAGCG
Organism: Treponema sp.; assembly: GCA_017395545.1. GTDB lineage: Bacteria > Spirochaetota > Spirochaetia > Treponematales > Treponemataceae > Treponema_D. The sequence goes on along the minus strand of JAFPUF010000064.1, from coordinate 10,610 downwards.
CTTCTGGATTGACACAATTGCGTGGAAGTATCGAAGAGGAAACTATTAAGGAAGTTACATACACTGTCAAAAAGAATGGCATCGTTTTGTCAGAAAAAGAAAACAAATCAATCGGAGCAACATATTCGTTCTTTTTGGGAAGTGATACTACTTCAACAAGAGACGGTGAAAAGAGTGCTTTTGACGGAATTTCTCTAGAGCAGGATGACACGCTTCAGGTTGTGGTGAATGCAGAAGACAAGGCGGGAAATAAAGGTTCTGCTGCATCTCCAGTGTATACAGTTGATGCTACATCTCCGCTTATGGTTACTTCTGATTCTGAGACTGCAAAAGCAATTAGAATCGGCGGTAAAAAATATGATCAGACAGATGAAACCTGGCTCAAAGATACGGCTCTTACATTTGAAGGTTATTACAAAGAAAACGAAAGCGGTGTTAGTGCCGTTTACTATTGCATAAATCCTGCAACGGTTCCGACAAAAGGTTCTGATGTAAAGGCTGCTGCCGGTCGCGGAGCCATGGGAGCTGATTCAGCTGGAAAATTCTCAAGCACTATCTCAGGCTTTAATGATGCAGGCGCAAGCAAAATCTATATGGCTGCCGAGGATAATGCCGGCAATTTCTCAAGCGTCGTAAGTTATACAATCTATATTGACCAGAAGGGACCTGCTTTTGATGTCAGTTCACTTGATGATGATGATTTGAAACTCCCGGCAAATATGAATACCGAAAGCGTTTCATTCTCAATTCCTGTAGCTGATGCAGAGGGAGGAAGTGGCGTTGATGACGGAAAAACTGACGGAAAATACAATATCAAGGTTCTGGCCATATACAACGGTAAGTCATACGATTTGTCTGACTGTGGAGAAGATTATTACACTCAGACTTACAAAACTAATGCAGATGGCGTTTCTATACTGACAGGTACGATAAAAAAAGCTTACTTTGCAGCAGAAACCCACACGATTACTGATAAAGATGGAACTCAGACAGAAGCTTTGAAATTTGACGGAAATGTTCCGCTTCAGATAACCGTTCCTGATAAGGCTGGAAACACATCTCAGAATATGTCGTTTACATTGCAGCTGGATTCAAGTGCGCCAACGGTCGAAGTCCTTTCCCCCGCAAAAGTTACGGCAACGCAAGCCGATAAAATCAGCTGGATTACAGGAAAGATAACTGTAAACGGAAGCATTCAGGATAATCTTACAGGGGTTGATAAAGAAAATTTCAAATTTGTAATCCCGACTGTTACTCAGCAGAAAGCAATATCTGATTTAGGTTTAATGCCAACTTCTGCGGAAAAAATTGCGGCCCTTGGTGATGTTGAGTGGAAAGATTTTACGAAAAATGACGGCGTTACATGGTCTATCGTTTATGATAGTTCTTATCTTGAGGCAGAAAAACGCAATGGCAAAAACAGTCTTGTCTATTATGGTGCTGCAACTTCTTCTGGAAAACTTATTTATGCTGAGAAATTCAGTGAGGATGATGACCGTTATCGAATAGTTCCTGTTTATTTCCTTGTTACTGACAAAGCAGGAAATCAGGATGTGATTACGGACAATAAATTTTACATCGACATTGAGGGCGGAAAACCTGCCGCTTCAATTTCTTATCCGAAAGAAAGCGTTACGGATTCGTCAGGAAAGGACTCATGGCAGAAATTAAGCGAGGAAATTTCTCTGCAAGGGGTTGCAAAAGATAACGAAGCAATCACAAAAATTGCCCTTACAGAGCTTTACTATGCTTCATACGATACTACTGCATCTGATACAGACTCAATCTCTCAACAAGTTTATTCTGCAGGCGAAAATTACGCTGGCTGGAAGAAAATAAATCTCGACAGTGATGTTAAAATCATTCAGCCAAACAAAACAACAGAGACATTAAAAATTTCTGGCAGCGGAAGTGATTCTGTCATCGAGCAGACTGTTACAGGCCAGGCTTCGGTTGAGGCATTTGACATTGAGTTTACGCTCGCAAAAGAAAAGGAAAGTGATGCCGACTTAATCGTAGATAAGCTTGCCAAAAAAAATAAAAAAATCATAGCAATCAAGGCGGTTGTTTCTGCCTTTGACGAAAACGAATACGGCTATTCATCAACTCGAATGGCATTCGTCGATACCGAGGCTCCAAAATTAAGCGGGGCAAAACTTGTCAAGCTCGATTCTGCACTGGCTGGCTCAGGAATTTCATCATCATCTGTCTCAAGTGGAGTTCAAATCGGCAGAGTTGAAAACGGAAAAGTTTACGGAAGTGACGGCACAGAGCTTGTAAACAAAGTCCTTGTTGACCGCCCTTATGAGACTGATATGTGGATTAGCGGCGGAAAGGATGGAGACGCAAACTGGTATTATGTTGCGACTGTCACGGATGATTCTGTGGTTGAGGGAGTTAACCTTACATCACTTTCGGATGATGCCCACAAAGTTGTCTTCAAGACAGAAAAAGGCGAGATGGCTCCTGCTTCAAAAACAAAGACCTACACCTTCGCAATCCCTATTCCTGTATCTTCTGACGGCTCAATCTATTCTCAGCTTGCGCTTGAAGACGGAAGCCACAAGGGAATCAATGAGTACATAAGCATCAATATTGATAATACGGCCCCGGGAATGTTTGATTCTGCGACAAGTCTCGTTGCCACGGGAGATGCGAGCAAGACAAGTATTGATGACGGAAAACTCAGGCTTGTCGCAGACGGTATTCTCGGAGAAAAATATGTCATCGAAAACTCAAACGGCTCATTCTCGTTCGGAGACAAGGTTTATGAAACAGGCTCAGGACTTTCATTTATCGGATTCTGGATTGAGAGGGCTTCAAAAAAAGCTGTCTATAATCCAATTATCAAAGAAGACTCTGCGTACCGAATCTATTCTTCTGGTGACGAGATGAAATCTGCGATTTATGCTACGGAAAAGCCTTCTTCTGCAGGCCTTTATCTTAACAGCGACAAGCTCCCTGTTTTGTATGTTCCGGCAGGCAGCGTTACGGTTGGAAGTAACAGCAGCACCAAAACGACTACAATCACTTACAGCGGACTGGCTTCTGATTCATTCATAAACCGGGCTTACGGAAGAGTCAGAATCAATGGTTCTTATTATCAGGTGACCGACATTTCTTCAAATACGGCAACACTTGATTCTGATTTGGGGCTCAAAAATGGAAGTGGAGTCGTGGTTGTTGAGTTTGTATATGCCGCCTTCGTTGACAAAAAAGGTACCGAGCTTTTGCAGTGGGGAAGTGAGGCTTACAGTGTATCGGGCGATGAGAGCGAAAGTGGAAGCGATTTGGGTGACGGACTTGCGGAAAGCCTTAAAGTCAAGAGCGGAGTCTACACATGGACTGCCGAATTTGACTCAAACAATATCGAAGACGGTCCGGCACGAATCCATGTCGTTGCCCTTGATAATGCGGGAAATGTCAATCATGCCTATGTCGATACAAGCGTTCAGAACAACCGGCCGAGAATTGCAAAAGTCTTTGTTGCCACGGATTTAAATGTGGATAACAAATTTAAGTTTGATGAGGATGTATTCAAGGATTATGCGGCCACATTTGACGAGGCTTTCGGTCAGAGCAAGGCAGACGCTCAGAATCCTTATCTTTACAATTCTCCAGCTGTAGAAAACGGCCTTGAAATGGGAGAATTCGTATTCTATTCAACTCTCGACAAAAACAATGATGCCTCTGCCTTTGCTGTCCTTAGTGACAAGGGCGTAAACGGCAACTTCATCGCAAAAGATGCAGTTTTGATTTTGCCGGAAATCGTTGGTGGAAACATTGCGAAGGGAGACATCAAATACAATATGGAAGAGAGCGAGGCTGACACCGACATCAGCAAAAAGGCCCCTTCTGAACCAAAAACCGGAAGTAACACACTTTCTGAGCTCGTAACATTTACGAATGGGAGTGCAAGTGCCGGTGGAACAAGCATCAGCATCACAAACAAGGATTTGGCAAGTGCGGCTTCCCAACTGCCTCAAAAAGGTATCTATCTTTCAGGCGAGAAACTCAAAGATTATGAGTCATGGACAAGCGAAGGAAAAAAATCCCGCTATCTTTCATTCACTCTCTGGGATACTACGGGCGTTGACACAAGCGCCGACTCTCTGACTCAGGGCGAAAACACTCTCTGGGCGGTTCTTGCGATTCCAATGGTAATCAATGTTGTTGACGAGGAAGCACCTCTTCCTCTTTTTGATACTCTCTACTGGAAGAGCAAGGAAGATTCTTCTACGGTCTACGACGAAAATGAGCAGCCGCTGGGACATGTAGATACAGAAGAAGACTTGGGCAAAGATAATCCGGAAGTTGCCGGTGAAATCTATATTCGCGGTCAGGTTACGGACGGCTCCCTCGTTCAGTCTATCAGCATTATTGAGCCTGATTCTTCGGCTTCGGTAAAAGTCGCTGAATATAAAGAAGGAAAATGGCGTTCATTCAATGGTTCGACTCCGACATATTTCGACAAGACAAGCGGAGAAATGCTTGAGGATGATTCTGCTTACAAATTCGATGTGAGCGGCCTGCCAGAAAACTGGAAGAGCTTTGAAATCACTTCTGAGCGGGAGCCGAGCCAGAAAGACCACAAAGTTGACTTCCGCTTCCGGGTTGATACGACAAAATTCGGAGTCGCCTCGGATCAGGAATTCAAGATTGTGGCAAGCGACAAGGGAGATAAAAACGAATCTGCTCCTTCAACAACGCAGACGACAGCCGCTGAGCCGACTTCGCTCTACAGAATGGATTTCGTTCCTTATATCCGAACAATCACTCTTGCAGACGGAAACGAAGTAAACCGTTCCCGCCTGGGAAGATATCCTGTTCGCGCCGGGGAGAAAATCCGCATTTACGGAATGAACTTCAAGGCTGGAGAGACTGCAAGCGTCAATTATTACGACTCAGAAAACGGCATAAGTGCTTCTGGAAGTCCGGCTTCGACTGAGAGCGGAACTGTAAAGACAGATTCTGTAAACGGAAATTATGTCGAGGTCGCTTCCCCGGATTATTCCCGCTTTGTTTCCGTAACCGTTCAGGGCACAGTAACAGCCAACAACACAAACAGCAATCTTAAAGGAAACAATATCGAGGAAGGATATCTTGCAAGCGAAAAGACAACACTGGGCCTTAAAAAAGCAGGCACGAACGGTACGAATTTCTGGACAGACGACAGGTATCTTGCGGTCTGGAATGTTGAGACGACTTTTGCGGGAAGCATTAATCCTCATTCCGGAGTGATTAAGAAAGTTGATTCTGGCAACAGTGACGACGGAAAAATCTACTCAAAAGAGACTGGTTCTGCTGGAGTAGATGCTGTATCTGGTTTGAACGATACTTATTTTGCTGCCCTGTCTTCTGATGATTTACGAGTCTATACTTATGATTTGGGCTCACTGTCAGAAAATTCAATCGGCAACCGCTACACATTTGGTCAGAATAATACGGATATTTTCGGTGTTCCTGCCGATGCCCTTGACTGCGTTATTTTGGAAGGTATGCCCTATTATGTTGTTCAGGATAACTGGGTGGGAAATGTGGACGCCAACTGCTGGGGACCTGGTTTGTATATGGCCCGAGCCGGCTGGCAATGGAATAAATCAGACTTGAACAGTAACGGTAATCCTGCAAATCAAGGCAACTATCATATCATAATCGAAAAACAGGGTGACAGCGGAACGGCACGAGGACGAAGTTCTGAACTGGGATACGACTATGTTCTTCAGCAGTTCAAAAATCCAAGAATCACAGGCTGGCACAAGGATGAGGCTGAATTGACCTATGATGCAAATAAGAGTGCTTATGCTCCTTCAACTGATTATATTTATGTTTCATATTACGATTCTTATGCCCGTTGTTTGAAATATGCCGCATACAGGGCAGGTCACAGAATCAACGCAAACGGTAAATATGATTATGTCGGCGGAATGTGGGGATCGGATACTGGAAGAAGTGGCGGTGCTGGCGGCGATTTGAGCAAAGAAATGCGCATGGCAGATGATATGACAGGCGGAAAGGCTGTTGTAGCAGGATTTGACACCTTGAATGACAATCCTACTTCATTTGTTGAAGAGGCAGGTGAATGGAGCGACATTCTTGTTGATACAAGCACGACTCTCTCTGATGGAAATCATCCTCCTCTAATCATCTACTACAATAAGACTAAGAAATCTCTTGAAGTGGCGGTTGGAAAACAGGCATTCCCAAGCACAGGAAATGTTATTGCCAGAGATTCTGCAACATCAACTGATAACAGTGAGATTTCAACGGGCTGGACAAAATACAAAGGAATAACTCCAAACAGCAAGGTTGATTTTGGCCGCTATGTAAGTGCCGCAATTGATAAGGCCGGAAACCTCCATGTTGCCGCTCAGGATGCAACGAACGCAAAATTGTATTACTTGTTACTGGAGAAGTCTAATAACTACGGAGTTAAGGTAAGTGCAATTGTAGATTCTACAAGCGGGGCAGGCCGATGGACAGACATTGAACTTACAAATCCAGATGGCGAAAGTCTTGCTGAAATCAAACCTGTCATTTCTTACATCAACACGAGTTTCCTCGGAACCACACAGGGCGTAAAAGTCGCATATCTTGAGAGTGTAACTGGAACAGGCGCATCAGCCACACTGAACTTCGAGGCTATGACAGACCCTGCAAAATGGCAGGCCGGTGACCAGCGCACTTCAGTTCTCCCTGATGTAAAGGAATCTAAGGGGGACTCTTCCAAGGCTCTGGTGGGTGTAGGCTTTAACTCTGATATGCTGGCCCTTGACTTCCTGCGGGGAGAATAAAACGATTAAAAAGGACACTTTTAAATAAATCGGAGAGAGGGGGCAAGACATGTTTAAGACGTGTTTTGCCCCTGTTTTATTGATTTGACGCACTTACATAAAACTTAAAAATTGCTATAATAAGCGAAAAAAGGAATAAAAAATGGATAAACTTAGAATATTACTTGCTAAAGGCAGAATTTACGAATCTGTCTACGAACTTTTGAGCGATGTCGGTATCTCCCTTAAACTCGCCGAGCGCACATATTTCCCAAGCACAAATCAGGATGACCTTGCTTTTCAGGTGGTAAAGCCTCAGATTGCAAGTGCCCTGCTTGCTTCAAACAAGGCTGACGTTGGATTCTCTGGCAAAGACTGGGTTTACGAAAACGGCGTTCAGAATCAGGTTGAGGAAATCATGGACCTGGGCTTTGACCCGGTTCGAATCGTTGCCGCAATCCCGAACACTGTCGATTTTGATTCTCTCATCAAAAAACCGGTCACAATCGCAACAGAATATCAGACCCTCAGCAAAAAATGGGTCGAAGAAAAAAAGATTGACGGAAAAATCTTCCGCACATGGGGCACAAGCGAAGGCTTCGTTCAGGACAACGAAGATTCTCTCGCACAGATTTTGATTGACAACACTTCCACAGGTTCAAGCCTCCGAGCAAACAACCTCAAAATCGTCGATACGCTCATGACTTCTTCAACGAGAATGTATGCCTCAAAAGAAGCTCTCAAAGACCCGGCCAAAAAACAGAAAATCATGGAACTTAAAATGCTCTTCGAGTCGGTTTTGAACGCTCGTGGCCGGGTAATGCTCGAAATGAATGTCTCAAAAGACAAGTTCGACAATCTTATCAAGGCTCTTCCGTCAATGAAAAGCCCCACAGTCAGCCCCCTCTTCGGCGACGACGGCTACGCAGTAAAAATCGCAGTAAAAAAGAGCGAAGTCCCCACCCTGCTTCCAAAACTGCAGTCTTTGGGCGCAACGGACATCCTGGAATACGCGCTGCGTAAAGTCGTGAGGTAAAAATAACCACAGATTACACAGATGTCACAGATGTGTAAGCCCAGCAAGCAGAAAAGGAGAGAATTTTGGCAATTGATACGGAAGATCCTGAATCTTATGCTGTAATTGGTGCTGCTATGAAAGTTCATTCTGAGTTGGGGTGTGGATTTTTAGAAGCTGTTTACCAAGAGGCTTTGGAAATCGAATTCAAGAATAAAAATATTCCTTATGTTCGAGAAAAAAGATTGCCAATTTATTATGGCGGGCAAGAGTTAAAAACATATTATCAAGCAGATTTTGTTTGTTACGATAATATAATTGTTGAACTTAAAGCAATAAAGACGCTTTCTGATATAGAAAAAGCTCAGGTTTTTAATTACTTGAAAGCTTCAAAATTAAAGAAAGCTCTGTTGTTAAATTTTGGTGAATCTCACCTAGTTTTTAAAAGATTTGTTTTATAAAGGAGCATGGTGCTTACAGAAGAATTGGTTACACTTAGATATAAAATCTGTGTAATCTGTGTAATCTGTGGTTTCCTAAAGTTTTATGGCAAGAACAGCTACAATCGAACGAATTACTGGCGAAACTCAGATTTCGCTTACATTGAATCTTGACGGAAAAGGAAAGTGCGATGTGGAAAATCCTATCGGATTTTTTGACCATCTGCTGCGCTCTTTCTGTAAGCACGGGCTTTTTGACCTGTCCGGCTCTATCAAGGGAGACCTGAATGTTGATCAGCACCACACAATCGAAGACACCGGCATCGTTCTTGGTCAGTGTTTTGCTCAGGCTCTCGGCGATTGTGCCGGCATATACCGGAGCGGTTCTTTCCTTTATCCGATGGACGAGGCGCTTTTGCGTGTGGCCGTTGATTTTGGCGGACGACCTTTCCTCGTTTGCAATGCCGAGCTTACCGGGATTCCTCTTGTGAGCGTTCAGTCGGGCAAAGAGGGCACTTTCCAGACTGATTGCTTTGATGACTTCTGGAACGGCTTTGTTCAGACGGCAAAATGTAATCTTCATCTCGACACTTTGCGGGGCAGAAGCGACCACCACAAAATGGAAGGCCTTTTTAAGGCTGCTGCCCGGGCAATCCGTTCTGCTGTTGAAATTGACCCAAGGCGAAACGGCGAAGTTCCCAGCACAAAAGGCGTGATTGTTTAGAAAAGAACTGAACTTAGATTATTAAGGGATTTCTGAAATTTTTATTTCACGAAATCCCTTTTGCTTTTTAGATAAATTTAATATTTTTTGTAAAAAATTGTGGTTAAATTTGCTTTTTCGTGGTAGAATGGCCTTATATTTCTTGTAGTTAAAGGAGAATCCAGATGGCTGAAGAAAACAAAGAACTTTCAGAACCACAGAAGGAAATCAACGAGCTTGTTGCAAAGGCTCAGAAGGCGTTGGAGGCTTATGCTTCCTACGATCAGGAAAAAATCGACTACATCGTTGCAAAAGCCAGTGTAGCCGCTCTCGATCATCACGGTTCTCTCGCGAAACTTGCTGTTGAGGAGACAAAACGCGGTGTATTTGAGGACAAGGCGACCAAAAATCTCTTTGCCTGTGAATATGTTGTAAATCACATGCGTCACCTTAAGACTGTCGGCGTCATCGAAGATGATGATGTCACTGGCATCGTAAAAATCGCTGAGCCTGTAGGTGTTGTCGCAGGTCTTACTCCTGTCACAAACCCAACTTCAACCGCAATTTTCAAATCTCTCATCTGTCTTAAAACACGAAACCCGATTATTTTCTCATTCCACCCGAGCGCAATCAAGTGTTCTATCGCAGCCGCAAAGGTCGTCTATGACGCAGCTGTTGCCGCTGGTGCTCCAAAAGATTGTATTCAGTGGATTGTTGAGCCTTCTCTCGAAAAGACAAATCTCCTGATTGGTCACGAGGATGTTGCTACTATTCTTGCAACCGGCGGTAACGCAATGGTTCGCTCTGCTTACTCTCAGGGAAAACCAGCCCTCGGTGTTGGTGCTGGTAACGTTCCGGCTTATGTCGAGAAAACCTGTAACCTCAAGCAGGCAATCAACGACATCGTAATGTCAAAGGCATTCGATAACGGTATGATTTGTGCTTCTGAGCAGGGCGCAATTATCGACAAAGAAATCTACAACGATGCAATCAAAACTTTCAAAGAATACCGTGCCTACATGTGTAATGATGCCGAAAAGAAGATGCTCGAAAAATATATGTTCGGAGTAGACGGCGACCCGACTGTCGCTAAGCTTAATGCCGCTGTTCCGGGCATGAATCCTGTCGTTCTCGCTAAGAATGCTGGTTTTGACATCCCTGAGCGCACAAGCATCATCCTGGTTGAGTGTAAAGAAGTCGGAATCAACGAGCCTCTCACACGAGAAAAGCTTTCTCCGGTTCTGGCTGTCCTCAAGGCTTCAAGCACAGACGACGGTCTCAAAAAGGCTAAGCAATTCCTCGAATTCGGTGGTCTCGGTCACTCGGCTGCAATCCACACTTCAAACAAGGAACTCGCAGAGAAATTCGGCGACCTCGTTCCTGCAATCCGCGTAATCTGGAACTCACCTTCAACATTCGGCGGTATCGGTAATGTCTACAACTCATTCATTCCTTCTCTCACTCTTGGCTGTGGTTCTTACGGTCACAACTCAACTGACGACAATGTAAGCGCAGTCAATCTTTTGAACATCAAAAAACTGGGTAGGAGACGAAATAATATGCAGTGGTTTAAAGTACCGTCAAAAATCTTCTTTGAGCGTGACTCAATCGAATATATCCATCAGATGAAGGGCGTTCACAAAGTTATCATCGTAACAGACCGTTCTATGGTTGAGCTT
>JAFPUF010000063.1 GCA_017395545.1 Treponema sp. | reverse complement strand
ACTTAAAACGCTCGTTTAAATTGCACAGAATCAGGTAAGTATGTTAGAATACATTCTGGAGGCAAATAAATGAAAAATTCTGAAAAATCTGGTATGGGAAAAAAAATCGCAATATTTTTTGGTGTGTGGCTTCTGCTGGGGATAATTGCCAGTGTTTTTATTGTTTTAAACTCACCAAAGGACTCTCTGCAGCAAAAAATGCCTGTTGAAGTAAAAACTGACACGGCGGAAACAGTTGAGCCCTCTCTTCCAGCTTTTAAAAAGGAATCTGGATTGTCTGAGGCTGAAAAGCTTAGAAATCCGCTGATTGTGAATCATACGGGGCTTGTCCAGGTTGTGACTAATTTGAAGGGGGAGCGGCTTGGGGTTGCTCAGATTGTAAAACTGTCAGAAAAAGATTTTGACTCTATTACTGCAAAGAATCTGAAGGACTTCTGGCTTGAATGTAATTTTGATGGCTGGCAATGGGTTTGGATTTTGGAAAGTAATTCTGAAGGTTATACGGGACGTGCGATGCAAATTACAGGAAACGGCAGCGTGGCGCGATATGGATATATCAATGCTTTTGAAGATGAAGGAATTGATTTTGGAAAGTTCCATGAAATTGTCAGAGAATTCTTTTATCTTTCGGATGAAAAAGATTTTCAATACTTTAATTTGGATGACCCGGATGATGAAGGTTTGAAAAGATTTAAGGATTCTGACAGAGTTTTTGCTGCAAAAATTAACTAAAAATAAATTATAAAATGTAATATTACACTTGAAAATATAATAAAGTCGTGCTATTCTAGTCAATCGGAAGGGGCACGGCTTTTTGTTTTTAAATAAAAAGCCACAAATTCGTTATAAGGAGCTTGTCTATGATTTTAAGGCAGTCGGAATTTGCGCGGATGTGTGGGGTGTCGGATATGGCTGTTTCTCTGGGGGTAAAAAGGGGAAAACTGGAAAAGAGTGCTGACGGCAGGATTGACACGGAAAATCAGTTAAATCAAATTTATTTGAAAAAGCATTTGAAAAAATCTCCAGTAATTAAAACAGAAAAAAAAGATGTTGAGTTTGATATTTTTTCCGGGTTAGATTCGGGGTATGAACTGGGTGAAAAGGTTTATACCCAGGAAGGGCGTGAAGCTGTGAAGGCCTGTAAGCAGTTGATTAAGTATATTGAGCAGCAGGAAAAAGCTCTTGCTATGAAGGCCGGAATCATTAAAAAAGAGGTTGAGCCTTGTGCCGTTCATTTTCTGCAAAGCATTGCTGAGCGGATTGTGCTGTGCAGCGATATTGACAATACTTATACACATGACGGAATGTTGATGTCTATGAATGAAGAATACCGGCTTCCTTATTTACAAGCTCTTGGTCACGCCCGGAAGAAACTGATGCAAGATGAGAAAGTTCTTCATCGGAGAAAAGAGTCGGCTGATAAGGACAAAGAAAAATATCAAAGGATTTCAGATGTTTTTTAGCAGCGCGGCTGAATTGCGTCCAAGAACAAAGCGTGTCTACAGCTGCACGCTTTGCCAAAGTCGGCGTGTCAAAGGAGTCAGGCAGTTGGTGTGGATATACGGCACGGATTACACGGCTGACGGCACATTGGAGCGAGAAAGTGAACCGTCCGTCTTCCGTACCGTAGACAGTGAGGATGATTTCGTCTTTGCCGTGTTTTTCGTTAATCCGTTCGATTTGCTGCATGAGTCTTTGCGCTCCTTATGGATATGAATATCCGTTCTTTTTGCTACTACCCCCATCTTTGGTAATACATTGGGTTTTCGGCGAAAAAATCACTAGGATGCCCGTGGACAATAGGGAAATCCGCTTCTTTTGTTCCTGAATCTTCATAGAGTATTTTCTTCCGGTGGTCGCAGGCATATTGCAGCTCCATTCTAGCTCCTTTGCTTTGCTGCCAGTCAGAGAGCATGTAAACTGCGTCGCAAATATCTATCATGGCATAGCATATATGAATGTAATCTTCGTGACTAACTTCTTCATAAGCGGGAAGAACGCAGGGAATGAATACCTGGTGTCCCTTTGCTACGAGAGATTTTTGAGCGGCTTCAAATTTTTTAATCATATTATCGCGGTTGAGTCCGCTGATTTTTCCTGCAATGTAGATTTTCATGTTGTTTTCCTCCTTAATAGGCATTTTTTGGCAAGGATGAAATATCCCTGTTTTCAAATTCAATATCAATAAGTCCCTTTGCGGTTTTAATAAAATCTGTCACTTCTCCACCTCGTATCTAATTTTTATTTCAGAAAACCACGGAGGTTCTTTCCGTGAGTTCCAGTCTCCAAAATCAGCGGAATATTTTCTGAATTTTTCCGCCAGTTCCTGATTCGGAATCTCTCCGCCATAACAATTCAATCTTCTCTGCGCCTCCCTTATGTCAGTCCGCAACTTCACATTATAAGTTACTGCTTCGGTGTCTCCGCAGTACATGAGCCATGCAAGCAGCTTAGCGCAAAAATCATCGCTGATTATTTTCAGCCCGCATTGGCTTGCAGTTCTTACCAAGTCTTCATACATCGCCATAATGTACTCCTGTCGATTTTTAATTTTCTTGCAATTTGGGTTTTAGATACTCCTTTTTTTAGCTGCTCTTTAACCCATTCCTCATGTCCCGTTAATTTATTATACGAATTTTTATCGCCTTTTTTTCTGCCGATCCAAATTCCCTGGGCTTTCCGCAACGCCAAAGCCTCTTTTGTTCTCCTTGAAATCATTTCGCGCTCGATTTCTGCACTCAGCCCAAAAGCAAAAGCCATGACTTTACTCTGGATGTCGTTTCCTAGCGTGTAGCCGTCTTTTGCCGTCATTATGGTTATGTCATTTTTCATGCAATATTCGAGAATTCTGAAAATCATAAAAAGAGACCTTCCAAGCCTTGAAATTTCGCCAGCAAGCAAGATGTCACCGGGTTTCAATTTGCGGAGAAGTCTTCCAAGCTCCCTTTTTTCCGGTTCAACAGTTCCGCTAATCCCCTCATCATCTATGTATTCGTCAATGTGCAGTCCTCTTGCCGTTGCAAGTGCCTCAATACCGATACGCTGATTTTGTCCGTCTTGCTTTCCAGTTGATACACGTAAATAGGCATAAGTCATTATAGTTTTATCCTCCTATTTCATCTTTTCCTGCTTGAATTGAGATATAGTTTTTCTCTTTCAGCTGTGATTTGAGCTCATCTGCTACATCTTCGATTTTTGCGTTTGGATATATTTTTGTGAATTCTTCACAAAAAAAATTAAAAGCGTGCTCCGGCAAGGAAAACAATCTGTTTTTGATAATTTCATCATTTTTATAGACAGCATATACTTTCATTGTTTTACCTCTCTAAACTTATTGCTTAAGAACTTTTGTGGTTTTAATAAAATCTGTCATTTTTCCTCTCCTTAATAAATATCAAAATCTTGGTCATCGTCATCATCAGAATAATTTGAATTATTTTGATTTTCCGGCGGCAGCACTGGTTGTGCGTCTTCAAATGGATTATCTTCTGGTTCCGGGTATTGATTTTCTTTCTGTTCCTGGATTAGTTGCTGCTGCTCTGGTGGATTATCGCTGTTGAAGAACTCCTTGCCTTTGTCGGTAAAAGAAATAAAGCGGAAGCCCCATTCTGGCATTAGTGAGCCTGGGCGACGTTGCTGGACGTTGATTTTATCGCCCTGCAGTTCGTGATGATCTTTCTTCAGATAGAAAATAAATCGACGCTGATTGAGAGCTTCGGCTGAGCCTGGCTGATAGCCTTTAAAGTTCAGATAACACTTGTAAAGATCTGTTGAGAAAATGAAAGATTTTGAATCGTTTGGTGTGAACTTGATGCAGGCCTCATAGAATTCATCTGTATCTTTGCTTTGTGCTGCAATATAGGAGCTTTTTGCATTTTCGCATTCCTGGGATGTCGGAATGTTCAAATTATATTTTTCTTTGAGCTCTATGTATTTTTCTGCCAGCAGCTTGATGATGCCTGGAGCTTCTGAGATAATCTGCTTTTCTAAGTCGTTTGGATTTGATGGAACGTTTTTATAAAGCTGTTTATATTTTGCATCTTTAGAACGCTTTAAGTGTTCTATGTTGAAATGAAAAACAAGAAGACGGCGAATGATTCCTGAGTCATGTTTATAAAATGAAGGAAGTTCGTTGCCGACGATGATGATTTGAGCGGTTGGCAGGAACTTGTGAAGGCCCTGGCGCAATTTGCGCGCGGAAATCATATCGTTACCTGTGAGGCGTTTGAGCTGGTCGGAGTTGAGGCGGCCGTCTTCTGGGAGCTCCATTGTTACAGAGAACATTTTGCCTTCGAGCTCTGCAAGCTCTGGGGTAGGGCCGTTGTCATTATCGAAGCTTCGCTTGTTTGCGATGAGGACAGAGGCCTTGAGGTTTGCAAAGCAGTTATTAGTGAAGATGCCTTCGAGCGATTTTAAAAGCGTTGATTTACCGGTACCACCTGGGCCGGTCATAAAGCAGGAATATGATTTAGATATGTTCCTGGAAGGAATCAGAGACAGATAATAGAGCAGGGTGTCTTTTGTTAAAGTTGGGTTTAACTTGAGTGTTTCTTCATCCGGGGTGTCAAAATCCATATCAAGAGCTTTGAGAAAGAATTCAGGATTGACGGCGTTGCGAATTTCTTTGCAAGTGTAAGGGAGATAGGTGAGGCGGTATTCATCCGGGGTTCCTTTTCTGAATTTTATTTTGTCGCCGGAAAAATCCATAACACCATCGGCAAGTGTAATGGTCTCTGCTATCTTCTGAGAATCGAATAAAACCGGGTCTTTGTTTTCGTCGTGATAAAATTGCGCTTCTTTGTGGTTGAGGTCAAAAGCGAGGTGGCGGCGGAATGGTGTTGTGCCGATTTTTTCGATAGCGTCTGTTACAAGTTTTTTATCTCGTGGATTTTTTCGCAAATAACAGAGAAGGGCATTTAGAAGAATTGAGTGAGATTCTGTTGCAATGCTTGGAATGAAAACCCATCTGTTTTCAATAAAGACATAGTTAGCTTCTTCTGTGTTGATATAAAGCAGTCTGTTTTTGAGAGCTTCTGCGACTGTGTAGGAGCCAAAAGCATGGTCGCAATAATGGAGAAAGGTTTTAAAGTTTTTTGTCTCAATCAGTTTTTCATAATCAACCGGGAAAACGGTTGGGATTGGTGAAATCATGTTCAGGATTTCTGCTGCAGGAATGAGAATTTCTTCCAGCTTGTCCAGGAGATACTTAGAGGCTCCGTGTTTTACTGCGATGTGATAAAGCGGGTGAGTGCTAATCTTTTCAACATCTTTGAGGATGTCATTGTTTTTTGCGCGGATGTCCTGAATGTCATCTTCTGAAAGTTCGTTCTTTGTCCATTCTGCGAGGGCCTGCGGTGCTGTGGAGTCTTTACATGATAAAAGTGCTGCTGCAATGAATCTTTCACGGTCTTCTGAAGAAAGGTCATCATAAGGAATTTTTTTGAGAAACGAGCGGAAAAACTTGATAGGCAGGGGCTCCCATTCAGGGGAGAGGATGTCTTTTTTGAGTGCTTGGCTTGTAGTGGATGATTTGCGCTTTGTTCCTGACTGTGGTTTTTCGCGCGGGGCGTAGTCTTTGGCGTTTTTGATTGCGTCCAGGACTAGATCAAGATGACCGTTGAGGATAGCTTCATCCGGGTCTTTATAATTGAAATTGTCGGGAAGAACGGTTGTCTTGATTTTGCCTGTATAGCCTTCTGCAATCAGTTTTTCCGGCAGCGTTTCTTTGATGCCGTCGTTTGGATCCGGCGGGATAAGGCCGAACATTTTTTGACCCTGGAAAGGCGGCTTGTGGTCGGCCGGGTCTTTATCTGCGAAAAAAATGACTTCTGAAACGTTTGCCGGAATCAAAAGTTTCCGGATTTTTGGCTTCGAGAAATTATTAAGGCCACCGATGGAAAAAACATTGTTGATGCCGCAAGCCCTGCAGACTAGGGCGTCCATTTCGCCCTCTACCAGGATTATTGACTTTCCTTCGTATTGTGGCAACTCGTTTGCAAAAAGAAATGGGACGCTGCGCGGGTTTGATTTGTTACTTTTTTCTTTTTTTGCTTCTTCATCATAAGCGTAATAAAAGAGCTTATAGCCGTTTGGTGTTAATGTTACAACACCATCTGACCACCAGGCAAGTTTGCGAGGTTCTTGTTTAAATTGCTCATAGTTGCCGCCGTTCCAGGAATAACAGAGGTCGCTGGTGAGGTCTACATAGATCTGGTCTTCCTTGCCAATGGCCGGAAATTGACTGATAGAAGGATAGTCTTCTACTTTCCCATTTTCTTTCTTATAGGCAACTCCAGCCGCCAGCAAAAGCTGTGAGCCGAGGGCGTTGAGGGCGGCGTTTTTTCCGGGAAACCAATAAAAATATGTTACAAGTTTTTCGAGGATTTCGGGCGGGTACTGTTTTATTTTTCCGCCTGTGGAAACTGTGGCACGTTTGGAAAACCAAGTCTTAACGTATTCCTGGGAGTGGGGGAAGGCTTTGAGCCATTCGGTGAATTTTTGCAAAGCTTCTGGATTTGGAATAAACTCTTTTTTTTCGATTTCCTTAACAGGAGCTTTTTCGATGGCCTTGAGAGTTGAAGCTTCACCATTGCCAAAGATGCGGTCAATTTCTTCAAACTGCTTGGCTTTATCTGTTTCGCCGGTGAGAATTTCTACTGCGTCGTATATATCGCCTGAGCATTTGTCACCACATACATAACAGTGGAAAAGTGTCTCGTTTACGCTGCAGGATGGATTCTTGTCTTCATGCTGCGGGTGAAAGCAGCGTATAAGGCCCGGATGGGAAATATCTACGCCCATGTGCTGAAGGTAAGGTATGAGGCAGGATTTGTATTTTTCAAATGGTAATTCTTTTTTTTCAAAATGTTGCATTTTCTACAACTGGAGCTTTTCGCCCCCCCCCTATAAACTTATTGTTTTCCTGCGGTTACGATTGTGCCGCCAAAAGCTTTCTTAACAATGTGGACTTGCAGAGGCAGCTCTTTTGCTTCTTTCCAGTCCTGTGTAATTTTTTCGAGTTCTCTCGGGCTGTATTTGGTGCCATCTTCACAAAAAAGCCAGCCGGAATTCTCGTCAAATGCTACGCGTTGATTGAGGGACTGGCTTTGTATGTATGTCCATTTGCCTTTCATTTTTCTGGTTCATCCCATGGATCGTGAGCAATAATCAATTGCTGATTTTCTTTGTCATATTCAACTGAAAAAACTTTATAGATTTTTGAATCTAAAAGAATTCGCAAAGAAGTATTTGAAGGAATTTTATTTATAATCTGACTCAGTTGATAAACTTTAACGCCGCTTGTTCTGGAATTATGAAGTTTGAAATTGTCTTCGTTTGATTCCTCGTAAGCTTCGTGAGCTTGCTGTGGCTCTATGTTTGTTTTGGGTATTGGATTATGGTCTACCAGGTGAACTGCTACTGCATCATCTGGAATTGCATAAATCCACCAATGAGAATTTATCTCATCTGAATCAATGAGAAAATCTTCAATCGTAGTTTTTTCGGCAACATTGTGTCCTTTTCCGTCCCTTTCGTCAGTCCACCAGTAGCAATCTAACTGTGTATGATTTCCATTGAAAGATGTTACCTGAGCAACGATGTATTTTTTATTTTTTTCAACCTCAACTGGCAAAATAAAATTTCTACCCATCCATAAATCAGCAAAATGTAAACGTTCGCCGATTTTGTCAATTTCAGTGCCAGGGCTAAAGCGTTGCTCTTTCCTTTCTCGTTCTTCGTCGATTTCATTCTCGTTTTCAAAATCTTCATCATCATAAAATTCTCCTTCGCTCATTTCTGATGGTGAAATCATGCTTTCGTCATCATCTTTGAATCTTAAAACTGTTGAAGGAAACGGTTTTGTTTCTGGTGAAATATCATAAATCCAGTCATTAGATCTATTTCCATCAACAAATAGCTGACTAACAGATGCACCATTATTAACAGATACTTTTGTTCCATCCGAAAAATAAGCATGATCTTTATTGATTTGAACGATTTGACAAAGTTTGTATATAATCAGGGAATCAGTGCTTTGGTTAAGAATAAAAAACTTACCAGGTAATAAATCTTTAAAAAATAATCTTTTACCAACTTTATCAACTTCAACTCCTAAATATAATCCATTTGGTAAGTTTTCATTAATTGTACTCACGTGAGTAGTTGCCGGATTCTTTTCTGCCTGCATCATTCTTGTGGCTGCTCTGTAAGTTCCGCCTTCTGCAATCAGTTGAGTTAGGCGAGATTCAAGTTTTTCTTCTGGAATGG
Source organism: Treponema sp. (assembly GCA_017395545.1). Lineage (GTDB taxonomy): Bacteria > Spirochaetota > Spirochaetia > Treponematales > Treponemataceae > Treponema_D. The sequence goes on along the minus strand of JAFPUF010000063.1, from coordinate 21,402 downwards.
ATCTGAGCTGTGAAAGTGTCTTTGTCGTGATTTCTTCTGTGTCTAAGCCTGCTGCGTCTGCGATTTTCCTGATTTTTGCGCCTGCAACTATGTCGCTGACCCACTGTATTGGCTTTGAAAGCTTATCGGCAATTTGGGTCTGTGCGAGGCCTTCTTCCAGGGCTTTGGCGACTGCGTTTTCCTTTTCACGTGGTGTGAGGTCGGTGCGCTGGATGTTCTCAATCATCTGCAGGGCCCATTTGTCGCCTGTTCTTATGCAGCATTCAATAAGAGAAAAATCGTCACCGTGTTCACATAGCCACTGATGGGCCCGGATTCGTCGTCCGCCTGCAATGACTTCATAGGTTTTATTTCCGTCTGCATCTGTCTCTGGCGGTCTGACTGTTATGGGATTCATAAGGCCGTTCTGTCTGATTGAGTTTGCAAGCTCTTCAATTTCGGCCTCGTCAAAGTTCATTCGTACATTGTCTGTAATTTTTAAACATGACAATGGAACTTTTATATGATTTGCGTTGTTTGTTGGTAATTTCATTTGTTTGCGCTCCTTATGACATAAAATCATTAATTTTCTTCTGAATCTTTTTGAATCAGATTTGAGATTTCAATTGCAACTTCTTTTATTGAAATTGACTCAACTGTGTTTTCGTTTTCTGCTATGAAAATAATTGCATTTAATAAATTGATTATTTTGTTTTTTCTTTTATCTTCTGGCATTTCTCCACCTCGATTGATTCCTACTCGTTAATAAAATCAATCAAATAACTTCCCCACATAAATACTCCCATAATAATTACAATTACAGGGAGTCCAACTATCCATAGAATTACACGCAAAATCTTTTTAATCATTTCAGTCATTTTTTTTTATTTTTCCTCACATTTTCCAAGGGTTACAGCTTTGACGAATGGCAGCAATCTTTCTTCAAGATCTGCGCGGATGTGATAATCAGGATTACTCATCAATCTTTTTAAGCTGTTCATTTTAGGTACAGGGTAGGGCAGAAAAAAATCTGCAAAGTTTTCTTTGTATCTTTCTAGGATGTTGTCTGGATCGGATGCTGCGTTGTAGCTATTGCAAACAACTGTCACGTCAGAATCTAAACAACAGTCAGAAAGCTTCTGTATGTAGTTGGATGTGGCCACGAAGTCTAGCGGGCTGCATTTGCCGACGATGGCGATTGAGTCGCTAGAAAATACCGCGTTACGAGTCTGGGCGTTCCAGGTTCCGGGTGGGTCTATCAGAATGAAATCATACTGATTTTCAAAGCCTAGTTTTTTGATTTGGATTTTAAGCTGCATATCTGTGATGTTTGACAGCATATCCAAGTCGAGATCTGACGGGATGAGGTCTAGCTTGCCGCCATTGTCATCTTCTTTAACGGTGTAGGGTTTGACTTCTCGGCCTGTAAGTAAAAGCTTTGAGTTCTGGTCAAGAAGCACTTTTCCCATGACTTCGCTCAGTGAGCAGTTTGGATCTAAGTCAATCAGCAGGACTTTATAACCATGCTGATAGAGCCAGAGGGCTAAAAAGATGTTAAGGGTTGTTTTTCCGGTTCCACCTTTTCCATTTGTGATTGTGATTTTCATTTGTTTGCTCCTATATCTTTTGCCTGGGCAGAATTGCTCCGGCTGAAGATTTCATTTAAATTTGCAATTGTTTTTTTTAAAATTTCTTGATAATCAGATTGTGATTCCTGGCAATTTTGTAGCTTGATTTCCAGGAGAGAAATGACTGTATAGATGAGCTTTACTTCGTCTTTATATGGTGATGTAAGAACTGTGACTGAATGCTTTTTGTATTTAAAAGAAGTTGTTTCAGCATTTAGGACAGCTTTAATAAATGTTGAACTGCTGAATTCATTTTCGATTGCAGCTTCTGACAGTGAAGAATAGTAATTGCCGTCAACGATGACGGGAGTCTTTTTCAGTCCCATAATTCTCTCCTGAAAAAAACTCATAAAACTCTGTGTCTATATTGGTTTGGTAGACAGAACGTTCATTATGGTAAGCAAATTCAAACCTTTTCAAAACCACTGAAAAGTGATTAAATAATTAAATATAAGAAAAACATAAGGAATGAACACGAAATATCTCAGGATTTCAATCGACATATTTATGACATGTCTCTCGATTATATTAATGGGCGGTGCATATTTTTTCCCGCAGGACCTGGTTCATGAGATTCTTGGAGCCGTTCTTTTTGTAATCTGGGCTGTCCATATTTTTCTTAATCACCGGTGGTATTCTGCACTTTTTAAGGGAAGGTACAGTCCCCGGCGTATAATGCAGACCCTCATAAACTGCGGAATCTTTATTTGTGTCATTTTTCTTGTTATCAGCGGTATTATCCTTTCAAACCATATCTTCACTTTTCTGGGGATTGAGTCCGGGCTTGGATTTGCCCGTACTGCACATCTTCTTTCAAGCCACTGGTATTTTCTTTTTATGTCGCTTCATATTGGTCTTCATTCAGGAATGATTGCGAATAAAATACAGTTTTCTCCTGAAAGCAAACTCCCGGTCGTTCTTAAGTTTATGGTCATTATTATTGCTTTATATGGCATTTATGCCTTCGTTTCCCGCGGAGTATGGAAGTACCTTATTTTGACTCAGAAATTCTTTTTCTTTAATTTTGAAAAAGGCTATCTCCTGTTTTTCGTTGACTACATCTCAATCATCGTGCTTTTTGCGTTTCTCTCAAACCTCATTCAGCAGCGGCTGCAGAAAAATCCTGGTAAGTGCTGATTTTTCCTAAGCCTTTGCCAGAAGCCCATGTTCTTTCGTAAAAATTATAACTTCAATTTCTATTTTATGGTTTGTCCATTCTGTCATCTGGAATTTAATTCTTTTTGCTGCCTCGGCCATAATTCTGTCGCGGATTTTATGTTCTCCTGAATTTTCTCCGTCTGAACTGAGCGAATCGAGGATATTTACGGCCTGTTCCGTCGAAATGCAGGAGCTGAGTTCTTTTTTGAGAATTATGAACTGGTTTTCGGGTACGCATTTTTCTGCGATTTCAAGAATTGTTTCCATTCTGAGGTCGCCGTATTTTGAGTGAGTGTTTTTTACACCGGCGGCGATTTTTATGAGTTTTCCAATGTGTCCGCAGAAAAGAATTTTTTTGAAGCCGGAATTTTCTGCCATTTTGAGTGAGTTATAGACAAAATTTGAGCAGTGAACGGCCGTATCCACCGAAATCCCGTATTCGGATTTTAAGAAGTCTGCCCCGTAGTTTCCCGGAACTATCGTGAGGACTTCAGGACACTGTGATTTTCTTACATTTATTTCGACCTGAATCGTGTCCAGAAGTGCCTGCTCGCTCATCGGCTCGACAATTCCGCTTGTTCCTAGAATCGAAAGCCCGCCTGTAATTCCTAGTTTCGGATTGAAAGTCTGTTTTGCAATTTCTTCACCGCCTGGCACGCTGATTTCTACGCAAATTTCTCCTGAAAAAGAACTGCCCGGACTTGTTTTTTGTCCGGAACTGCACGAATTTTCTACTTCCCGCTCAATTCCTTCCAGAATCATTTTTCTCGGTACAGAATTTATCGCATATTCTCCGGGTTTCTGGTCGAGCCCGGGCAAAGTAACACGCCCCACCCCTTCACCACCCGAGATTTTTATTTCCAGGGGAGAAGATTCTGTTTTTTCGTTTTCTTCTTTGCAGCTCCCCTGCCCCAGTCTTAAAATTTCGACTTTTGAAAAAATATCAAGACCGTTCGTAACATCCGGATCCGTTCCGGAGAATTTTTTGACTGAGCACTTTGCTGAATTTTCTGTAAATTCCTGGTTTTCTATCTCGATAAAGATTTTTATTCCTTTTGGAGTCGTAAAAATTACATAAGGCACAGGTTTTTGCGAGAGAATCATCCGCATGGAAGCCACACTTGCCGCGGCTGCACATGTTCCCGTTGTAAAGCCGATTTCGGGCTCCTTTGAGGATTTTTGAAGAAAAAAATGAAAATTTCCTTGTTTCTCTCTTGACATAATGATAAAAAATCTGATACACTCTCATTCATCAACATCAGTACTGTCTGCGGGGTTAGCTCAGTTGGTTAGAGCATCACGTTGACATCGTGGGGGTCAGTAGTTCGAGTCTACTATTCCGCATAGAGTACTGATGTTTTTTTTATTTCCCCTCTCCAGACACTGTAAAATATCTTCTGCACAATGCCTGATAATCAATACAGTTATCAAACTGCCCCTTGCTGGTGCAGACCATTCTTCCCTGATTTACGCAGTCAACAGAAAAATTTTCAGCTGTCACTTCATCGTAGAACTGTTTTGCCCTTTTCTTCATTTCATCTTTTGCTTTTTTCACATCTTCGTCTGTTGGAATATATTGATTTTTGTAAGCGCCGTTTGGAGGATTTCCCAGAAAAAGCGTTTCCTTTGCTCCGTTGATTGAATAGAAAATCGCCGTCTTAACATTGAGCCTTTCGGTTTTGTCGCTGCAGTTTTCGGTGAGGTAAAGATAAAGAGGCAGCTGGAAATCAATCACCTGCTCTTTTTTGCCCTCTTCTTTTTCTTTGACTCTTCTGTTCTTCGGAATGCTGGAATTCGTATTCTTAAAGTCGATGACTGCAAATTCTTCTGTGTCCTGAGCAGGGCTTTTGAGGATGCAGTCTACGATGCCAGAAAAATAGTACCCGTCCCAGAAATCTGATTTTTCTCCTGCGAACGCTTCCTCTGGAAGGGCCTGAAATTTTTTCTCCAGCGCATAAACTGTGTAGCCGTTAAAAATTTTGCAGAGGTGAGCGATGCTTTTCTCCAGCATACGGAAATTTGCGTTTTCTTCAGCTTTATTTTCATCCTCGATTTTGTACTGTGAGGCAATGATTTTTATTGTCGTTGTACTCACTTTCTGTTTTTCAGAATTATATTTTTCATAATAGTCTTTGAAAGCAGAGTTGCCGGCTTTTTCAGAAGAATCGATTGCTTCGTTTATTGCGCAAACCAAAAGCTTTCGGTTTGTATCGGTCAGCCGGCTATTGTCTTCATCGCTGACACAGAGTTTCCTTCTGTTTGTGTCTTTTTCATTTTTGAGCTTTGTAAAGAAATTCTCAAAGACTTTATGATTTACCTTTCCGATTATGTATTCGTCGATAAGTTCGGCCTCTTTGTCGAGGGGAGCCAGGTTCAGGATTTCCTTAAAAAGCCATTTTCTCGGACAGGCAAAATACTGTTTGAGGGTTGACTGGGTGACTTCGATTTTTTTATTTTTTTCCGTGTAGTGAAGCCTTGTGCGGATTAAATCGCTGAGTTTTTCATTTTTTTCAAAAAGACCCGACTCTTCTTCCGCAAATTTCTGTGATTCTATCCAGTCCGAAAGACCGGTTTTCTGTTTCGAATAGACTTCTGGAACGGATTTTAAGCCGCTGGTTGTGAACACGGCCTTTTCTTCGGTGTATGTGTCGGCACGAGACGGAATTTTGTCCGTTGTCTTCAGCATTTTGCCGTAAGCAAAGCCGTATTTCCCGTTGTAAGCGTGGCGCGAAGCGGTAAAATATGTGTTTTCCGTGCCGGAATGCTGGTACATTTTGACAAAATCGTAGGACGGGTCAGAATCTGAAAAACCGAGCGAAGAATCGGCTTCTCCCATTTTTAAGAAGAGACGGCGTTTGTTGTCGTTAAGGAAATCGAGCGGTTTGAAAGAGTCGGCGATTGAAAGCGAGTCCTGGGTTGAGTCCACGACGATATGAATCTTAAACGGTGCGGCTGCCGCAGTTCTGTACGGGAAAACCTGTACGTTGCGCGTTTCGCCCTGGGAAAGATACTGTACCTTTGAGAGATGCGAGACAAAAAATGCGTATGGAGAGGAAACCTTGTAATCGTTGTATTCTTCTTCAAGCTCAATGAGTTCGTTGAGAGAAGTGATACAGCGGCTCAGAACGTTGTCAGAAAGTTTCATTGTTGTAAAAGCTGACATATCGAAGAAATTGTCCCTGAATTCTTCATAAGCGTCGCGGATTTTTGAGAATGATTCTGCATTGACAATTTCCGGGAGAATTTTCTGAAGGTTATCGCGGAGATTTTTTATCAGCTCGTCTTTGTTGAGGTTCTCTCCCCTGTCGTCTTTCGGGTTTTCAAAAGCTTCGTTCCATATGGTTTTTAATTTTCCTTCTTCGAAATTCAGCTCGCCCGGCGTACAGATACAGTTGTTCATCCGGCCGAAAAGAAGGAGGTTTTCGATAGTCGTTTTGTTCGCCCAAGGCAAATCTTCGTTCAAAAGGAGGTTTTTAACGCTTTCATAAGAAAAACTGTTCTGAACGCAGTCGAGAATCTGACTAAATAACGCTCCTGCTCCGTAGGTTGAGAGCGGACGGCTGTACCTGATGTTGTGCGGAATCGAGTAAAGGCTCAGAGCGCGGTCAAGGTATGAGCCGTAATCGTCAAGATTCGGAACATTTACGGCCATTTCGCTCCATTCGATTTTATCTTTGTCGTGTTTTTCGCGAAGATAAAGGGCGGCATCCTTCAGTTCGACCGAGGAATTCTCAAAAAAGTAAGAATCGTACCCCCCTTCATTCTCAGGAACGGCCAGAATATGCACGCTTTTGGCTTTTGAGAGCTGGTTTTTGTACTGTTCCCAGTCTTCGAGGGTCTCAGGATAAACCAGAAAATATTCGCGTCCGTCAGCTGAGAAGTCAGGCGTAACCCAGGCCGGGTCAAAAAGCTTATTTTTTTCGAGAAATTCACTGTATTTTTCGTAAAGAAGATTTAAGTCTTCGTCCTCTTCGTCAGTAAATTCGTGAGATTTATAGTCTTCGTAAAAATTCTTAAGATTTTCGGATTCTTCGTTATTAACAGTACCCTGTGTTTCCCAGTGAACGGCAACGCCTTTATTTTGAGCTGTGCGGAGAGATTTCCACATTTTAAGCGACGGAAGAATCGACGAAATCCAGTCTGCAAAACTGTTTGATTCTTTCGAATATTTTGGAGAGACAAGGCTTTTGAAAAAATGTTCCTGGGAATTTTTTTCGAGAAGACAGGTGACAAAAATTTTTCTCATTAAGGCGGGGATGCTTTTTAAATCTTCAGCCTTGCCGCGGATTCTCTCGCCCTTGAATTTGTCCCAGGCCATAAAGCGTTCCATGGCGACGGCTTTTTTGCCGGTGTTTTCTATGCACCAGTCAGCCCATCTGCTTGCGGCAATGTCTGTCGGAAAAACGAAAACCGAGTTAAGATTTGAGATTTGCTCCGTTAAAAGCGACTGTAATTTGTTCATGGAAAGCTCCCCTATTTTCCAATTTTAAGTTTTGCGGTAACCGGAAATTCCCAGAGCCAGCGGTATTCTGAGTCAGAGACTTCTTTGTAGAAAATATCCCAGCCTGCCGTCACCGTCCATTTTCCGATTTCAGCCATAAACCTCGGGTAAAATTCCAATGTGTCAAAAGATTTTGATGAGTCGCTCGTGTCATAGGCGGCATAGTAGCCGAACTGAGGTTTGAGTGAGACACAGCCAAAAATTGGGAACTGGACTTGAAGGGCCGTGTAGAAGGGAACCATGCTTCCCTCGATTGAGTGACCGATTTCGCTCTCGCTGGTGATTTTTACGCTTCCAATTGTGGGGCGGAATGCAAGCGAGAAGAGATTTGAGCTTTTCATATCCTTGTTCGAGTAGTTTGCAACCGGCTTGAAAACAGAGTTTGAGACATATGGCTCGGCATTATGAGAGAAAGCGGCGAAAACTGAAAAAGTCTTGAAGAAAGCAAGGTTCTTTTTTGAAAAGTTGAGGGAGACGCACTCGGCGAAATCTTTTTCAGAAGGCGTGAAATTCTTTTCGTCTGCTGTCGAGTTGTAGAAGATAGAAAAACCTGCTTTTAACGGAAGAGTCTCAAAAAGCGTTGAGAAGTCGTATTCTGCTCCAAAATTTAATCCCCAGGTGTCTGAAAATGCAGCATAAGATTCGGTGAGAGGAAGTGCAAGCCCGAAAGTGAAGCCAGATATTTCAGATTTTAAGCCGACGCCCGTTTTTCCCCAGCGTGTAGCTCCGGTGTAAGTCTCGGTAAGAGAGAAATATCCGCCTGAAAGATAATATGAATAGAGTTTTCCGATTGCGAGTTCAAGGGTTTTATTTCCGAAAGGCCTGATTTTAGCGTATGCCCGCTTGATTTCAAGTTTCTGGGTTTCTTCTGATTTTGAGTCAGTTTCTTTGAGCTTGTAATACAATTTTCCGCCCAGAGTGACATAATCATCGCTCAAAGTTGACTCGGCAAGAAGATATGCGCCGCCGAACTGAACGTTGTCGTCCGCATCCTTTTCGACTGGAGCTACCGAAAATGTAAGTGAGGTGCTGTTTGAAAGGGCGAAAGCTCCTTCTGTACACAACAATGCTGCTAAAACTAAAGATATTTTTTTCATCGGGAAGTAAGTCTCCTTTCAATTTCGGTGATTTCGTTTTCGTATTCGGTTATCTGAGCGTCAATCTGCATTTCGCGCTCAATGTCGGTTGTAATGCTTTTTTCACGCTTTAAGTCGGGGATGACAGTCTCCAGAAGTTCGGTGCGTCGCCTTTTCATTTCGGTTACTTCTTTGGGTGGACGCCCGCCCTTTTTCCCGTTTTCCTGACTTGCGCGTTTTTTTGCGTTGCTGGTTGATTTTCCGTTGTAAGAATAAAGCGAGTCGATCCAGAATCTAAGGGATTTTAAATTCTGTCCCATCTCGAATTCGATGTTCTCGAGATGATGAAGCTCTTCGAGCCTGTCCTCAGAAAGATCGGATTCCTGAGTTTTTGACTTTGCGAGCTGATTGATTATTGAAATCTGGTTCTGCAAATCTTCGAGCGAAGCGATTGCCTTGTAAATCTGCTCAGTTTTTTTGGACATAGCTGTATATTAACCTAAATCTTTGGGTTTTGCAAGGTGATTTCTTTGATGGCGGAAAGCAGTTTTTCGTTTTCTGTGTGTGTTTTGACTGCCAGACGGTAGTATGTTTCGTCAAGATTTCTGAAATTTGCGCAGTTTCTGACGGAAAAAGAGCGTTTTAATAGCAGACTGTCTAATTTTTCAGACGGTTTGACAATATTCTTAATCAGAATGAAGTTCGCATCGCTCCCAAAAACTTCAAAACCTAAGGCTTTAAGTTCTCCTGTGAGAAATTCCCTTTCGTTTTTGACCAGTTCTCCCGTCTTTTCAATATAATCCTTTTCATCTAGAACGGCCTCGCCTGCTTTCTGCGAAATGCCCGAGACATTCCATTCCGGTTTCAGAAAGTTGATTTTCTGAATGAGAGGAAGATTTGAGGATACGAGATAGCCGAGCCTGAGTCCTGCCATTGCATAAATTTTGGTGAAAGCGTTGAGAACAATGATGTGCGGGCAGTTGTTTATGAGTCGGAGGGCACTCTCTTCTGATCGGCTGGTAAATTCGATAAAACACTCGTCAATGAGAAGGAAAATTCCTTTCGATTCGCAAAGATTCACTGTTTTCTGCATAAGGAGCGGCTCAATCATTTTTCCTGTGGGGTTATTCGGATTGCACAGAAAAACCATGTCCGGGGAAGAGTTTTCGATTTTTTCCAGGAATCCCTCGTCAAGGCAGAATTCTTTTCCGGCAGAAAGGTTATGATAAAGAATTTCGCTTCCATAGCTTTTTAAGGCGCGCTCATAGCCGGAGAATGACGGGGCTGGAATAAGCGCTTTTTTGGGTCTGACGGCCTGTACAGCAATCTGGATGAGCTCTGAAGCCCCGTTTCCGAAAACAATCCGGTCTTCTTTTAATTGAGAAAGATTGAAAGTTTTTCTGAGTTTTTCCGCAGTTTTCTTTCTTAATTCAGAGCAGTTCTGGTCGGGGTATTTTTCGCATACGGCGAGAGACTCTTTTATTGCGGATTTTGCGCTTTCAGGAAGTCCGAGAGGATTTGTATTCACGGAAAAATCGATGATACCGTCCCCCGCTGTGCAGTTAATTTGTTCACCTCCGTGATGATATTCTTCTGAAAAAACGGGTTCTGCTTTTTTTGTGCGCAGAAGACTCATAATCTTGTCGTAATTTTCTGGTCTGTGAGGAAAAGTGCAGTCAGTGCAGCGTTTTATGATTCTCCCGTCGTCCTTTTTTATAAAATCAGGCTTCCCTGGGCACGGAATTCTTTCGTAGAGAGGACAATAACAGAAAAGACAGTTGAAATTTCCTTCTTCTAGCCCTTTATGGCATGGAAAAAACGAGCAGTCGCGGTTCACAAAGAATTTTGATGAATTCTGCATTACCTTGATTTTAGGTCAAAAGCTGAGTTTCTTCAACTGACGAATCATCTGAAAATATTCAGGCAGGCTTTGCGCTAGACAAGAATGACAAAAACTTCTAAGATGTCAATCTGACAAAATTACAAAATATGTCATAATAACAAAATACGAGGTTCAAAAGATGAAAAAATCTGCCATTTCAGCTGTTTATCTGGCACTTTTTGGGACAACTGCACTTTTTGCCAGCGGTGTCGAAAACAAAACGAACATGAGCACGGGATACTTGAGAAATCCAAGCCGTAACACCGAGACCAAACGGCCTGAGGCTTCTTACTACAATGTTGCCGGAACCGCTTTTATGGAAGACGGTCTTTTTGTTGAGGCTGGAAATCAGTTCGTTTTCAAGGAATACGGAAACGAGCTCAGCACTGGAAATAAATACGCCGCAAACGGCCTTTCAGATTATTATTCAAACGACGAGACGACAGTATGGCTTTATCCTGATGCAGATTTTGTTTACAAGCATAACAATTTCGCAATTTTCGGAAACTTCGGCGTTTATGCAGGCGGCGGTTCCCTTTCTTTCAGCGAAGGTACAAGCGCAACTTCTCTTCTTTTTGCAAACGCAGCTTCTGAGTACATGACAAAAGCGGCTTCAGCTTCCTCTCAGGCAGCCGCTGAAGCATACAGTGCGGCCGCCAGCTATCTTATGAAGACAGCGCGAAAAGGAGGTCACTCGCTCGACGTCACTTCAATCACTTACGGCGGCGTTCTCGGAGTTTCAAATAAAATTTTCGACAATCTTTCTTTTGCGGCAGGTCTCCGTTATGTTCACGGAACTCAGAAGATGTCGATTTACTCAGGCTATTTCAACGAGCTCGGAAACGGGAGCGATGAAATTTCTTACAATGCAAACGGCTGGACTGTGACCGGCATTTTTGGTTTTCACTACCGCCCGATAGAGACCGTTGACCTTGCAATTCAGTATCAGTCAAAATCTTCCGTAAAATACAAAGTTGAAGATGTTTCAGGTAAACTCGCCGCTGATTTTGACATTTATGACGGAAAAACCTTCCACACGGACCTCCCTGCTGCATTGAATCTCGGTGCCGGATGGCAGGCTCTCGAACCACTCTATGTGAGCGCAAGTTTCAACTATTATTTCAATTTCTTTGCTGACCAGAACTCAATTCTTGGGGAGACAGACTATGACAATTCATGGGAAATCGCACTTGGTGCTGACTGGAGAATCTGCAAATGGGTTTCTTACAGCCTCGGCTTTCAGTACGGAAATCAGGGAACAAACGACACTTCAAACAGCACTTTCAACCCTGTTTTGAATAGTTTCTGCGTTGGAACCGGCCTTGAAATCTATCCTGCTGAAGAAATTACGGTAACGCTTTCAGGTCTTTTTGCAAAATATTTCGATACTGACTATTATCTGAGCGGAAATAAAACGACTCTGAGCAAATCGGTAACAAACCTGAGTTTTGGGCTCACCTATCACTTCCAGAATTTGTAAACTTTTCGACAACAATGGAGATATAGATAAAAATGAAAAAATTGAGAATTACGCTTTCAGCTATTCAGATTCGCTTTTAATCGGAGCGGATAACGAAAAATATTCAAAATAATCCTTACGGATAATCTGGAATAAAAATTAGCGGGAATTTCTCCGTTTTATAATCATAAAAATCACCACGGGAGCGCCAAAAACTGACGTGACCGTGCTGATACTCATTTCCATCGGCGCGAAGACAGAACGCGCTATTAAATCACACAGAACACAGAAAACTGCTCCCGTCAGAAATGACGCGGGGACAATAATTGCCGGCTTTGAAGACGAAAAAATCTGCCTTGTCAGAAAGGGAACCGCAATTCCGACGAACGAGACAGGACCTGCAAAAGCGGTGACAGTTGCCGAAAGAATGCTCGAAAGAAGAATCAGTACAGGCCGGAAGACTTTTGTGTTCACGCCCATTGTTCTTGCGTAAGTTTCTCCAAGCTGATATGCCCCTATCGGCTTTACCAAAAGAAGAACGGCTGCAAGCGAGAGAAAGACAATCACTGAACAGACCGCACAATCTGACAAATCGAAGCCTGCGAAACTGCCTTTTGACCAGTTGTGAAGGTTCGCAATCTGCGCGTCTTCAGCGAAAGTAATGAAAAAATCCGTAACAGCCGAAGTGATATAGCCTGTCATAATTCCTGCGACGAGAAGAGAGCCGATATGATTGACTTTTCTGGCGACAAGCAGGATGAATGAAGTTGAGATAAGGGCACCAATAAAAGCAGATGCGACATACCACAAAGAAGAAGCTGCCCTGCCCGATCCGAAAATAAAAATGGTGGTAAGGGCGACGGTCATTTTAGCGCCCGAAGAAATTCCGAGAACGAAAGGCCCTGCAATCGGATTCTGAAAATATGTCTGGAGAAGGAAGCCTGAAAGAGAGAGCGAGCCGCCCAGAATCATAGCCATAATCACACGCGGAAGCCGGATTTTTGTGATGATATTGATTTCCTGTAAGGTGAGGTTTGTATTCTCTGCACCAGCCCCGCCTAAAATTCTGAGAATTTTGTGAAAAGGAATTGAAACGTTTCCGGAACAGACAGAAAGAATAACTGAAAAAAAGAGGAGAACAACAAGAAGAGAAAAAAACAATGTGACACGACAGGAATTTTTCATATCAGAATAACTCATCTTATCACTTAAACCGGCTTGAGGAAACATAAACCCGCTTACCTTAGTATAGAAATTTTCTAAAAATCATTTTACACTGTTTGAATCATGGAAAAGAAGATTTCTGTTCAGAAACGAATTAAAAATATCATTTCGCATATTACAAAAGGATTAAAAGAACGGGACGAAGCGCTTGCCCTGGCCCTGCTCTCAACTATTTCGGGTGAAACCCTGCTTATTTTAGGCCCGCACGGAATCGGAAAAAGCCTTGTAAAGCAGCGGGTTAACTGCGCTTTTCAGAATGCCCAGAAAATTACACGAAAAAAGTTAATTTCAACTTCGAATGAAATCCCGGAAAGCGAAGAATTTGATTCTTTTCTTCTCAGAATGAATTTAAAACCTATTCAGGACGAAAAAACTTTTCTAAAACTTATCTCCGACAAAAAAGCGAATGACGAGCTTACAAAGGCTGAAGAAGCGGTTTCGGATGAAGAACTAGGCGAATGGCAGAAATCAATAAACGACGTAAAAATTACCAGTGAAGTTCAGGACGTAATTCTTTATCTCCGGCGTAAAATGACAGGAAAAACAAAAAAATCTCCGTACATTTCAGACGACCGCTGGGCAAGAATCGCATGGCTTTTAAAATCCGCCGCTTTTCTGAACGGCAGAAAGACTGTTGATTTGATGGACTGTCAGCTGATTCCGTTCTGTATCTGGAACAATTCTTTAAGTCTGGAAGACAGCCGCAAAATCGTACATGAGGCGATATTCTTAAACGCACACAAATTCGACAAAAGCATCTCTCATATCGAAGACCTGATTCAGGATTACTCAAATTTCATCGAGAAGAGTTTTTTCATAGATTCAGAGAATGGCGAAAAAATAAAGTCCCCGGAACTTTTCGGCTATACAAGAGCCGCAAAACCTTTCCCTTTTGAGATGACGGACGGAACGACAGCCTACAGAATCCTAAAACCTCAGGAAATCCGCTCATATGACTACATCACTCCGTATTATGTTTCTGAAAGTTTTAAAGGATACGACGATGGTGAAGGTGCATATTTCGATGAATTTAAGGAAAGAGTCGAAAAAAACGACACATACCGCGACAAATATTTCGTCACAAATTTCAGAATTATCGAAGATGAAGGCAACGGAAGGGCTGTCTGGACAGACGGCGACTGCAAAAAAGAGTATTCGTTCGACATCAAGATGACTCCCGAAGAATATGTAAGCGGAGATACCGAAAAACTTGTCAGTTTAAGAAGTGAAGCCGAGAATAAGTATAAAAATCTGCTTGAGACTATCAGAAATGAAGGCGAAAAGATTCAGAAATTCATAAACAGCAAAGAGCGGCAGTACAAGTCAAACCTCTTTGCGGACACATCAATCTGCGAAAAAATCCTTGCGCCGTCAAACCGTTCAAAAGAAAGACTGGCGCAAGCCGCAAAAAAACTGTCAGAAATAGCAGGCGAGACCTTTTAGGCCAGCTGTTTCATAAGGTTGGCCATTTCTATTGCGCCGAGGGCACAGTCGTAGCCTTTGTTGCCGGCTTTGCTTCCGGCGCGTTCGATTGCCTGCTCGATGTTCTCGGTTGTGATTACTCCGAAAAGAACAGGAATGCCGTTTTTGAAACTTGCCTGTGCAACGCCCTTTGAGACTTCGGCGCAAACGTAGTCGTAGTGTGTGGTTGAACCGCGGATAACGGCTCCGACAGCGATTACGGCGTCATATTTTTTGCTTGCGGCGAGTTTGTCGCAGATTACGGGAATTTCGAATGCTCCCGGTACCCATACTGCAGTGATATTTTTTTCTTCGACTCCGTGGCGGACAAGACCGTCAACTGCTCCACCGAGAAGCTTGTTTACGATGATTTCGTTAAAACGGCTTGCAACAATCGCAACTTTCATTCCGCTTGGGGCGACGAGTTTTCCTTCGATTAAGTTGATTTCATTCATAATATTTCTCCAGAAATAGTTTCAGTTTCAGAACTCCCCTGAAAATATTTTCTGAGGGAAGTTTCAGGGAATATTTTATTTTTTTTCGGAAGAACCGTCAACTTGCCGGCGTTTTCTGATTTGGAATATGACAAAACCAATAACCGCAGCAATAATTATCATAGAAATGCCGCGTTTTTTAGGGAACTTAAGGCCGTCTTTTTTTGCGGAAGATGAGTCGAATTTGAGCTGGTACTGGATTTCGTGCGGTGTAGACATTGCGAGGGTGTCCGCTGCGACAGGGAATTTTTCGTCAAAAACCAGAACCGGGATTGTAAAAGTGGAATTCCCGCCCTCTTCAAGGATTTTTTTGTCGGCTTCGATTTCCTGCCGGCTGACTTTCATGTAGTCATAATTCTGGCTTGACCATTTGATGACGGCCTGCGCCATTCCGTCTTTTACGCTGACTTTTGCCGGGCTTGTGATAGTTGCACGTCCGCTTCCGCCTGACAGTTCTACAGAGATGAGGTAATCTCCGTCTTTGAGGGAAGTTTTCTGCTGTTTTTTCGGATAAATCAGAAGGCTTTCTGAAGGGAGGCTCGAGGCGTCAAAAAGAATGTCGCGGTCGTACCATTTTTTCTTTTTTGCGCTGAATGCCGCGCATTTTAACGGAGAATTCAGCGAAGAAACCGGGAATTCAAAAGCGACGGGGGCGTTTTGAGCAGTTTTTTGAGTATCAGCCGGAGAGCTCGGAAGAATCTCCCCGGCACCGTTTGCACTGCTGGCTTCTTCAGCCGTTCCTGAAAAAAGTTTTGAGTAGCCCTTCCCGCTCATCGTAAGGGTTGCGCTCATTTTTCCGTCGTGAACATGAAGGACGGAATTTGCGATTCTAAACATCGAGGAAGAAGACTCGACTGCAATTTCATAGTCTCCGTCCAGAACCTCACCCGGAAGAACTTTAATCATATCGTCAGTTCCGACCTTTTGAGGTGTGAGCATCTCAGACTCGGAAGCAACCTGTGCAAACTGGAAATTTAAAACTGAAAATTGAAAGATTATTGCAAGGATGAAAGATTTTCGCATGATGGAGAATCCTTAAAATGGGGGTAGCGTGGCATAACGAAGTGTGGCGCGCTTCCCCCTTCTAATTGCTATTTGTTGATTACTTCTTTTGTGTGGTCTACATAAATCTGCTGGATTGTTGCGTCCTGGCCAAGACCTTCGAGCACGCACTCAACTTCGAAACCGGCTTTCTGGAAGATTGATTTCCATGAATCGTCTTCGTCGCCTGCCATATCGTTGTTTGCATGGTCTCCGGCAACAACCATAAGAGGATGGAGAACGACTTTCTTGTATGTGCCTTTCTCCTGGATTGCTTTGAGAAGATCTTCTACGCTTGGTTCAGCCTCAACGGTTCCGACATAGTAGTTTGCGAAGCCTTTTGAAGAAAGAACTTCCTGCATTTTTGAGTAAACTGCGTTTGAAGCAGCCTCAGTTCCATGTCCCATGAAGCAGATTGCTGTTGTGCCGTCGTCGAAAGACTTTGTTTTTGCAGTGATTGCGTCTGCGACACGAGAGAAATCTTCGTCAGATGTGAGGAGTGGGTTTGAAAGAACGACTTTTGAGAATTTGCTTTCGTATTTTGCAAGAGTTTTCTGCAAATCTGTGTACTCAAAACCGTTCATGAGGTGTGTTGGCTGAACGATGAGGGTTTTGATTCCGTCATTTGCGGCTCTTGCGAGGGCTTCGTCAACATTGTCGATTGCGATATTGTCGCGTTTTTTGAGGATGTCGATGATTGTGTCGGCTGTGAAAGCACGTGCGACTTTGTACTCAGGGAATGCTTCTGTGACAGCTTTTTCGATTCCGCCGATTGTGATGTCACGGCTGTTGTTGTAGCTTGTTCCGAAGCTGACTACGAGGATTTCTTTGTCCTGTTTTTCAACTTTGTGGCATGAAGTGAAAAAAGAAGAAAAAAGAACGCTTGCGCTCAATGCGGTGAGTGCGACCAGTTTTGAACATTTGTTCATTTAAAAACTCCTTTGTCTCGAAGAAGACTTTTGTGTTAACTTCAGGCTGGTGTCTGGCTTAAAGAGGCATCTGTTTCAGAATCTCTTCATACAGTAGCGGCACTGCCCGGGAATCTCACCCGGTTCCCAGTTAGGCCCGCCCCCAAACTTCCGCGTGACGGAAACCTGTTATGCGAGCACCTAAAATTTAGTTGAAAGTTTAGCATATAGAAGAATATTTTGCAATTATTGCTTTTAGTTCGCTTTTCTTTCAAATGCGTATCCCCTCGGTGTAACGAGTTTTTTCCCGCCTGGGGTGTCGATTATTTTTGTCGTGCTGTTTCCGATGAAGACTGTGGTGAACATATCAAGTTCTCTGTTCTGAAGTTCGCCCAGGCTGAGGATTTTTGATTCCTCGCCTTCCCGGCCGATATTTTTAACATAACCGCATGGAGTTTCCGGGGAAAGATTTTTGAGTAGAATTTCGCACGCCTTAAAAAGATAATCCTTCCGCTTGTGGCTCATCGGGTTGTAAAGGACAATGCAGAAGTCAGAAAGACTCGCACATTCAAGCCGTTTTTCGATTTTTTTCCACGGAGTCATAAGGTCGCTCAGGGAAATCACAGAAAAATCATGAATCAGGGGCGCACCAAGGACGCTTGCCCCGCTCAGAGCCGCCGTAATTCCCGGTAATACATTGATTTGGACTTCTGGAAAATCACGGGCGACTTCGTAAATCAAGCCCGCCATTCCGTAAACGCCCGAGTCCCCAGAGCAGATGAAAACGACATTTTTTCCCGAATCCGCCTGTTCGAGCGCAAGACGGCACCTCTCCTCTTCTTTTCGCATTGGGGTCGAAAGGTATTCTTTGTCCGGGAAATGCTCACGCACAAGATTGATGTAGACTTCATATCCTACGATACAGTCACAAATTTTCAACGCTTCGAGGACTTCGCCTGTAATCTGAGAGAATTTTCCGGATCCGATTCCTGCGACGGTCAGTGTTTTTGCCATAATGTTCAGAGTATAGCAGAAATCCTCTATTGAGCCATCTGTTTTTTCGTTTGAAACAGCAGATGGCGCTCACGGCGAACAGAAGGCTGATAATCATTGCGTTTGCGCTTAAAAATTGATGTCAGTGGTGGCATGGTGGCTCCTTTGTGGGATTTATGAAAGATTTTTTAAATTCTTCTGGGATTTCTATATCGATTTTTTTGATTCCGATAGCGACCGTCATTCCGTTATGGGCGGTTTTCGGAAGAAGAAGTTCTTCTGCTCCCGAGGCAAAAACTGCCCTTTCGCACACATTGTCGGTGCCGAGAGTCTTCTCTACGAAATCGGAATGGCTTACTTTTTGAGGGATTTTGTTCAATTCTTTGGCAGAAAAGATAACGAACGGTAGTTTCAATTCTTCTGCGAGCGAAATTAGCGCCTTTTCGTCCTTCTTTTGGTAGACAGAACTTATCTGAACTACCGAACGGATGTCTATTTTATGAGATTTTAGCGTGTCAAAAATGAAATTTCGCAGTTCCTCGGGCGATTTTCCTTTTTTACAGCCGATTCCGAGTACCACGCATTTGGGAATCAAAGAAAGTATATCATTTTTGATATATACGCTGATTGTGAATTTTGGGGAATTTTTCGCCAGCATTCTTGTCGCAAAGCCTTTTGCAAGCTTCATGTCGTTTATTGAAAGATTGTTTTTCGTCGCAAATTCGTCGATTGCTGGAAGATTGTTCACATCGCTTGCAGTGGTGATTACGGCAGTCGCCCCGATTTTTGACGCAATTTTCCTTGCAAGCTCGTTCGCCCCGCCGATGTGTCCTGAGAGAATCGGAATCACGAAGCTCCCCTTCTCGTCTATCACGAGAACCGCCGGGTCAGTCGTTTTGTCCTTTACGAAGGGAGAAATCGCACGGACGGCAATCCCCGCCGCCCCGATGAAAACCAGCGCATTTCCCGTGCGGAAGTGAGATTCTACCCATTCGGAAAGATTTGTGTCGTGTATAAATATAGAAGAATCGGCTTCAATCCGTTTTGAGAGAGAAAATCCTGCCTGTGTGAAGGAAATTATGTGCAGTGACATTTGTTTAAGGGGATTATAGCATAGTTTCGATTTTTAGTTTTCTACCAGTCGTCCGAAATGTCGTCCAGTTCGGTATGCCCGCCCGCCACAAAGTCAGCTGATAGAACAGTCTTTGTGGAAGTAAAGTCGACTTTTGCGCTTGCGATTTTTATGGATTCGGTCGATTCAAATGTGGCTTTTTCTACTTTTTGAGAAGAAATCTTTTTTGGCGTAAGAAGTGCGGCGATTTTGTCATAGTAATCTTTGCGCTCATCTTTGAGTTTCTCGTTCTTGTACTTTTCGATGTGTAAATCAAGAGCGGTCCTACCGTCCTTGTCTTTGAGCGAAATGTTCGCCCCGTGCTGCGTCAAAAACTCTACTGCCCTCAAGGTGTCTTCAAAGCCGGAGATTTTAGTTACAGCGTACATAAGAGGAGTTTTGCCATTATCGTCCTGTGGGTTGATGTCAGCACCCGCATTCAAAAGCATTTCAGCCAGACGGCTTCTCAAATCTCCCCAATCGTAATGCGATGCCGCCCAGTGAAGCGCTGTTTTTCCTTTGTCATCCTTGTCGTTTGGGTCAATTTTTTCGAGCAGTTTTTCAAGAATATACGCCTTTGCTTCAATTTCAGATTCTGATTCATTACCGTCAAAAAGCTCCATAATGAGCGTTTTCTTTTCGTTTCTTTCGTAGTCGCTTTCATAGCCGTACGTATAAGTGCCAACTTTCGCTCCAGACTCCAAAAGTAGTTTTGCAGAATTGTAATAACTTCCCCAGAGTGCGAACTGAAACGGCATAAAACGATTTCCCTCATAGATTTTTTCGCCGTTTTCTTCTTTTTCCGTATAGCTGTCGATATTCGCACCGTGTTCGATTAAAAGCCGAACTGCATCGTGCCTGTGCCTTCCGACAGCAATGCCAAGCGGCGGCAGGTTTCTCCAGACTCTGCTAAAAAGACCTGTGCCCGTATCACTTCCTGGAATTTTGTTTGGGTCCGCTCCCGCTTCAAGCAAAATCTTCACGATTTCGTCATAATCTGAACTGCTCTTATATTCATCAAGATTTACGGCAACGCTGAGAGCGGTCCAATGGTTTTTAACCTCGTCCACATCAACGCCCTTTTTGATGAGTTTGTTGATTTTCTTGATGTCCTTCTTTTCTACTGCGATGATTAGCGGAGTTCGTTCTTCTTTATATTTTCTTTCTTTTTGTGCTCTGGCAGAAGCGTCATTAAGAGAGTCTATTCCACTCTTCAAAAAGGGCAGACTGAACAGTCCCAGGCTGATTCCGAAAACCCACGCCGCCACAGTCTTTGCCGCTCCGTGAACAAAAAGTGCAACAAGTCCTGAAACAAGGGCAACTCCCCCCGTCAGTGCCAGAAAACCAATCATGAGAAGTCCTGCAAGAAGTGACTTTCCTAATGCTTCTCCCATTTTTTACCTGCCTCAAAGAAATATAGCACAGTTTTACTGTTCTGTGTATAATATGGCTATGAGCGAAAGACGAAACTTGCCGATTGGCATCCAGACATTTGAAGAACTCCGCACGAAAAATTGCGTTTATATTGATAAAACTCAGTTTGTCGATAAATTAGTGCGTGTCGGAAAACCATATTTTTTGAGCCGCCCGCGCCGGTTCGGTAAGTCACTCTTCCTCTCGACGCTCAAGAGTTATTTTGAGGGGCGAAAGGATTTGTTCGAGGGGCTTTCGCTTTCTGAGACTGAAAGTGAGTGGAAGAAATATCCGGTTTTTTACCTCGATTTCAATGTCGGAGATTTTACGGACGAAGAGAATTTCAGAAAATCTCTCGGCATAAAACTTGACCAGTACGAAAAAATCTACGGCGTAAGGAATCCTAACGCAACAAGCCCTGCCGACCGATTCAGCAGTTTGCTTCAGCAAGCTCACGAGCAGACAGGCTTACAGGCGGTCATTCTGGTTGACGAGTACGACAAGCCGCTTTTGAACGTAATCGGAAACGAGGAGCTTGTGGACACTTTCCGCAAAATCCTAAAATCATTCTACGGCGTTATCAAAGGTGAGGACGCGCATATTCAGTTCGTATTCATTACGGGCGTTACTCGGTTCGACAAAGTGAGCATTTTCTCCGATTTGAACAATCTGAACGACATTTCATTAGACGGGGCATTTACTGCGATTTGTGGAATTACGCAGGAAGAACTTGAAGCAAACTTTGAGCCGGAAATTGAAAACATGGCTCAAAAAAACGAAATCTCAAAAGAAGATTGCATAACCGAGCTAAAGAAGAATTATGACGGCTATCATTTTTCAAAAGACACGAAAACAGATATTTACAATCCGTTCAGCTTGATGAATGCCTTCTTTAAGGAATCTTTCGGCAGCTACTGGTTCTCAACAGGAACTCCGACTTTCCTCACCAGGATGATGAAGAATATAAATTTTGATTACACTTCTCTGGAAGATGAAATTGAGGTAGGACGAAGAACCATTGAAAACTATCGGCTTGACTCACAAAATGCCTTGCCGATGCTTTATCAGACTGGT
>JAFPUF010000062.1 GCA_017395545.1 Treponema sp. | reverse complement strand
TGGACTTGCTCCGTGTGATTTTTTTTGTGTCAGCGGACTAAGAGCATAAAAAAGCCCGCCAGACAGTGACCAAACTTTCAGCGGGCTTTGTAACAAAACTCAACGGAGGCGGTCGCTCATTTGCAAGCGTCCCCGCTTTCTTTTACTATACACTGCTATTGCAGTTTCGTCAACTTTTTGGACTTTTTTCACACTTCATGTGAGTCTTTTTATATTATTTTCCAAAATATTCCTGGAGCTTATTGTACATCTCTAGCAGAAGTTCGTGTTGTTCTATTTCTTTTGAAACATTGCTTTGAATCGGATTGCTGGAAAAAAGAAGGGCTGGATGAACGCCCAAAACGGTGGCGATGTCTAAAATCAAGTCAAATGAAGGTTTTGCGATTCCGCATTCAATATTACCGATTGTGCTTGTCGTTACATCGCATAATTCTGAAAGCTGTGCCTGTGTAAGTTTCTTTTCTTTCCGATATTTCTTCAAATTTGATATAAATTCTTGCTGATAATTTGCCATTTTTATCAGTATAAGTCGATGAATTTAAATTTGACATCTTATTAAATCCTCCAGAATAAAGGGCAGCATCCAGACCGGCTTGAAAAGCAAATTAACCAGGCTTGTAATAATCACATGGAAACTCTCCGTGTGATTTTTTTTGTCTTAACGCAGAATGTCTTTTAGCGATTCTCCCAGGCCTTCGGGGAGGCGGAGTTTATATTCCGACGGGGGAGTTTTTTCTTTTAAAAGTTCCGGATTCAGTTTTTTAAGAATTGTCTCGTTCAGGCGCAGCTCAGATGAAATCCATTCCAGGGAAATTTCTCTTTTTGTTGTGACATAATCGAATTCGTTGTAGCGGATTTTTTCGTTCAGTTCCGGGAGGACGGCTCCGTATTCACTCCCGTTCTCTGTGATTTCTGCGATTGCAAGAAGTTTCGGAACATAGTTTATCGTTTCTTCGGGAATGAGTTTCTGTTCTGCGACGGCCCAGAAAGTTTTTGCCCTGGATTTTTTTACGGCGCGCCGCATTGCTCCGAGACCGCAGTTATATGCGCCGATTGCAAGCTGCCAGTCTCCCAGGACACGGTAATTGTCCTGGAGTTTTGTGAGTGCCGCCTGTGTTGCTTTCCACGGGTCAAGGCGCTCGTCAATCCATTCGTTTTTTTTGAGGAACGGGTGCATCGAGTTTTCCATGAACTGCCACATCCCCCTGGCCCCGCTCCTTGATTTTGCTGTCGCCTTGTATTCGCTTTCTACGACAGGGAGAAATTCCAGAACGGCGGGCATGTTCCGTTTTTTCAGTTCTTCCCTCACGAAAAGCCGGTAAATCTCGGCATCATCTAAAATTTTATAGAGATTCTGTTTTCCGAAGTTTGTCATGTATCTGGCCAGATAGTCGTGAATCATGTCCTGTGCGAAAGTCGTATTCGGAATTTCAAGGCCTCCCGCATTTTTAATGACCTTGCGCTTTTTCTGCTCAAGAAAAGCTTTCTGCCGCGCATAATCTTCTTCGTCGAAAAGTTTGAGAATCTGATTCAGGGGAGAGTCGTCAACATAATACTCGTCGGCCGGCGGCAGTTCCTCAAGCTCAACTTTCTCAAAAAGCGAGACGAATTCTTCGGGAAGAGGGGAGTCCTCTGAAGCAAGCGGAAAAACAGAAAAACAAAGAAATACAAGGACTGTAGTGAGAAAAGTCCTGCCCATTACAGTTTCTCACCGAAGTAGATTCCTGCCCATTCCCAGCGTCCGTGGATTTCGGGGTCTGCAGGGAAGTCAACTTTTCGGAAATAGAGGTACCAGACATTGATATAACTTGTCCATCCCCAGGTGCGCAGGTATGCTTCGCTCGGTGTTGAAGTGTCGTCGAGTTTTTCGTTGTAGCGGATTCTGTTTCCGCGCATGTAGCCTCGCATTGAGAACTCTTCCTGTGCGTTGGTGTCGGTTTCGCTTGACTTCCAGCTCATTGCGAAGAAATTGACCTTTGAGCGGTAGCTGTCCAGGGCCTTCCAGTTGTAGGCCGAAATCGCTTTTTTGACGGCGTTTTCAAGGGCGTCGAGACTCTCGAACGTCCAGTCTTTGGAAGATTTTGAGAAGTTGACGGTTTGCCGTGCCTTTGTGTATGCGTTCGGAAATCCCGTAATCTGAATCGTGGAAGAATCGTTCTGCTCGAGGAAGAGGGCGTAGGATTTGAGCGCCATATCCCATTCTCCGACATTCTCGTATTCAAGTGCCAGCCTGAAATAAGTTTCGGTGATGCTCAGTTTGTCCGGGAAGTCAGAAATCATTTTGTTGAAGTAGTTGATTCTGTTTGCCGAACTTTTGCTGATCTGGATTAAGTGCCTGAGGCATGAGAAGTGAATTGATTCTCCGTTTACGAGCAGGTCCGGAAAATTTTTTATGATTCGTTCGTAGTAATATTCTGCAAGAGGTTCTTCGTTTGCATTCAGATAGCTCGATGCGACCATGAAAAGCCAGTAGGCATTGTAAGTGTCGCCTGGATGAGTTTCGACCCATTCTGTCAGAAAAAGAATCATGTCGTCGGTTTTGCCATGAGAATAGTAAAGATTTGCGATGCGGTTAATGACAGCATAGCGTGACTGTGCGGAAATTGTGTTGTCTTCGAGAAGAAGCGTGAGTTCTGAAAGGGTCTTTGCTGATTTGTCCCGTGAATCCCTGCATGAAAAAAGAGAAAGAAAAAGAAGGACAGACAGAAAAGTGACGAAGGTTTTTTTCATTTGCGAAAAGACTATCACAAAGTTCAACAATTTTCAATTTTCATCTTTTAATTTTCAGTTTTCTATATTATTCTAGTATGATTTACAATCCGAAAATTTTATCATAGGGGCATTTTCGATGAAAAAAATTACTGTTCCTGTCCTCAATATTCTTCTTGCTGCGGGTGTCGTCCTGGTTCTTGCGGGGCTTCTTCTGTTTTCAAAATTTTCAGCCGGACTTGGTGTTGAACTTCCGACAAGTTCTATAATTACGATGATTTTTGGGGCTGTGATTTTTTATCTGGCCATGACATTCATTCACTGGGCGATTCTTTTCTTTCTCGGCCTTCAGGTTTTCTGTATCGGTCTTTGTGCGACCTTTGTACTTACGGGGGTTCTTCCGCTTGGAATTGAAAATCTCTGGCCGATAGTCGTTCTTTTGAGCGGAATCTGTCTTCTCCTGACGTGCATTTTCAAGCACCGGAAAGTCCGGGGAGTCTATCTTTTTCCGACTATTCTGATTGAAGCCCTGGGGTTTATTTTCCTCATGTTCTCCCTCCGGGTAATCAAGGTTTCGTTCTCCCAGTTCATTTCAAAATGGGGGCCGCTGATTCTGATTATTGCCGGCGCTTCTCTTATAGGCGTTTTTTTGTGGCAGCGGAATTTCAATGATTTCTTTCCTTACGATAAAGATGAGCTCTCAGATTTGACGGATGAAGAAAAAGAATTTTACGGAGAGTAAGATTTGAGGTTCAGCCGGCGGATTGTTTCTGCCTTTGTTCTGATTTTTTTTATAATTCTCGATTTTTGTTACGGCCAGAAAATTTCTGTTCCCGAAAAAAAAGAAGTTCCGTATTTTTACGGAATCGACGCCGTCACTCTGGAGAATGTCGTGAAGGGATCGCCTGACAGCCTGAGAAATGCAATTACGGTCTTAAAACGCAAGGGCGACAATATGACGGAGAGTGAGCAGGTTCTTCATTATATTGCCGTCTCGATAATGCAGCTGTGCTGGAAAAGCCAGAACTTTATTGACAGTACGGGCGGTGAAAAAATAAAGAACGGTTATACCGGGGCGATTTCTTCCTCAAAAAACGGAATTTACGACCCCTTTATCGAACCGAAAGACTTTTTGTCACTGGCGCTTCCTTGTCTTGTTCTTGCGGCCAGCGAAACCCGGACTGATTATTATGACAAAGCCGAGCTGTCCCTGAAAACAGCGCTTCTTCTCAACAGAAACTCGGTTTTCGCGAATTATCTTCTTGGAATTCTGTACAGAAGAAAAGGAGATTTTAAATCAAGCAATGAGTATTTCGGATACGCTTCTGACCTGGCGGGAAACTGTTTTGAGTGTTCCTATGCTTTTGCTGCCAGCTTTATGAAAATTTCAGACCCTGCATCCGCGTTCTCTCTTTCTGAAAGACTCCTTCAGAATTTTCCGCAGAATAAAAATCTTCTGAAGCTGTGTGCAGAATCCAGTTTTGCGGCCGGAGATCTTTCAAATTCAGAACTTTATGTCGGCCGGGTTCTGCAACTGGAGCCCGAAAATTCTTATTATCTTCTTTTTCGCGCAAGAATTCTTGTGAAAAAAGGAGAATATATCCGTGCGGCTTCCCTTCTGGATGCATATGCCCGTAAAGACTCGAGTTCCCGCGATTATCTTGTGCTCCGGTTTGAGGTTCAGAAAAACTGGAATAAAAACATTTCTGCTGCAACTACGACAATCGAAAATGCCC
Source organism: Treponema sp. (assembly GCA_017395545.1). Lineage (GTDB taxonomy): Bacteria > Spirochaetota > Spirochaetia > Treponematales > Treponemataceae > Treponema_D. The sequence continues at coordinate 36,247 of JAFPUF010000062.1, read as the reverse complement.
TAGTGCTGTATCCTGAAGATACCGAAATCGTTCTTGAGGCGGCAGCCCTTGCTTCTGAATCAGGCTCTAAAATTGCAGGAAAAAGTGGTGAGGAACTTGCCAGTCAGATTCTTGAAAAGGATCCGGCTAATTTTGAGGCTCTGCAGATAAAAATTAATTCAATGGTTGCGGCAAGAAAATGGGAAGAGGCCTATGTTTCAAACCTGGGGCTTCTCAAAAAAGAGAATGTGCCGGATTCGGCGATTTATACGCATATAAAAATCTGTCTTTTTTCGGGTCATAAAGATGAGGCCTGGCAGTATGCATCAAAACTCTATGCCAAAAACCCGGATAATGAAGAAGTTCTGCAGTCTTATATCGAGGTTCTTGTCTCAACCGGAAAAAATCAGGAGGCGGTTCGTTTAATCAACCAGCTGATTCCGTCTTCTGCCGCAAAAATGAAAAGTTTCCTTTATTATGAACGGAGTTTTCTGGCGAACGGTGAGAGCGCAGTTCTGGCGGATTTGCGCTCAAGTCTTACGGCGAACCCCAGAAACAAGGACAGTCTTTTCCGTCTTTACAAAATTTACTACAACAAAAAGGAATACCGCAAGGCTCAGTATTACCTGAAGCAGGTCGTTGCTCTTTCTCCGCAGGATGAGTCGCTTTTGAAACTCAACCTTGAGCTTGAGAGGCTTCTGAGAAATTAGGAAAGTGTTAATCAGTGTTTTCCTTAGCCTTCCGTTTCCGTTCTGTCCTTATGAAATGGCTGTGCCTGTCTTGATTTTGACTTTGAATTATGATAATCTATCGGAACTATTTTAAATTACGATGGATGTAATATCGCTTCGGCGGTTTACTAACAGGAGTCAAAAATGTTCGTATCATTGTTGCAAGCGGCAGGTGGAGCTACTTCAAGCCAGACTTTGATGTCAGTCGTGCCGTTCATTCTTATCATCGCTATTTTCTATTTCTTCATTATTCGTCCGCAGAATAAAAAACAGAAAGAAACTCAGAAAATGATTGATGCCCTCAAAAAAGGTGACAAAGTTGTCACAATCGGCGGAATTCACGGTCTCGTCGCTCAGACAAAAGAAAAAACCGTCATCTTAAAGCTTGACGAGGGTGTAAAAGTCGAGTTTAACCGTTCTGCAATCGCCGGCGTTGTTACGGACGCACCTTCTAAAGCAGATAAAAACGAAAAAAAAGCAGTTGAAGCATCAGAATCTGAAAAAACAGAAGCCGATGTTTCAGAAAATGCTGACAAATAAAAAAATACCGGAGTAAAAAAATGAACAAACGAAGTCGTTTTATCATTGTTCTGGTAGTTCTTGCTGTATGTTTCGCATTCCTCTGGCCTTCTATCAGCTGGTATGCACGAACTCCGAAAGACCAGCAGAGCCTCGCTCTTGGTTCTCTCGAAAAAATCAAGGACTACACAGTTGTTAAGGCAAAAGAAGAAGTCGACGTTCTGATTGCCAAAGCAAAGGCAAATCCGAACGAAGTCCTTGATTCTTCTTACGATTATCTTGTAAAAGCCGCAAAAAAGAATTACAAGGAAAACGCAAAAGCTTACAAAGCCGCAGGCCTTGAAGCTCCAAAAGTTCCTGAAGTAATGTCTGTCGGCGCAATTCTTGATTCTTTCACAGGCAACAACGCCCAGGGAGATTTGAGCGCAGTCATCGAGGGAAAATATCGTGATGAAATCCTCGCTGCAAAAAAACGCTACAATTCTTCTGTAAAACTGGGTCTTGACTTGTCAGGTGGTATGAATGTTATCGTCCGTGCGAATCTTGACGAAGCTCTTGCAGCAAAAAAAGCAGAAGGCAACGATATCGCTGATGAAGCTCAGTGGAAAAAAGATGCGATGGCTCAGACTATCGAAACTTTGACAGGCTCAATCGATAAATTCGGTCTTACTTCTCCGGTTATCCGGCAGCAGGGCGAAGACAGAATTTACATCGAAATTCCTGGTGCCGCTGACCGTGAAGCAATCAACTCTATCATCATGGGTAAGGGAATCCTCAATTTCCGCCTTGTTGACGAAAACGCTACATCTGCTTTCAACGCATATTACGCACAGAATCCTGCAAATACTTTCAACTCTGACGGAAAACTCATCAATCCTTCAGTTATTCCTGATGACTGTGAAGTTATGGGTTACTATGTAAAAGACGATTACGGTCTTGACGAGCGCACAGGCTTTATCGCAGTCAAAAAAGAAATCGCACTCGACGGTGAGCACGTAAAATCTGCTATAGTTTCTGCAGATCAGACTACAAACCAGCCGGAGGTTAACTTCGTCCTTGATTCGGAAGGTGCCGTGATTTTTGGTGAATTCACAGGTGCACATGTCGGTGAACGCCTCGCAATCGTAAGCGACAACAAAGTTAAGAGCGCTGCTACAATCCGTCAGGCAATCAACGGCGGACAGGTTTCGCTTTCAGGCGGATTCAGCGTAGAAGAAGCTCAGAACATTCAGAAAGTCCTTCAGACAGCTTCCCTTTCAGTTCCTCTTGAGGTCGAAAGCCAGCAGGTTGTCGGAGCTTCTCTCGGTGAGCAGGCAATCCACCAGGGCTTGAACGCACTTCTCTGGGGCCTGGCTGCAGTCCTCGTATTCATGATTCTTTACTATATGGGTGCCGGTTTCAACGCTGTCGTTGCTCAGATTCTCAATATGTACATCATGTTCTCAGTTTTGAGTGCTTTCAACCTCACCCTTACACTTTCTTCTATCGCCGGTATGATTCTTACAGTCGGTATGTCAGTCGACGCCAACGTAATTATCTTCGAGCGAATCAAGGAAGAGCTCAAAAACGGAAAGAGCCGTGCCGCTGCTGTTGCTGCCGGTTTTGACAACGCTTTCTGGGCAATTATGGACTCTAACATCACGACATTCATCGCTGCGGCATTCCTTTCAAAACTCGGAACTGGTTCTATCCAGGGCTTCGCAGTTTCACTCGCAATCGGTGTTTGTTCGTCAGTATTCACCGCTCTCGTAGTTTCTCGCCTTATGTTCGACTTCAACACTGAAGTAATGAGCAGAAAGACAGTGAGCATCGGCTGGGGGGTAAAATAATGAAAAAGATAATTCAGTTTAGCAAATTTTTCCCTGTCGCTGTAGTTTTGAGTGCAGCAGTTATTATTGCGGGAATCGCTTCTGTTGCTACCCGCGGAATCAACTTCGGCCTTGACTTCAAGCCGGGTATGATTGAGGAAATCAAAATCGCAAACACTGTTCTTGAAGTAACATACAATGGAACTGCTACAGTTTCCCTTGAAGCTTCTGAAAACGGTGTTGATATTGTTGTCAGCGGTATCGGTGAAGAAAACCGCACTGTTTCAATTCCTTACTCTGAAGTAAGTTCTGTTTCAGACCTCGCTGCAAAAATCAACGATGTGAACGGTGTTTCTGCCCACATCAAAAACGAAGTTTCTTTGAAAGACAAAAAACTTTTCGTTTCTTCTGGTTCTTCAAAAAACCTCGGAGAAAATCCTCTCCGCCTTTTTGTTGCTGACGAAAACTCAACTGTTACAGCTGACGATGTCCGTGACGCTCTCAAAGAGTTCACAAATGTCGATGTAAAAGAAGCTGGTCAGGGTGCAGACAAAAACTTCCAGATTCGAATGGGAATTACTGGTGACGAAGGAAAAACCCTTCAGTCAAATGCAAACGAAGCTCTCTTAAAGAAAGATTTCGGACCTGGAAAAGAAGTCGTTATCACAAAATCAGATTTCATCGGTGCTCAGTTCTCACAGAACCTGATTCGTGACTCAATCATCCTCGTTCTTGCAACTCTCGTTTTGATTTTCATCTACTCTGCAATCCGATTCCACTGGGATTTCGCTCTTGCAGCTGTAATCGCTATCATCCACGACTCATTGATTATGGTGTCTTTCATCTCATTCATTCAGATGGAATTCAGCACCACGACTTTGGCGGCAATCCTCACGATTATCGGTTACTCAATCAACGCTACTGTCGTTATTCTTGACCGTGTCCGAAGCGACATCAAGGTCGTTGAGGCAAAGACTTTCAAAGAAATTTTGAACTCAGCCCTTACTTCAACATTGAGCCGTTCTATCATCACAACTCTTACAACATTGTTCGCAGTTCTGGCATTGTTCTTCTTCACAACTGGAACAATCCACGACTTCTCACTGGCTCTTACTGTTGGTCTTGTCAGCGGTTGTTATTCTTCTATCTTCATTGCGGGTGCATTCATCCTTGCAGTCCGAAAGAACCAGAAATTTACAACAGTTGCAGCACCTTCTAATATCTCACAGTTCAAGCCGGAAGAAGAATCTGACGACGCTGAGTAAAAAAATTAGTAACAGGGTAGTAAACCTTGTTATTTAAACTTTATTACACGATCCCTGTACCATTACGGTGCGGGGATTTTTTTTGCTTAAATCTGAAAAATCTTAAAAAGTTCTATTTTGTTTTTCTTTAATATTGTGTTAAAATAAACTTATGCTTTTTAAAGCAAAGTTAAAAATCAGTGCTGATAAATTAAAACTTCTCTTTTCCCTGCTTCTTAGTTTATTAATTATTTCTGTTGTTTTTGTTCTTAACGGAGTTGTAGTCAGAAAAGGCTTTGTTTCTGCCGAAAAACGTTATCTTGATAACTGTGTTCAGGTTCTCCAGGGCTATTCTGTCGGAGTTCAGTATTATCTTGAAAATTACCACACCTCCCTTTCTTCGATTTATGACGAAAAGCTTTTTGAAGAGGGTGACACGAAAAAAATCCAGGACTGGATAACCCGGAGCATGAAATATCTTTCGCAAGATTTCTGTTCTGTCTTTTATGTCGATTCAAATTTTATGGGCTATTTTCCTCAGGGCAATATCATTGATTTACACGGCAGGGCGTATATTTCTCCTGAACACTTTAAAGACTCTGATTATTATGTAAGCGACATGTTCTATTCCGATTTTACGGAAGATCCTGTTTTTTTTATCGAAGAACCTTATTTTGACAGGAATCACACACTGAAAGGTATTCTTTGCGCTGCAATAAAGATTAAAGAAATTTCTAAAATTTCAAAAAATGTAAAAATCGGTGAACAGAGTACATCCTATATTTTTGACAGATCCGGAAAACTTCTTGACCATGTAGTTCCTGAACTTATCGGAAAAGTTTTTGTTCCAAAATCTGAAAAATATAAACACCTTACTTCTGATATTACAGCCAGGGAAGAAAACGGCTATGTAGAGACCGAAAATCATCTTGGTGAACCGATTGATCTTTTTTATGCCAGAATCAAAAACTGCGGCTGGTCTCTTAGCGTTGGCTTTCCAAAAAAATATCTCCGGGAAATTTCCAGAAAGTATAATCTAATACGTTTTGTCGTTGTCGTTATCTCAATTTTTGCAATTTTAATTCTTTTGTTTACAGAAACTCTGGTTTCTGACTATTTTTACAAAAATCAGCTGATTGAGCCGGTTTATGACCCTCTTACAAAACTGTGGACCATACAAAAATTCGAAGCAGAAGCTAGAAAAATCTTCAGAAGAAATCCTAAAGCCCGCTATATGCTCGTAGAATCAGATATCCGCGGATTTAAATTCATTAACCAAAATTACGGCGAAGAAGCAGCCGACAAAATGGTTTATTACTATTCAACTTTAATCAATAAAATAACGCTCGAATACAAAGGGATTATAGGTCACGGGTACGCCGACCACTTCTGTTCTATCATAAAAGTTCGGGACCTTCGTAATGCAATGAATATTTTTAAAGGTCAGATGTACTTTCTTTCAGAGCAGATACGTGATTATGATATTCCGTTTTATCCGAAATTCGGCGTTACTTTTTATAAGCCTTCTCACTGTCCGGATTTAACAGTCAAAGATTTAATCGGACAGGCTTCGTTCGCAAAAAGCACAATAAAATCAAGCATGCTTCTGCCGTATGCACTCTATAACGCAACACTTCTTGGCAAAGTAAATGAGGAGCAGATACTCGAACATAATATGCAGTCAGCCCTTGAAAAGCAGGAATTCTTCGTGATGTATCAGCCGAAAATCCTGCTGGAGAATGATTCAATTGTCGGGGCTGAGGCGCTTGTGCGCTGGAAAAGCCCGCTTATGGGAACGGTTTATCCTGATAAATTCATTCCTTTGTTTGAAAAAAATGGTTTCGTCGTAAAACTTGATTTTTATGTGTATGACAAAGTTTTCAAATTCCTTGATCAGCAGATTAAGGCGGGAAAACCTGTAGTGCCGGTTTCTGTGAACATGAGCCGGAATCACAATCAGCCAAAGAGGTTTATGGCGGAATTCATGCGTATTTTCAGAAAATATTCTGTTCCGCCCCGGCTTGTTCAGGTCGAAATCATAGAGCGCTCAGTTATGGACCGGGAGACTTTGTGTGAGATTACGAATGCGCTTCACAGTGAAGGTTTTACAGTCGCTATGGATGATTTTGGAAGCGGCGAATCCTCTCTTAATATGATTACAAAAGTTCCGGTTGATGTGCTTAAGTTTGACAGGGAATTCCTGCTCTCGTCAATGGGCGAAGACGGAAATCTTGAGGAAAAATCTGCTAAATTTATCGAAATCCTGATAGATTTAAGCAAACATCTCGATAAAGAGACTGTTTTTGAAGGCGTTGAAACTCAGATTCAGCGGGATTTCCTTCGCAAAATAAAGTGTGACCAGGTTCAGGGGTATTTCTATTCTCAGCCACTGATGGAGCAGGATTTTGTAAGTTTTATAGAATCGCATATTAAAGTGTGATATACTCTCTCCCATGAAAATAATTAGAGCCAGAATACTTGGGTTTTGCGCAGGTGTACGCAGGGCAGTTCTTGCGGCCGAAAAATCTCTTTCTGAAAATACAAACGGTCAGGTCTATACCCTTGGCCCGCTAATCCATAATCCTGTTGCCCTTGAAAATCTGGCCCGTCAGAATTTAAAAATTCTTTCTGAAAAAGAAATCTCATCCTTACAAACTGACGATACCGTTATTATTCGTGCACATGGAGTTCCCCCTGAGACTGAAACTGCAATTCGTGAAAGGGGAGTGAATGTCGTGAATGCGACCTGCCCGCTTGTTACCCAGAGCCAGAAGAGAGCCGCAGAATTTGCCAGAAACGGATATGTGATTTTTTTTGCTGGAGACAAAAATCACGGTGAGGTAATCGGGATTGAAGGTTATGCCCGAAAAAGTGCTTCTGAAAATCATAAAGAACTGAATTTTATTCTTGTAAAAGATGCCGGCGAACTCAAGGCGGAAATCGCAGTTCTCTCAGAAAAAGGTAAAATCTCTCAGAATTCAAAAATCGTGCTTCTTTCCCAGACAACATTTAGTATAAAGACCTTTGAATCCTTAAAATCAGAATTGAAATCCTCCTTCCCTTGTGCGGAAATTATTTCCTCTATTTGTCCGGCTACCCATGAAAGACAGGATGCTCTTCGCGAACTGTGCTCGAAAGTGGACGGCGTGATTGTTATCGGGGGAAAAACAAGCGCCAATACGAACAGGCTTTTTATGACGGCACAAAACCTTTGTAAAAAAGCGGTCTTAATCGAAAAACCGGAAGAAATAACTGATGAAATTCGCCGCGAATTTTCACTTTTTGAGACTGTCGGAATTACGGCAGGGGCAAGCACTCCGGATGACACGATTGCAGCAGTTGAAGAGCAGATTTCCCGTACTGTCTGATGTCCTGAGCAAAGAGCGGTCGATGACAATTCTCACGAAAAAATGTTATAATATGAGTATGAAAAAAAATCTGTTTCTTTTAATTTTGCTATCATGCTTGTTTGTTTCATGCTCAAAATCAGGAGCTGTTCATTCTGTAAACGAAACCAGCCTTTTTAAGCTTGACTACGGTAATTTTGAGGATGAACTTAATCTTTTTGACCTCGCAAAAACCGGCAATATCCGCACTTACATGACGATGCGCGACGGTTTTTTTTACATTGCGAACGGCGAGGCGAAAAAAATCCTTGAACTCAACTCTTACGGAGACCTTCTTTCACTCTATTACAATGACGAAGTTTTGAAAGATGTAGCTTTTGCCGGCAAAAATTCGATAAATTCTACCAAAAAGGCGATTGCTTATCCTTTTAATACTCTTGGTGCCCTTGCCGTAGATTCCAGAAAATACATCTATGCGGTTGATACGCTTCCGACAGAACGCCAGGAACGCGATGTTTCAGCGCGACTTCTCCTTTCTTCTGTCGTTCTTCGTTTTGATTCAAGTGGAAAATTCATTGACTATCTCGGCCAGCAGGGGCCGGGCGGAACACCTTTCCCTTATGTTAAAAATATTTATACTACCCATGAGAACGAACTTGTTGTTGTCTGCACGACAAATGACGGGCTTGTGGCGTACTGGTTCGGGAATGACGGATTTCTGCTCTTTACGGTTCCAGTCTCAAAAAACTCGGTTCCAAAAGTTCAGCGGGAGGACATGAACGATGCGCCCGCTTACATTTCCATCGAAAACATTGTTCCTGATCAGAATTCACGGAAACTTTATGTAAAAGTTGATTATTATATGACAACGCTCGACCCGGCCCTGAAGGTTCAGTCAGGAATAGAGTATTATACGACTCTTCTTTGTCCGCTCAACGTAGAGACAGGTCTTTATGACACGCCTCTTGAAATCCCGGGATATGAATACTCTGTTACGGAGAATATTACGAAAGAAGTGTACAACCTTCCTTTTGATTTTCTCGGTGTTACCGAAAGCGGCTGGCTCTTTTTCATTGTGCCTAACGAGGAAGGCTTTATCGTACAGATGGTTCAGCCGGACGGCCAGAGAATCGTCAAGCGCTCACTTTCCGTTGACCACTCGAAAATTCTGTATTACACGCTTTCTTTGAGCAACACAGGCATTATTTCAGGATTGTTTGTTAAGAATGAAAACGCCGAGGCGGTCTGGTGGCGAACTGACTCCCTTCTGGCATCGTTTATCAATCAGTAAGTCAAAAAAAGCCCGGGAAACTTCACCGGGCAAAAAAAATGCCCCACAGGTTCTGTGGGGTTAAAGCAAAGACAGCATTATTTCTTTGATTTAGAATCTGTAGCAGCCAGTGCTGCGAGAAGAGCGTAGTTAGCGGAAAGTCTTTTTGAATTCTTTTTGCTGTTTGCTCTTGTAGTTTTGTTGCTGACCAGTGGTCGGAAACGTCTTGCGAGTCTCATAGTGGCTTCTCCTTGAAAAAAAGTAACAAAAGTATATTGAAAAGACGAATGAAGGTCAATACTTCGATACTTCGATATGCCCCCGTGAGATTCCGGTTTTTTCTCCTCAGAATGAATTTTCCTTGACTTCAGTGTAATCAACTAATATACTAATATATCAGAGGAGCTTTTTAATATGGAAATGACTTTGAGATGGTATGGTCCGGGGTTCGATTCTGTTACTCTGGAACAGATTCGCCAGATTCCTGGCGTTCACGGCGTAATTACGACGCTTTATGATGTTCCAGCCGGTGAGCTATGGACAAGGGAACGGGTAAAAAATCTTAAAGAAACTGTGGAAAAATCCGGCTTGAAAATTTCCGGAATTGAGAGCGTCAACATTCATGATGCGATTAAGATTGGTTCTCCTGACAGAGACGCGTATATCGTCAACTACATAAAATCGCTCGAAGCTCTGGGCGAAGAGGGAATCAGAATGGTCTGCTACAACTTTATGCCTGTCTTTGACTGGACAAGAACAGACCTCGCAAAAATGCGTCCCGACGGCTCAACCGTCCTTGCTTATGATCAGAAAGTCGTTGACACAATTGATCCGCAGACCTTTTTTGACAAGACTACGGACAATTCCAACGGATTTGTGATGCCCGGCTGGGAGCCTGAGCGTCTTTCAAAAGTTAAAGATTTGTTTGAAGCGTACAAGGATGTCGATGAAAAAAAACTTTTTGACAATCTGGTTTACTTCTTAAAGGCGATTGGTCCGGTTTGTGAAAAATATGGGATTAAAATGGCAATTCATCCGGATGACCCTGCATGGCCTGTCTTCGGTCTTCCCAGAATCATTACCAGTAAAGAAACAATCCTGAAAATGCTTAAGGCTGTTGACAAAGAATACAACGGAATTACTCTCTGCATGGGAAGTCTCGGAACGAACCCGAAGAATGACATTCCGGACATTATCCGCTCGTGCAAGGGACGCATTCACTTTGCCCATATCCGCAACCTCCATCACTTTTCGCCGGGCGTTTTTGAGGAGGCCGCACACCTTTCTTCAGACGGAAGCTTTGACATGTATGAAGCTGTAAAGGCGCTGTATGAAATCGGATTTACTGGACCTGCGCGCCCCGACCACGGAAGAACAATCTGGGGAGAAAAATGTATGCCAGGTTACGGACTTTACGACCGTGCCCTTGGCGCTATGTATATTCAGGGGTTGTACGAGGCGATTTGTAAAAATGACAGAAAATAAATCCTCTGTTTATGACATTCTCCGAAAAAAAATCGTAAACCTCGATTTAAAGCCTGGAGAAGAAATTGACATAAAAGAATTTTCAAAAAAACTCGGAGTGTCCCGCTCGCCTTTGCGTGACGCTCTTTTGAGGCTTGCTTCTGACAAACTCGTCGATATTTTTCCGCAGAAAGGAACGAGAGTCTCGCTTCTCAACAAGGAAATTATCCGTCAGGAAAGATTTATGCGAATCAATCTCGAACTGAGCGTGCTTGAAGAGTGCATGCGGAAGATTGAGGATAACGGCAGAAAAAAAATCCTTTGCGCAAAAATGCAGACTCTCCTGATTACTCAGCATGCAAGTCTAATGGATGACGATAAAATCGGCTTTTTCAATGATGATGATGAAATGCACCATCTTATTTATCAGGAAGCAGAGTGTGAATGGATTTGGGAAACTCTTGTCAGCCGGACCGGAAACGACAGCCGCATTCGTGTTTTGAGCTGCGAACTCCGGGGAATCTCAGACAAAATCGAAACAGAGCACAAAAATCTGGTCGGTGCGATATTTAGAGGAAACATCGAAGAGGCGGTAAGGCTTGAGAAAGAGCACCTGACAAGGCTTTATGAAGAAATCGAAGAACTGGAGAAAAATTACCCTCAGTACTTTGAATGCTAAAAAATGAGTAAAAACGTAAACAAAGACATTTTTCAGGAGGAAAAAAAATGCATTTGACGGAAAAAGATTTAAAAGACGGTTCTAAATGGAACGGCTACAGTTTGTATTCTTTTGACAGAAAGAAAGTTTCTGAAAACACAAAATCCCGGCCGGAATGGATTCACTTTGGTGCAGGAAATATTTTCCGTATTTTTCCGGCTGCCTTGTGCCAGAATCTTCTTAACAATAGTCTTATGGACACTGGAATTGTCTGCTCGGACAGCTATGATTTTGAGATTATCGACAAACTTTTTAAGGCTCACGATAACCTTACTCTTGGAGTGACGCTCAAATCTGACGGCTCAATTTCAAAAGAAATCATCGGTTCTGTTGTTGAGGCCGTAAAATGCTCCCAGGAATTTTCTGAAGACTGGAAAATTCTTACTGACGCTTTCAAAAATGCGTCTCTCAAAATGGTTTCGTTCACGATTACGGAAAAAGGCTACGCCGTTCATGCGCCTGACGGAAAATTAATCGGAAGCTTTGCCGAAGATTTTAAAAATCCGCCTGAAAAAGCGACGATGTTCCTTTCAAGACTGGTCCTGCTTCTTCTTGAGCGTTTTAATGCGGGAGAGCTTCCGCTTGCAGTGGTCTCAATGGACAACTGCTCGCATAACGGCGAAAAATTAAAGACAAGCGTGCTTGAGATTGCCGGTGCCTGGCAGAAAAATGGTCTTGTCAGCCAGGCTTTCCTCGATTATCTTTCTGACGAGAAAAAAGTTTCGTTCCCGTGGTCTATGATTGACAAAATTACGCCCCGCCCGAACGAAAAAGTTGCAGGACTTCTCAAAAAAGACGGCTTTGAGGATACAGACTTAATCGTTACGAGCAAAAAGACTTACTGCTCGACTTTCGTCAATGCTGAGGAGCCGCAGTATCTCGTAATTGAGGACAATTTCCCGAACGGCCGCCCGCCGCTCGAAAAAGCCGGAGTTTATTTTACAGACCGTGACACCGTGAATAAAGTAGAGAAAATGAAAGTCTGCACATGTCTGAACCCGCTTCATACGGCACTCGCTGTCTCGGGCTGTCTTCTTGGCTTTAACCTCATCTGCGACGAGATGAAAGATGCCGATTTGAGCAGAATGGTCGAAGTTTTGGGCTATAAAGAGGGACTTCCTGTTGTTGTCGATCCTAAAATCATTGAGCCGAAACGCTTTATTGACGAAGTTATCACAAAGCGACTTCCGAACCCGTTTATGCCGGACACTCCGCAGAGAATCGCATGTGACACTTCCCAGAAACTTTCCATCCGCTTCGGTGAGACTGTGAAGGCTTACAAAGTTCAGAACCTTAACCTCTCAGACTTAAAAATCGTTCCTCTGGTGCTGGCATTGTGGTGCCGTTATCTTCTGGCTGTCGATGACAGCGGAAAGCCTTTTGAACTTTCGCCTGACCCGCTTCTTCCTGAAGTCACGAAAATTCTGGAAGGAATCAAACTGGGAGAAAAAACTGATTTTGAACCGAAATTAAAACAGCTCCTCTCAAACGAAAAGATTTTCGGCTTCGATGTGGTTTCGTCTCCTCTGTACGAAAAAGTTCGTGATTATTTCTCAGAACTGATTTCGGGTACAGGTAAAGTCCGTGAAGTGATTCATAAGACCGTGAATTAAGGGGGGCGTTGCGGGGGTAGGAAACTACCCCTGCAGAGGGGGTAGCCGATTCTTTAGATGAGGCGCAGGGGGAGACTTCCCCCTTTTTTTATATACCGTAGTTCGCAAGAATTTCGCTTAACATTGGAATCAGCTGTTTTTTACGGCTGACAACATCTTTCAAAAAGTAGATCCGCTCGTCTGTTTTCGGGAAGTTCACAACCTGAAGGAATTTTTCTTCGCTTGCGACGAGCATTACTGAAGAAAGGGTTGAGATGTCCGTTACCAGAAGGGTAGAGAACAATGCTCCGTGACTTCTTCGCTCGATTTCAAGTTCAGCAAGGAATTCTTCTTTGCGGCCGAGAATCTCGCCTGTTCCGTCAACCTCAATCTGACTGACCGTGTAAATTACGCCGTTTTCCTTGTATTCCTTCATGTCCTGGTTGATTACCTCAGATGAAGGTCTGTTTCCGATTCTGCTTCCTGCCTTTATTATTTCCTCGCCAAGTTTCTCTATGTTAAGACCCGTGAGTTTTGAAAGATGTTCTGCAATCTCAACATCAGTCGGCGTTGTTGTGGCACTTTTTAAAATTAAAGTGTCGCTCAGAATTCCGCACAGGAGGAGACGGGCGATATCCAGAGGAATTTCGATATTCTGGTCACGGAAAAGTTTTGTTATGATAGTTGATGTCGAGCCAAGGGGCATGTTGATGAAAGAAATCGGCGTTTTCGTGCTCACAGATCCGATTCTGTGATGGTCAACGATGTCCGAAATCTGATAATTGTCGATTCCGTCAACGGTCTGGGTCTTTTCGTTATGGTCAACGAGGGCAATGCGGATTTTTGACTCGTGGTGAACATCAATCTCGGAGAGCATTCCAACGATTTTTCCGTCGTCATCAACGACAGGAAGAATCTGACTTGCGACTTCTTTGAGCATCGGCATGATTTTCTGAATTGAGTCCTCCCGTTTGATAGGCCTGATTGTCTGGTCGCAGAGAACTCGAACAGGGGTTGAATAAAGAACGAGCATAGAAGTTGAAGCTGTGTCGTATTTGCTTACGATGATGTTTGTTCCGCTCGATTTTGCCTTTTCAATAATTTCCTTGCTCGGCACGCGCCCTGCACTCAGAATCAGGGTGCGGACTTTCCGCTCAAGGCAGAGATTCTGAATGTCCTCACGGTCGCCTGTGATTACGACTAAGCTTTCCTTGTCCTTGTGGTCGTCGAGAGTCTTCTTAAAAGATTCGAGGCTTAAAGAGCCTGGAATAACCGTGTAAGTGTGGAGGACCTCAGATTCGCTCCCCTCGCAGACGATTTTGCCGCTCAAAGTCTTGCACATAAGCCCGACGGTCGTGACCACGGAAATATGGTGTTCCGGCCTCAAAATGCCAAAAATCTTTTTTGTGAACGAGTTGTAGTTGAGAATCGCCTTGTAGCGTCCTTCATCGTCTACGACAGGCAGAACTTTGCGTCCCTTCTCACGCATGAAAGCCGAAGCCTCCCAGAAAGGAGTCATCTGATTTATGACATCAACCTCGTCGCTCATGTAATAGGCGACTTTCGGATTCATGTCAGGAATGAACTCAGGCGGAGTAATGCCGAATTTTTTATAAATATAGTCAGTCTGCGGGTTGAGTTTTCCCGCACGGCAGGCCTTGTATTCCGGGCAGCCCTGCAAGTTTTTTAGGGCGGCATAGCTGGTTGCTGAAACCACCGAGTCAGTATCAGGATTTTTGTGTCCGAAGACATAGATTGTGTTTTTCATAAGCTGTTTTCCTGTTTGGGCGCCTTCCCGGCGCATTTTTTTATCAAGGGAATATTTTACATTTTTATTGTGAATTGTAAAAGAATACAATTGAAATAAGTCGGAAAAGTTCAAAAAGTTGCAGTTACATTCTTATACCGACCGTGTATTATAAAAACACCATAAAAAAACAAAAAGGGGTAAAATTATGAAAAAAACGACTAAAAAGACTCTCGCAGTCCTTTCATCACTCGCACTGCTCTTTGCTGCAGGTATGTTCGTCTCATGCTCAGACAGCGATGACGATGATTCATCAAGCACAACAACTACAACTCCGTCAGACAACCCAAGCAATGTCGATAATGAGACAGCGAAGGCTACAGCAAAGACTTACAGCTTCGCTGGTGGAACAAACGGTGTCGTTCTTGCAGATTTAGATGGATGGGATATGGCTACAAAAGATGTTATCGGCTCGCCGATTGCATCAACAGCAACTACAAAAACACTTTCTAACGGTGCTATTCTTCATTGGAAAGGTTCAAAAGCAGGAACTCTCCGCTTCCGTTCAACACACACCGCAGGTGCTGAATTGACAGAAGAACTTGTTGCTGCAGCAACAGCCCTCAATTATAACGGAGGAGCAGGGGTAGATTTGACAGAAGGTGTTACAATTAGCGAAGATTCAACTTTTGAAGATGCATTTGACAGATTTGTTGAGATTGCTGTCGACGGAGCTGGTACTGTTACTGCAAAGGTCGATTTCAAAGGTGCTAAAGAATCTGATGGCCCTACAGGTGGCCCGCTTCAGGCAGTTTTCATGGACAAAGACGGAAAACTTCTTGGCTCTGTTGCTTCTGATAATATTACTGCAAGCTCAACAGATGTATCTGTAACAGGAACAGTCAGCGCAGCTGGTTCTGTTTACCTCGTATTCAGCCGAAACGGAGCTCAAAAATCAAGCGGTAGCGGAACTGGTGGATTGGACGTTAAGTCAATCGAAGTAAAACCTGCTGAGTAATCAGTAAACTACTTACGCTAAACAAAAAAGGCTTTCCCCGTTTTGAGGAAAGCCTTTTTTGTTTGAGAAAAATCTTATCTAACAGAAAATTATTTCTTTTCATTACCAAAAATACTTTTTTTTCTCACTATTTGTATTAAAGGACAATACAAGTTCTTTTGAAATCTATTTTTACGAGGTAGTGAATATGAAACATTCTTTAAGACCATCACCAACAGCCCTTCTTGACCCGAAATACGATTCGTCGTTCAAGGCTATGTTTACACAAGACACTAAAGAATCAAAGGCGGCGCTGACAGATTTTATCTCGACAATTCTTAACCGAAAAATCAAGGATTTACAGCTCGTCCAGAATGAACCTCCTGTCGAAATTATTAATCAGAATAAGATGAGTTTTGATGTCAGCGTGAAATTTGAAGACGGCGAGCGGGCAGACATTGAGATGCAGTCCAGACAGGAAAACTATGACTATTCAGCACGTGCAGAAATCCAGGCGGCAAGGCTTTTGAGCACTAATAACAAATCAGGCGATAACTGGCATACGCCCGCAGTTTACCAGATTTCTGTTCTGGATTTTGTTTTCGACAAAGATGACATTTCACCTCTGTCGTGGTATACTATGCGTAAAGATAATGGCGGGCGCCTGTCCGACAGAACGAACATAATTTTTCTGGAACTGACAAAGATACACGATCTGCTTGGAAAACCTGCAAAAGAACTTTCAAAACTCGAAAAATGGGGATTATTTCTTTCATATGCAGGCGACGAACGCTATACAGGATACATTGACGAAATAATCAGCTCGGAAGGAGGCCTTATGAACGCAAAATCTTCTCTTTGTACCGTAAGCAAGGATGAAATTCTCTGGGCTCAGCAGAATTCCATTGATAAAGCCCGAAGGGATTACAATACAATTGTGTTTAATGCAAATGAACAGGGATATAAAAATGGTCACGAAAAAGGATTAAAAGAAGGTCGCGAAGAGGGATTAAAACAAGGAATTCAACAAGGAATTCAACAAGGAATGCAACAAGGAATGCAACAAGGAATGCAACAAGGTATTCAACAAGTAGCCCAAAATATGATTTCTGCTGGTATGCCAATAGCTCAAATCACTCAATTAACCGGACTGTCAGAAGCAGAAATACAAAATCTTTAGTTTTCAGTAATTCCGGACAGCCTGTATTTTTGGAAACTCTTTATCATAAAACGAAAACTCGGTTGTCCCCCCAAAAAAACAGGGCAGTTATTTTGCCCTGACTTTCATTATTTCTACTTTCTTCCGCTTTTTTTAAGCACTGGCTCCATCGTTACATTCACGCCGAGTTTTTTGAAAATCTTTCGGTCTACTTCGGAGAGCATTACCGTGGTGTGAACCTGACAGCCGTCGAGTTTCGGAAGCTGTTCGAGAGCTTTTTTGCAGTTTTCGTCGGTCGGAGAAAGCATTGCGAGGGCTACGAGAACCTCATCAGTGTGCAATCGGGGATTGTTTCCTTTGAGGTAGTTGACCTTCATGTTCTGGATTGGCTCAATCATATTTTTTGGAATGAGCTTGACTTTGTGGTCGATTCCAGCGAGGTGCTTTGTTGCGTTCAAGATGAGAGCGGCACAAGTTCCCAAAAGGCTTGAAGTCTCGCTCGTGATGATTGTTCCGTCGGCAAGTTCGATTGCGGCGGCAGGGGCGTTTGCTTTTGCTCCACGTTCGTTTGCAGGGACGACTACTTTTCGGTCTTCCGGGGTGATTTTTGCCTGCTTCATAAGAAGGGCGATTTTATTGACCTCGTTTTCGGTTGCTTTGTCCTCGATAAGGTCGTCGAGGGCTGTGAAGTAACGGCGGATGATTTCCTGATTTGAAGCCTCACTGCATGCATCGTCGTCGAAAATACAGTAGCCTGCCATGTTGACGCCCATGTCTGTCGGTGACTTGTATGGGTTCTCGCCGTAGATTCCTTCGAAGATTGCGTTTAAGACCGGGAAAATCTCGATGTCCCGGTTGTAGTTTACGGTTGTCTCGCCATAAGCTTCAAGATGGAAGGGGTCAATCATGTTGACATCGTTCAAATCTGCTGTGGCGGCCTCGTAAGCGAGGTTTACCGGGTGTTTGAGAGGAAGGTTCCAGATTGGGAAGGTTTCAAATTTTGCGTATCCTGCTTTGATTCCCCGCTTCTGTTCTTGATAAAGCTGGCTCAAGCAGACTGCCATTTTTCCGCTGCCAGGGCCAGGAGCAGTTACGACTACCAGCGGGCGTGTTGTCTCGACATAATCATTCTTTCCATATCCTTCGTCAGAGTCAATCAATGCGACATTCTGAGGGTAGCCCTCAATCATGTAGTGATAGTAGCAGTTGATGCCCATTCTCTTGAGCTTGTTTCTGAATGCTTTTGCGCCTTCCTGCCCTTTAAAATGAGTGATTACGACAGAACCGACCATGAGACCGAGATTCTGGAACTCATCGCGCAGACGGAGAACATCTTTGTCGTAAGTTATGCCCAAATCTCCACGGACTTTGTTTTTTTCGATGTCAACTGCACTGATTGCGATGACAATTTCCGCCATGTCAGCGAGCTGCATAAGCATTTTTAGCTTTGAATCCGGCTGGAAACCGGGAAGAACGCGGCTTGCGTGGTAATCATCAAATAATTTGCCGCCAAATTCCAGATAAAGTTTATTGCCGAACTTGGCAATACGTTCCTTAATGTGTTCTGACTGTATCCGCAGATACTTTTCATTATCAAATCCGTTTTTCATAACGGAATTTAATTATAATAGAATTATAGCACTTTAATCAACCATAACTGAGGCAGTACGACAATTGCAAAGAAGACCAGGCTGATCCAGGTGAAACTTTTGATGAAAGAGAGCCCTTTGCCAGGATACTCCCTGATATAAAGACGGAGATTAATGACGCTTGCGAGACTTCCGATTATGGAGCAGAGGCCTGCGCTGTCGAGGCCATACAAAAGTGCACGAAGATTTGTTGAAAACGGGTACAGAACTATGCTTGCAGGCACATTTGAAATAATCTGGCTGAGCAGAATACTCCAGATGTATTCATGACCGGCTACAGAATCAGAAAGAAATTTTGAAATGGCAGGATGCCTGCAAATCGAAGATGAAAAAGTGAAAAAACAGAGGAAAGTCAGAAGAAGAACATAATCAGTTTTTAGGAGAATCTTTCTGTCTCCAATTAAAAGCGTGAGAAAGACTATGCCGAGTACAACCGGATAATAGTGAGTGCGCGTTACAATAGAAGCGACAACAAGCACAAAAAGCAGCTGATACATGAGCTTTCGCAAATTGTGGGCTTTTGAATTACTGGTATTTTCAGCTCCAGTTACATCAGATGAATTATGATTATTACTAATCTGTGGTTTTCCTTTCCTGTACAGTACGGAAACAAATACAAAAAGAAGACCTGCACTGAAAATCCACAGTGGAAGCATCATAAGAATGAAATCCGGTGTGGAGATTCCGCTTTTGGCATACAGAAAAAGATTCTGAGGGCTTCCGAACGGCATCAAAAGTGAGCCACGGATTGCCGCAATATTTTCGAATGTAAGAACTGGAAGAATAAATTTTTCGTTTCCGCCCTGCCTGAAGAGAATGATGGTCAGTGGAACAAAAATAATCAGGGAGACATCATTAGTTACGAACATTGAAGTGAAAAAAACACCGAAAACCAGAAAGAGTGTGAGGTTTTTTATCGAAGAAAGATTTTTAGCACGCCTTAAAACCGGTTCAAAGATGTTTTCACTTTTGAAACCTTCCAGAACTGAGAGAAGCATAAAAAGAGTTGCGAGAGTCCGCCAGTTGATGTCATTAAGGAGTTCTTTTGAAGGGGGCGTGATGAAAAGCGAGATTGCGGCTGCCAGAAGTGAGACAGAAAGCATAATATCTTTAATGAAGATTTTTTTTAGCCATGGGAAAAACTTATTCATAAGGGGTATTTTATCAGTAAATTATAAAAATAACTTGAAATATTCTGAATTTATGTTAAAATTTCAAAAGCAATTTTTTTTCAGGGGGAACTATGCGAAAATTTCATAAGGTTTCTATTTCTGTTTCACACGAAGGGGATGAAAACTCAGAATTTTCTGTATTGAAAGTTGAGGTGTCCAGCGGAAAAAATTCTGTTGAGATCTCAGATTTCGAGACTGCGCTTTCCATGCTTCCCCCGGGCAGTGAAGTTTCGGTCACAGCCAGAGGAACAGTCGGGAACAAAACCGTCCATAAACTTTCAGAAATTATCCGTGAAAGCCCCGTCCGTGTACATCTTGACCTTTCTGAGGTTCAGGAACTTTCGAGGGTGTATGACACGCCTTTTAAGGGAAATCATAATCTGATTGGCATTGTGTTTCCCGGGAATCTGATTTCTATTAATGAGCAGGCGTTTGCTGAGTGCAAGAATCTTGAAAAAGTTTCTATTCCTGCGACGGTTCAGAAAATCGGGAAACAGGCTTTTTCCGGTTGTGAAAAAATGAATTTCCTTGAATTTAAGAATACTGAGGACTGGTTTTTAATAAAAGATGATAATGATTCTGTGAGAATTGCGAATCTGGAAAAAGCTGAGGATAATCCGTACAGATTTACGCTTCCGTCAAGTCCGTACAGAAACTTCGAAATCCGGAAAATGCGCTAAGGATTGTAGCCGCAGCCCGTAAGGGCTGTTGCGAAGCAATGGAGTGCGTTCAGCACGTAACGGCGGAAAGCCTGACCGGCTGCCGGAGGCAGGCGGGAGCGCCCTGCTTTATAGAAACACTCCCTTTCCTTTATTTATTTTTAGTGTATGCGTCCCAGGTTGTTTTTACCAGGGTTTCTACATCGCTGTATTTTGGTTCCCAGCCCAGAAGTTCTTTTGCAAGGTCGTATTTCGCGTAGAGGCTTGCAGGGTCTCCCGGGCGGCGTGGTGCTTCTTCAGCCGGAATAGGCTTTCCTGTGATTTTTCGGGCGGCATCGATGATTTCTTTGACGGTTGTGCCCTTTTCGGTTCCAAGATTGAGTTTAAGGCTCTTGTTGTTTTTTGCGATGTAATCCAGGGCCAGTACATGTGCGCGGGCAAGGTCGGTTACATGGATGTAGTCACGGATACAGGTTCCGTCACGGGTGTCGTAATCCGTTCCGAAGATTTTAAGTTGACGCTCGCCGAGGGCTGCTTCCATTACGCGTGGCAAAAGGTTTTCGGGTTTTTGTTCAAGGCCTTTGACAACGCCTTCAGGATCGTAGCCTGCTGCATTGAAGTAGCGGAGGGCTGCAAATTTGAGGCCGCGGAGCTGGTCATACCATTCCATGAAGCGTTCAATCTCAAGTTTTGTGAATCCGTAATAATTAATCGGTTTTTGAGGGTGATTTTCGTCTATCGGCAGATACTGTGGTTCGCCGAATGTCGCTGCGCTTGAAGAGAATACCATGATTTTGCAGTTGTGCTTTACGGCTGCATTCATGATGTTGAGGGTGCCGGTGATATTGTTGATTGAGTATTTTTCAGGCTCAACCATGCTTTCTCCTGCTGCCTTGAATGCCGCAAGATGAACGAAAGCATCGAATCCCCGTGCAAAAGCCTGTTCCAGGTCGCGCTCAATCAGAATGTTCCCGTAGATAAAATCATTTTCCTTAAAGAGATTCTCGCGCAAACCGCTTGAGAGATTGTCAAAAACTGTGACTTTGTGCCCGTTCGACATCAGTTCTTTGACGACATGGCTTCCGATATAGCCGGCGCCACCGATTACTAAAACTTTCATATTTCCTCCTGTTTTTCATATTTAAAATATCATAAAAATATAAAAAATAGAAGTAAGTCACTGAGATTGATACTTTTCTTCTATAGTGATATTCTTCTTGCATCGCTTTTTTAAGCAAATTTTATGACGAGGTAAAAAATGGCTAAAAATCTTGACTGGGCAAACTTGCCTTTCGGTTACATGGAAACTACAAAAAGTTTCGTCGCAAATTATAAAAACGGCGCATGGGACGAGGGAACACTCACCAGCGACCACTCAATCACAATTTCAGAATGTGCTGGCGTATTGCAGTATGCTCAGACTTGTTTTGAAGGACTCAAGGCTTACACAACAGCAGACGGAAAAATCGTCACATTCCGACCGGATTTGAACGCTGACCGTATGAAGGACAGCTGCGAACGACTCGAAATGCCAGTCTTCCCAAAAGACCGCTGGATTAAAGCCGTCATCGACACAATCAAAGCAAACATCGACTGGGTTCCGCCATATGGAAGCGGTGCTACTCTTTACATCCGCCCATATATGTTCGGTTCAAGCGCAGTTATCGGCGTTAAACCGGCAGAAGAATATCAGTTCCGCATTCTTGTTACACCAGTCGGTCCATATTTCAAGGGCGGCGTAAAACCAATCACTGTACGTCTCTCTGACCTCGACCGTGCCGCTCCTCATGGAACAGGCGACATCAAAGCCGGCCTCAACTATGCGATGAGCCTTCACAACATCGTTGACGCTCACAAAAAGGGCTTCGCAGAGAACATGTACACTGACCCTGCTACTCACACATTCATCGAGGAAACAGGCGGCGCAAACATCCTCTTCGTCACAAAAGACGGAAAACTCGTCACTCCAAAATCAAACAGCATCTTGCCGTCAATCACACGCCGCTCACTCATTCAGGTAGCGCGCGACTATCTCCACATCGAAGTTGAAGAGCGACAGGTTAACAAAAACGAGCTTAAAGATTTCGTAGAAGTCGGCTTGTGCGGAACTGCGGCAGTTATCAGCCCAATCGGCTGCATCGACGACCACGGAACAAAAATCAATGTCCCGAGCGGCATGGACGAGATTGGCCCGGTTCTCAAAAAGCTCCGCGAAACCCTCACAGGCATCCAGATGGGAACAGAGAAAGCTCCTGAAGGCTGGATTTACGAGATTAAGTAAATAAAAGCGGAAAATTAAAAAAGATTAAGAATGCAACGCGGGGAATCGCTTTTCCGTTTTGCTTTTTAATATAAATTTTATTGTAATAAGGAGAAATTTATGAATCTTAAAAAAATTTTTGGGGCATTTGTTCTGCTCCTTGGTCTTGGAACTGCGGCTTTCGCTGAAGAAGAAGGAATGTACGGAAAACTCACAATTGGCTACGGTCATGGTTTTATCGACTATGATGACTTCAACAGCAGCTATTACAGCCCGGATTTTTACTACAGCGGCTTTGAGATTATGCCTGCTTTCGGCTTTCAGCTTCCTGTTTTCGAGAACAAGCCGTTCAGCCTTTCCCTCGAAGGTCAGCTCCCGATTGTAATCGGCGGAGGAGATTATGCCGGTTACTGGGATTACGACACTGTTGTAGTCACTCCTAGCGTAATGTGTTTCTTTAACTGGCATTTCGAAAGCGATTTCCCGGAGCCGCTTCAGAAACTCGTTCCGTACGGCGGTCTTGGTTTTGGTTTGCCTATCCAGCACATTTCATGGAAGTATAAATATTACAGCAACTCAAAATATGTTACGGTCGAAGATTCTGATACAGAAATTGGTTTCAGAGTCAATTTGACTTTCGGTGCTCGTTACGACTTCACAAAACAGATCGGTGCCCTTGTTGAATATAACTATGGTTTCGGTACCTATGCATATTCATTCCGCGGCGGTGCAGTCTACAGATTCTAAAAAAAATGCATCCGACTGTCAGTCCGGCAGGGGATGCTTTTAATCAGTGTTCTTTTTGAATTTTGCCCCTTATCTGGCATCCAGGTGAGGGGCTATTTTTATAATTGTTTCGAGCGCATTTTTCCGTTCTTCTTCATCTGAAAAAAGAATCTGAGTTTCGATTCCGTTTTTAAGAATTATCCTGAGAACCCTGAAGTCTACCTGTGTTGTCTCTTCATCGTTTTCATAGGCAAGGGTAGGAAGTGAATAAATATCCTCCCAAAGAACTGAATTTGTCCCTGATACAAGCATCTTTTCGTAGATGCCAGCCTTTCCGCTGCCACCCGCCTCACGCGCGGCTATCTCCGTTGCTACGAGGGCTGTTCCCAGAAGAACGATGTTTACAAACCAGCCGTAATTTCGCAAAGGAACGACGAGAAGCAGGATAAAGGCGGCGACGGCGATTGCTACCCATTTTTTTGAAGACTTTACCTTGAGCGGTAAAATCAGTTTTCCGGCCTCGCGCAAAATCTTTTTCCGTCTGTACGGAATTGTACAGAGAATTGCGATATATCCGAGCAGGGCAGCACCGAGCATTGAAAAGTATAAAATCTGTTCGATTGTCATAATTTCTCCTGATTAAAGGGTGGAGAGCAGATTCTTGATTTCTGCCTCCAGATTGTTTTCCTGGATGTTCTTTTTATAAAAGACATTTTTGTTTTTTTCGTCGGAAAAGCCTTTTTCTTCCAGAATTTTTCTTAAATCTTCTGAAATATTGCCGTAACTTCCGGTGTTTTCATTCCAGAAACACAGAGAATAATTTTCTTCTCCCGTGTATTCGCACAACAACTTGCATTTGCATTTTTCGCTGTCGTGTTCCGGTAAATCTTCAAAATAAAATCCGAGTTCTGCATCCTTTCCCATATACGAGAGATATTCGATCTTAAAGGGGCTGAAAGCAAAATCCTTCTTCAGCTCATAATATTTTTCCAGACTGAAAAGTTCTGAATGATATTTTCCGCGGTTGTTTGAAACAAGAACATAAATCTCATCGTCGCTGTCTTTTTCGATATACCTGTATTTTTCACCAAGGTGTGCTCCCTCGAAAATTTCAGGGGTTGAGATGAATGCACGCCTCCATTTTTCGAGGGGGTGGCTTTGGTCTGAAAGCGCATTTTTGCAGATTGCTTCAAAAGTTTCCTTCATGTTTTCTTTTGAGAAGTTTTCCGGCAGGTCTTTGAGCAGTTCTGAAAAATACGCCCTTCTCGGAGTGTTTTCGTCCCTTTCATCTCCAAGATATGTTTTCCAGCTCAAATCTCGGGCTTTGCCTCCGTCTGTGATAAGGAATGAAAGAGTTTTTTTGTTTCTTCCCATTGGCTTGAGATAATTTCCCTTCGAGAGAAGTGCCCGTGAAAGCGAAGTTGTGCAGGTGCAGCCAGACTTACCAAAAATTATGCCCATTTTTGAGGCTGCTTCTTTAAACAGTGCGAGTTTTTCGCCGGCACGGCAGTCTTCTGAAACTGTTCCGAGTGAAACTCCTGCAAAGAATTTCAGCGGAAAGTTTAGCTCTCCTTTGAGATATTGAATTTCCTGTTCTGCCTGGTCTACCGCAGCTTTCCAGTCTTCAGAAACTGAGAGAATTGCCTTGATTTTTTCTTCTTCGACCTGCTGTCTGTAGAGGCCTGCTGTCGGAATTTCCTTAAAGTCTTCGGTTATCAGATAGTTTCTGATATTTCCTTTTGAAGAAAGAAGAATTGAATTCATCGAGTTTATCGCATTCACAAAATCTTTCGAATTGTCGATTTCGGAATTATTCAGGACATTCTCAGAAAATTTTAACCAGTCAGAAAATTCTGCGTCTGTTTTTTTATAGATCAGAAAATACTTGTAATGACAGAAGAAAAAGAGCTTGTCGTGATAAGAGGCGCCGTCGCTGAAATCATAAAGAATTTTCTGGAGAATTTTTTCTTCTGATTTATCAGCGAGAAGAAATTCCATAATCTGTGGGAAATCCTTTAATAGCGAGTTTTCGTCCTGAGTGAAAAATGTGAGAAGGTCTTTGTATTCGATTTTATTCTTTTTGGCGATGAGTTTCTCTGTCTTCTTTGCAATTCCTGCAAAATCTTCTGAGGTTGCTTCTTTCTGTTCTTTTACCTGATAGAGAATATTTTCGGAAATGCAAAGGTTTGAAATAAGACTCAGAAACATTTCGTCTACTACAGGCGAAGGAAAGATTTTTTTGTTTTTGAGCCAGATATTCCACAAAAAGTCTGTCCAGTCCATGTCGAACTTCCGGGCTGTATTTTCGCGGACGGCTTTCCCGAGTTTTCCGTACTCATTAAGGAGCTTTGACTTTAAGTTCTCGTAGCGGGTGAGCGGACGGCCACGGGAATTCATCTTGATGTAAAGCTCATCGGTCAGTTTGTTGGCGTCTAAATTCAGAAACTGGAAGGTGACTGCGGGTGCATTTCCGTCAAGGCCGGTGAGAGTTTCGTAAAGATTCTGAAATTCGTCTTTTTTGAAGACCTTTTGAATCGAGTCGAGCATGTTCAGCATTGAGATGACTGTCGGGTCTTCGCTCCAGTGAGCGTTGAAGTCTTTTTCATCCTGAATTACTTCGCTGAGAGGCCTTTCGTCTATTCCTTTCGGTTTGAATTTTACGAGGAAATCACAAAAATCTGTTGAAGAATATCTGGTCGCATAAGTGAATTTTGAGTGTGTGCCGTCAAGAAGCAGTGTTTTGAAAGCATCGAAAGTTCCGTTTTTCCCGATGACTGCTGCATACCAGTGAAGAAGAAAAAGTGTCGTGACGCGCTGCTGTCCGTCGAGCAGAATAAGGATATTTTTTCCGTCTGCTTCGTTTTTTTCGATGTTTCCGTAAATGAAATCAAGGTCGTTGTTCCGCTTTCCGCAAGTCACATAGTCATAAAGCTCGTCGAGAAATTCTGAGCGGATTTCTGAGGCGGAGTCTCTTCCCTGGGCGTAATCACGCTGGATAACTGGAATCAGAACCTTATATTTCTGGAGAATTGTGTAAAAACTTTCACGGTTTATTTCTGCTGCGTTTGTTTCTGTGCTGCTGTTTCCAGACATTTTTTGAAAACCTCCTTCATTTCGTTGAGATAAGCCTGTGCATCTGTGTCAGTCCAGTTCATCAAATCAAAGTGCGTGCTGCTGTAGAATTTCTGGAAGACATTTTTTGTGCATGGAGGAATGTAAAATCCGTTTTTTTCGCGTTCAAGAATCCAGTGCCGTTTTACAGGGAAGAATGAATTCTTGTAGCCCCGGTTTGTATTGGAGTCAAGCAGGGCAAGGTTTGAGATTTTGTGAGTTCCGTCAGAATCATAGTCTTTTTCTGAGAAAACTTTAGTCGTGAGTTCTCTAAAAATTTTTTCGTCCTGGAGAGAGGTCTCTTTTTTCCATATTTTTTTGAGTTCCTCGCAGACATATTTTGCAGTTATCGTTTTTTCTTCTTTGTTTTCGTCAAAATATGTGCAGACCACGTTCTTTTCGAGCGGAGCAAGTTCTTCCGGAGTGAACTTCGTGTAAAACTCTGCGATTTTTTCTTTTCGTTTTTTTGACTCATCTTTTTTTTCAGGAATTTCGTGAATTCCTGAGTTGAGCCCTGAAAAATATTCGAGGACTGTAACAATCCAGTCTTCACGCTCGTCGCCTTTTTTTGCCTCTTTAGGGTGCTGTGAGCGGATATGCTCGATGTCGAACGAATTTCCGTAGAGTTCGTCGAAAGAGAATTTTAACTCAGTCTTTTCAAGTGACATTACTGAAAGAACATTGAATAGAACCAGAACATCCCTGATTTTCTGCTTGTCTCCCGGCTCATCATAGGAAAGCTCTTCAATATCGAGGAATTCTTTTTCGCCAGAATCTTTGTTCGTTTCTTTTTTAACCTGAAAAACAAGTTCCCGGATTTTTTCTTTGAGTTTTTCGACAAAATTTGTGTTGGTCTCAGATACAGACCTGATTTTATCGATTTCTGAAAATGAAAGTTTCAGGTACCGGAGAAATCCGATCAGATGATACAGCGTTCTGTCTTTGTACCAGTTCTGGTAACGGTAAAAGGTGTCGGTGACTTCATGCCAGACGGAATCAATTGTGTTTTTGTGTTTTTCCTCACATTCCCTTACGGCATCGTAATATTCTTTTCCGGCATCATGGAGGTTTTTCATTTCAGAGTCAAAAGATTTCAGAAGTTCCTGGAAACTCTCGAAAGTGAAATTCTTGTCGTCCTTATTTCTTTTTTTGCCTTTTGCGTCGACGATATTATCGAAGATGAATTCGATTCTTGTGTCGTATTTTCCGTCCTCTGCTCCATAAACAAAGGCCCAGAATTTTTTGTCGCTCAGAGACTTCTCAATCATGTCCCATTCGCCTGCGATTCTGAGACGAAGAGGTGTCTCAAGTTCCTGCCGCAGCTGATTTTTTTTAGTTTGAGATATATCGCTGTCGTTGAGCGAGGGATGATACTTCAGTTGTTTTGAGATTCTGTTGATAAAAAGAGCTTTGATAAGCTCGGCGTTCGTAAGCCCGATTTTTCCGACATTCAGACGAGAGAAGATTTTTTCTTTGCGGCCTGTGTCTTCTGGATTTTCTGCAACTTCAGGTGAGATGTCATACCAGATGAATCTCAAATCTGGAAAATGGTCATCTTCTATCGTCAGATATTTTTTGAATTTTTTGAAACGCTCTTTGTTTTTATCTTTGTCGAGATAATTTTTTATCGTGTCGCAGGCGTTGAAAATGTGGTAGTTGTCGATGTTGTCGTATTTTGCTTTTTTATCGGTTTCAGGATTTTCACCGATATGCGAGATGTATTCTTTGCTTTCTTTTCTGGTGTCGTAATCAAGAGTGTAAAGAGGATGTCCAAGATATTTGTAAATAAGATAAAGCGTCGTGAGTCGCTGCTGTCCGTCGAGAACTTCGTAAGTGTCTCCGTCCTTATAAACGACAAGCGGCTGAAGACTGTAGAATTCCGGGCGCTCATTGTTATCGAGTTCAAAATATTCGTTCAGGTCTTTGAGAAGTTTTTCAACTTCTACGGGAGTCCAGCGGTAGCCTCTCTGATAGTCAGGAATCCTGAAAGAAAAACCGTCAAAACTTTTTACGGATCTGGGCTCTAAATTTTCATTCATTTTTTTTATACCTTGCTGTTCAGTAATTTTTGAAGTGTTTTTCTTGCGCTTTCAAAGGCGAGCGGAACGGCTGCGAGTTCTTCTTCGTTTCTTACGAAAATTTCTTCAAAACCGAGAACTTCGCCTTCCTGTGCGTGCAGCTCTGCATTTTCGGGAAGTTCCGCCTCAAAAAACATGTCGCAGGTTTTGTACTGGATGTTTTTATACAGATATGTGTTCGGAAAAGTTGCGATATATTTGAGAGAGACCGGCTCCACGCCAGTTTCTTCGCGGCACTCACGGATACACGCTTCTTCGGCGCTCTCGTCCGGGTCAACGAATCCGCCCGGAAAAGCGAGAAAACCTTTCCGGGGCTCTTTCGCACGTTTTTCAAGCAGGATTTTTCCTTCCGGGGTTCTGATTACAAGCCCGACAGCGGACGCAACATTGTTGTAAAGGTCAAAGCCGCAATCGGAGCAGAGCCATTTGCGCATGTTCACGTTCTTAATGTTTTTAGAGCCGCAGGACGGGCAGAAATTGAAATCGTTCATAGTTTAGTAATAAAGAATTTTATAGTCGTTGAAAGGCATGAAACCGCAGTTTTTGTAGACATCAATAGCTGTCGTGTTTGTTTTTTTTACGAAAAGGACGATTGTTTTTCCTTCGGATTTGAACCTTCGGGCGAGCGTTTTGACCAGATGGGTTGCGATTCCGTGGTTTCGGAAGCCCATTTCGGTAAAAATGCCTCCAAGCTGGATGCAGTTCTGACCTTTTGCGTTGACAGATGCCTTTCCGACGATTTTATTGTTGTATCTGACGGCAAAAACTTCGCCACTCTGAATGCTTCGGCGTAGCAGAATTCGGGAATTTTTTTCGTTGAATTTGCTTTTGTCGATAAGAACTTCCTCAAATTCGTAGGCTTTCTGAATCGGGAAAACTGCGTCGAAGTCGGAGTCCTTGCAGTCAAAGACTTCGCAGTTTCTGATGAATGCGTTTTTTTTCGGGTCAGTTTTTTCGTTTACGACTGTTTCGTTGTATTCCATGAGGGCGTAGTCGGTCTGCGATTTTGGTACTGTTCCGAATCTTTTGAGGAAGATTTTTGCGATTTCGTTGGTGTATTTTTGTTCTCCGATGATGCTGAACAGTTTTTCCGGTCTGTTGGCTACAAAATA
This sequence comes from Treponema sp., assembly GCA_017395545.1. GTDB lineage: Bacteria > Spirochaetota > Spirochaetia > Treponematales > Treponemataceae > Treponema_D. The sequence goes on along the minus strand of JAFPUF010000062.1, from coordinate 6,905 downwards.
TTCTTCGATATCGGGCAGGATTGAATCGCTTTCAAGGCAGTGAAGGATTTGTCCGCCCGCAGAGATTGAAAGGACGCCCCAGATTATGTTCCGTTCATCAAGAATGTAGAGGATCTTTGTGTCGCGTTTTAAGAACCTGGAGACGAGAGATACGCATTTGTGTTCGTTGGTGAGGAGAAAATCAAGGATATTCTGCCGGATCTGAAGGGTTCCGGGACCGTCATCAGTCATCAATTCAAAAATAAGCATCGGAACTATTATACCATAAAAACAGGAAATAAGGAAACGGCAAACTGGAAAAAGAAAAAAAAGCGCCATCAGAAACTACACTTTGAAGTGCGTAGTTTCCGGTGACGCTTCTATAAAAGAAAGTGCCTGGCTTTCAGTTTTTCAACTTTTTACTTCCAGCTTCTTACATTGAGCTTCCGGCACCAGCGTGAGACTGGACATTGCTCTTTGCGCTGGATGTCGAGTCGAGTGAGTAAGAGTAACTTGGACTGAACGGTTTTCCTGAATTTGACGAGTCTTTCTTGGAAGCAGAATCTGCGTTTCCGCTTGCGTAAAGACGTCCGGAATCGGCACCAATCTTGAAACTCTGTTTGATTCCGCTTCCGAAAATATTGTTCTCGGCAACGACAAGTGCATTTGCCCTTACACCTACGGCATACTGCTGTGAGTATCGCGGGTTAGAAGCGTCAAAAAGGTTGTTGAAGATATGAATCTTGCTGTTTCGCACCATAGGCAGGCGCTGACCGCAGTTGTAGAAGTAGTTGTGGTGGAGCGTGACAGTTCTCGTTGAGTTAGATCCGTCAGAATCACTTGAACCAATCAGCATTGTCTTGTCGTGATCCTGGAAGCGGCACCATGAGACCGTGATGTTCTTTACAGAGCCTTTCATGTCGCAAAGACCGTCGTAAGTCTGCCATTTTTCAGATGTAGAGCCGCCGGTTTTGACATAGCTCAATCCCATTGTGTCACGGAAAGTACAGTGGTCAATCCAGACATTGCTTGAAGAGCCCTGAATTACTACACAGTCCCACTGAGCGTTGTATCCATCGTTTGCCTCGTGATGAGGGAACGGATCGTATGCGTCCTGAATAGTGAGGTTTCGGAGAACTACATTTGATGCGCTTGAGATATTGAGCATACCGCCCTTAACGCCGGAAGATGAGTTTTTACCGATAATCCATGTGTTCGAAGCGACATTGACCTTAATCATGTTGCCGTAAGCTGAGTTACAAGCCCAGAGCTGTTTTCCGAGTGAGCTTGAAGGAGATGAAGAAGATTTGTCGTTTGTTGAGGTCGAGCATCCCTTTGCGTAAGCAGTGACGAATGCTGAGTAAGAAGAATAAGATGTGTTCTTTGAAACAAGCTGGTCGAGCTTAGAAGTTGAACCGCCTGCGCTTGACGGCATGTATCCGTCAGAAAGGTCAATCATTCCGTTTACATAGATGAGGTAGCCGCCTTTCTTCGCATAGTTGATGAAATCTGAGCGTGAATAAACAGTTACGGTGTTAGACGGTTTTGAAACGCTTGCGAATCCGACCGGCTTGTCGTTGAGTGAGAGGTTCGCTCCGTTTGAAGGAGTTGTGTTTCCTGAGCCGTTTCCGCTTCCAGATTCATTTCCTGAACCGCTTCCGCTGCCACTTCCAGAACCAGAGCCGCTGTTTCCTGCTCCGAAGCCGTTGTTGTTTGCGAGAGCATCGACATCCCATTTGTTTGAGTCAGCAGAGAAACTTCCGTTTGTGTTGACCCTTCTGTTGAGGATTACATTTCGGTTAGAGTATTCTGCAGATTTTACTGAGCTTGAGATAGTTCCGATTGAGCTGAGGCGTGAGCCGAATTTTGAAGCGACATTTGAATCCATCTTCCAGCCGATGTACTGCTGGTCGCCAGTTCCCATTGCGGCATTTTTTGCAGCCAAGCTTACCCAGCCGCTTCCACCGAATGAGCAGTTTACGACAGCACCCTGGTTGTAGTAGTTAGAGTTGTTTCCCCACGGGTTTCGGAAGAGATATGTTGAGTTTCCGTTTGCACTGTTAAGCGTACAGTTAAGAAGGACTACGCCTTTTCCCATTGTTGAAGATTTTGTCGCACGAGGAGCCATTACATAAGATTCGTGAGAAGCGGCCGCGCTGTCGTATACAGAAGAAATTGTACATTCCTCGTAGAGAGCGACGATTCCGCTTGATTCCATCCAGATGAAGTCTACATCACCTTCGACATAGCACTTGTAGAACCAGGTTTTTCCGGTTGTGCGCATTGTGTCCTGATGACCTTTGAAAGCACAGTTGTAAGCGGCAAGAGTTCCCGTTGAGTCGAAGCCAAGAACTTCTGCCTGAACATCAGATTTTCCGTAAGTTGCGCGTGAGTAGTCGCTCTGCAATGTAAGGTTCTGCAAAACGATGTTGCATGAACCGCTCAGTTCAAGAAGCTCACGGCCTCTTTCTGTAGACATGTTAGTTCCGTGACCTTTGATTACAGTGTCACCGTAAGAAGAAGTTGCGCCCCGGATTGTGATTGAAGCCGAGCCGTTGTAGTAGATGAAGTTCTCGTTGTAAGTTCCTTTTGGAATTACGATTGTGTAGCTTCCAGATGAACCGACAGCAGAGAGAGCGCTCTTGATTGAAGAATAAGTTCCAGCCTGGCTTGAGCCTTTGTAAAGAGTGATTTTGCTTACAGAAGAAGAGGTGCCTGAACCAGATCCTGAACCGCTTCCACTGCCAGAGCCAGATCCGCTTCCGCTTCCAGAACCTGCATCAGTCTTAATGTAGTAGATTGAAATTCCTGAGCCGAGAGATTCAAGGAAGTAAGTTCCTGCAGAAGGAGCAGAATATGTGTATGCGGCGATTGAAGAAGAAGTTTCTTTTTTATCGACGACAGCTCCGCTTGAATTTACGAGAGCAAGGTATCGTCCAGAAGCACCTGTCGCAAAGACAGTGATTGTTGCAGCATTCGAAGTCTGAAAACTTACGCATCGGTAAGAGCCTGCAACACCAGCACCTCCGAGATTCAAAGCCTGTTTGAAAGTTTTGTTCTGAAGGCTTGCTGAACTGTACGGAGTTGAGACAGTTTTTGCGCTTGTAGCATAGATTGTGTAATTTCCGCTCGTTACATTTGAAGTGAAAGTTCCGTGCGAAAGATTGTCAGCATAGAACGAAGAAACGCCCGAAATTGCTGCACGGTCAGTTAATTCATCTGCTTCAGAAATGACGGCAGCGGACTCGGATTCGTTTTCGGCGATTTCTGCACAACCCGCGAAAACCAGCGTTGCAGCCGCTAACAGAGCGGCGAATCCTTTCCCTGAAAAGACTTTTTTCATGTTTGAACCTCTAAACTTTATTAGATTAAGAGAATATTTAAGAATACTAAGCGGTTTCTTAGCAAAATCTCAAAAATCTCTAATCTAATTTAGTTCTATAAAGTTCAAATGTCAATAAAATTTGGAGAAATAAGACATATTTAGAATGCGATTTTTATCATGCTAACTCGATGTGATAAGAATTTGGAGAATACTGATATTTTAAGGAAATTTCGGCCCTTTATTTTTTCTCGAAGAACAAAATCATCGGGCTTGCGCTTCGTGCCGTTACTACGCCGTCCTTGACTGGAGCTTTTGAAGCGTCCTCAAGCCTTAATCCTGTGTCTGTAAGCTTGTAAAGGAAGTTTACGCCTTCCTCCATGCCGGTGAAGTGCATTGTGAGAACGCCGTCATAAGAAGATTTCAGCGAGCCTGCGATAAAGTAGTCGAGTGTGACCGTGACGGAGCCGAGAGCCTTGTTCGAAATGATGGCCGGCTGCAGAAGCTTGTAATTGCTCCAGGTCACAGAGTTTTCGTTGTTGAATTTGATTGTGCCGTAGTTCGAGCTTTTGAAAACCGGACCGGCCTTTGCTATCCGTTTCAGTTCGTTCTGCCGGCGCAGAAGTTCATTTTCAATCAGTTTTTCAATGTCTTCTGAAAGGGCGACCAGAGTTTCCTGCTTCGGACGGCCTTTCTCGCTGTACTGAAGAATCATCGTGTCGGAGCCTGCCCCCCGGACAGACATCTTGAGGTTTGCGCCCTTGAATTCGTATTCTTTTTCGGCCTTTTTAGTGATGTCTGTGTAAGTCCATGAGCCGCCGGCGTTTTCCGTGTTAAGTACCGCTGTTCCCGCAAACGGAGAATCTGCATTTTCTTCGATATTGATTCCGAATGAGAAGCCGTAAGCTGTATTCATTCTGTTTATGTCGATTCGGCCGACCTTAATCATGTTCGCAAAACTCTGCGGATACCATTTTTTAGCGATGAGGGCACGGATAATCGAAGCGTCTCCGTTTGATTCACCCTTCAGATCGTTCATTTTAGCGGCTGAATCCTGTGTTTTTGAAGAGACATCGAAAGATTCTGCCTGAAAAAGTGCAAGATTGTGTGAAAAACACCAGCCGTAAGTACCGGTTTCGGTCAGAACCCTGAGCCATTCTCCCTGCATGTTGCCTTTTCCGTTAGTGACCGCAGCCCCGGCTCCCCGGTACAGACAGCGGATAATCTCGCCTTCACGCAGACGGTAGACCTGTTTTGAAGTGTTGACTGCGTCAGAGCGGATTGGAAGCCCGTCGAGCTTAACCCTGGCGTATGTGTGCTCGAATTCTGAAAATCTTTTCTGCTGACGCAGCGCCTTTGATTTGCTTTCCGGTTCGGTTGCCTGCCAGAGCGGAATCTCAAAATTTTCTCTGCTTCCAGGAATTGAAACGACATAAACCTGAGAAATATTTGACCTGATATGAACTTTTAAAAGCGTGCCGTCCGCAATCTCATGCTCAGAATTACTCCACAAAAGCACGCTGTACCCGAGATTCTTACCGCAGGAAGAAAAAAGCCCCATGAAAAGGGACGCAGAAATCAGAAGAAAAATTTTTCGTAAAGACATAGTGCGGTAATTATAGTGAAAAAAATCAGAAGTGAGAAGTTAGGGATTCAGAAACTGGGGGCTCCCTGCCTCTCCCTGTCCGCCGGCTTATTTTCATTTTCCCTTTTTCAGTTTATAATCCCGCTATGTATTACGGAATTGATTACACTTACATGATTTTCGTTATCCCCGCTCTTTTGCTCAGCCTTTGGGCTAGTGCGGCGGTTAAGTCTCGCTTTGCAAAATATGACCGCATTCCAACCAAAAAAGGCGTTACCGGCGCACAGGCTGCGGCAATTCTTCTTCGGGCAAACGGCATCACCGACGTAAAAATTGCCCGGATTGGCGGACATCTTACTGACAATTACAATCCTTCTACAAAAATTCTGAGCCTCAGCGACGCTACGTACTCAAGCACATCGATTGCCGCTGTTGGAGTCGCCGCCCATGAGACAGGGCACGCAATTCAGCACAATGTCGGGTATTTTCCGCTTGCTTTCAGACGGGCACTCGTTCCTGTCGCGAATCTCGGTTCCCGGCTCGGACCTCTTCTTGTCCTTCTTGGAGTCGGTTTTGGTTATTCAGCGCAGGCCGCCCAGTATCTCCCGCTCATGCAGCTTGTTACCGATATCGGCCTCCTTCTTTTTGCCGGAGCGACCCTTTTTTATCTTGTTACCCTCCCTGTTGAATTCAATGCTTCCTGGCGGGCTCTGAAAATTCTCAAAGGTGCAGGCGTTTTTGTTGATAAGTCAGAAGTTGCCGGTGCAAGAAGCGTTCTCTGGGCAGCCGCAATGACCTATGTTGCGAGCGCTCTTTCCGCAATCGCATCGTTTGTTCGTATTCTTATGATTTCTCAGCGTGGACGACGAAGAAGATAGATAGCTATATAATTGCATGGTTCTGGTAACACGCAATACAAAACGCTTTGAGCCGATTCAGGATGTCTCCACACTTATGCTTGAAAACTGGTTTGAGTAAAAATCTTTATTTTTGTAAAATCAATCTGATGAAATCTGAAAAAGCCCCTCGGAACCGAACACTCGTTCTCACGGAAGAAGAAATTCCTGCTCTCAAAAAAGAACTCCTTGATATAGAAAAACTGCGCTCGTTTCAGAATTCCGGGGCTCCTGTCCCGGTCGAAAAAATTCTTGACAAAACGATTAATGCCGACATCTTAGAGGCCCTTCCCCTTTTACCTGACGCCTTCGCAGACCTCATCATAATCGACCCGCCTTACAACCTGACCAAAAACTTTGCGGGCAAAGTCTTCAATGAGCGTTCTCAAAAAGCCTACGACGAATATCTTGCCACATGGTTCCCGCTTGTTTGCAAAAAATTAAAGCCCTCAGGCTCACTTTATATCTGCGGTGACTGGAAATGCACTTCTTCTCTCCAGCGGGCTGTCGAAAGCGAACTTACGGTTCTCAACCGGATTACCTGGCAGCGCGAGAAGGGCAGGGGGGCTTCATCAAACTGGAAAAACTCAATGGAAGACATCTGGTTTGCGGTCAAAAATCCGGACGATTACTATTTTAATGTCGAAGCGGTCAAAATGAAGCGCAAAGTCATCGCTCCTTACAAAGAAAACGGAAAACCAAAAGACTGGGAAGAAGGTAAGGGGGGAAATTTCCGCCTCACCCATCCGGGAAATTTCTGGGACGACATTTCGATTCCGTTCTGGTCAATGCCGGAGAACACCGACCACCCCACCCAGAAGCCCGAAAAACTCTACGCAAAGCTTGTTCTGGCAAGCTCTAAACCCGGCGACATCGTTTTTGATCCCTTCTTAGGAAGCGGAACTGCGAGCGTTGTGGCAAAAAAACTTGACCGTCACTTTGTTGGCGTGGAGCTTTCCGAAGAATACTGCCTTTTTGCGCAAAAACGGCTCCTTCAGGCTGAGACAAACAAAGAAATTCAGGGTTACAAGGGCGGCGTCTTCTGGGAAAGAAATTCTATTTCTGAGCAAAGAAAAAGCGATTCGAAAAATCTGAAATAAATCTGAATAAAACTCGACATCTA
>JAFPUF010000061.1 GCA_017395545.1 Treponema sp. | reverse complement strand
TGATCCATCCTTTACTGCTGCATAAAAGTTCATCGAGTTTGTGTAAAGAGCAGTCTGTTTGAAGTTTTGAATCTTTTGATTCTTCATTTCCTCGATTGATTTTTCGAATGCTTTTGCTTTATCAAGTGTTTCTCCTTGTGTGTTTATTGACTTTTCTTCGGTTTGTGTTATAGTTGTTTTTGGAGGTTCGACTTGTTCGTTCACTCTGGTCGGATTGACCGTTCTTAACTGTATACCAGTTGTGCGCTCAATCACTTGCCCGACTTCAGCTGATAAATAAATCAGTTGTTCGGGCATTTTTATTTTATTAACAACATTGTTTATATCACGCTGATGTGTAGAAATAGAAACATTCTCATCTTCGATGGCTACTACAACGGATTGAACAGCCTTATTTTTGCCGTCAATTACGAAAGATTTTTCATATAAATGGGCTGATTTTATGTCACCAAAAACAGTCTTTCGCTCTTCATTTATGATAATATCAGGTCTATTTAATGCTTCATGAACAGCTTTTAATATATGCTGTCGTTCTTTTTCATCTAATTTTTCAAACTGATGCTCGCCCAATTTCACTTCCTCAATCGGAGTCTGTATTCGTGACTCTGGGAAAAGCGCATTGTAGTTTTCGCGTGTGAAGGGAACTATTTCTAGAGGCTTTGCAATTTCATTTAATGCCGATTTTAAAGAGGATTTCAGTTCTTCAGGAGTCAAAGTAGTTTCGAGCACAACGTTGCGCTTTTCGGCGGTCATGGAATTTTGACTATTGACAAAATCTTCTTTTGTGGTAAGATTTGGACTGTAGCCGAGAATATCTGTTAGAGGAGGCAATTGGAGCCTCTGCCTCACAGCCCATTCTCGGCTTCTTTTTTCATCAATATATTCAAGATTTCCTTTCTTAATTTGATTCAAGAAAAAATAATCATTGTCCTTTCTGTAAACAGAACTTATTCTGTTTACTATCAGTTTTCCTGAGTCTGCGCGAGAATCACAATGCAGTGCAATAACAACTGTCCTGTCATTCACATCCTGGTACTCCGTCATTATTACTTTGCTGTTCGGTACTGTATCGGATTTGAAAACCATGAGCGGATTTGAAATGTACTCAGGAAGCTTTTCAAGAACAGAAACATCTATTTCATGTCCTTGAACGAATTTCCCATTCTCATCAGTTTGTGGCTGTCTTAGAGCCTTATCAATGACATTCTGAAAGATTACGACTTCATTTTGATTTACACCAATTTTTTCAAGAACTGCCGGAGTCTTTCCCAAAGAGATAAAATCACTCGGTTTTAACTTTCCTGCAAGATATTCATCAAGCTGGTTTTGATAGGATTTGTATTCCCTTTCATCTGGTATAAAAAGCGATGCACTTCCATTTACTGCTTGTATAATCTGCTCATCACGAGAAACATCTTCGGTAGCGGCAAGTAATGTGTTAAGCCGCTGCTGCCATTCGGGGAGCGGCTTTTGTTCCTCTGGCGGCACTCCCTGCATTCGCTCCATTCTGTCTTCTGCCTGCTGATTGTCCTCCAGCATTTCCAGCCATTCCTGATAAGCCTGTTCCTCTTCAGGCGTTCTGGCGGTTTTCTTCTCCTGAATCTGATTCTGCTGGCTGTTTTCCGAGATTTCGATTCCGGCAAGTCTCTTAAGTTCGGACATAGAGACGACATAATTGTCTAATTTCTCACCGTCAGCAGCAGTCCAGCCGTCCACGACATACGAATTCGGGAGCGGGTCATATCTGAGAGTCATTCCGTTTTTCTCAACTGCATCAAGGATGTCGCGGGCATCGAGCATGGTGAGCCGTCCGTTCTCCGCATCTTTGAGAAGCCTTCTCCCCTCGGCACTCTGGGTGAACTGCACTGCCTCATGCTCAACATCGTTCCATTCATAGCCGTTGTGCATACGCTCCGCTGCTTCAATAGGATCATAGTTATCAAGTTTCACATCGGCGGCTTTTTGTTTAAGTTCATCGGAATCAGCATAGACACGGAAGTTCGTATCATAGGCAATCTCCCTAGTAGCCTCATTAAAATCT
>JAFPUF010000060.1 GCA_017395545.1 Treponema sp. | reverse complement strand
TTTCATTTCTATTCCTTACTCTTTTTTCTTCTTCTTGCTCGCCAAAAACAAAGCTTCCTGTCAAAAAACTTACGCTAGTTAATTCCGAAAAAAAAGAAATAGTCGTAAAGGCAGAAGTGGCCGCAACCTTTGAAGAGCGAAAAAACGGTTTTATGTTTCGCCAGAACATTCCCGATGGAACAGGAATGTTATTTATCTTTGAAGACGAACAGATTCTTGATTTTTGGATGAAAAACACCCCGCATCCCCTTTCAATTGCCTATATCGATAAAAACGGAAAAATCCGAGATATTCTTGATATGACACCGTTCTCTCTCGAAAATGTCACAAGTTCAACGAATGTGCTTTACGCACTCGAAGTTCCGCAGGGCTGGTTTGGCAAAGTGAATGTTAAAGTCGGGGACAGGCTTCGTCTTGACTTTTGAAATACATCTCCTATAATGGATTCGGGAGTTGTTTATGAGAAAAATTCTGCCATTTTTTTTGTTTGTTCCGTTTCTGTTATTTTATTCTTGCGCAGGGGCGGACGGCGGTGGCGGAGATTCTTCTTCCACTTCTTACGACACCACCGTTTCTATTTCGGCTTCCGCTACTTGGTCTTATTCTTCAAGCAACGATATTTTTGTGCTCAATGAAAATGTAAAATCGCTGACAATCGAAGGCGACATCGCAGGAAAAACGCTTTATTGTGCCGAGGTGAATGCTTCTGCTTCGGACATCGGCACTTCTTACATCAAGTATATAAGTTCAGCGACGGCAAGGAGCGTTTCGGACGGGGAAATGTCCGAGGTTCCTGATTTTTCGGATTCTTCGCTTTGGGCAGGTTTTTCTCATCCTCATTTTTACGACTATGAGCCGCCCGCCGTTTCTTTCGCCTCTTCATCACGAACCATAGACAATCCCGCTTCTCCTGGAACTGAAGCCAATCAGATTTCAAGTTATGTTGACGGCTCGACCACGAAAACGCTTTGGATTGCGAAAAGCGAAAGTAAATATGACACAGCAAAAGCGACCCTCCGCGCCCACAACGATACCTGCAATGTCTGGGTTGTTGATGACTGGTACACGAGCGAAACTGAATCTGCGAGCGAAGGGAAGGTGAATTCATCTACGGCACAGAAATTTGCTGACGCTTTCGCAAAATTGTATCCTGTCGTGCGAAATGTTTTCGGAGAAGAGTCAGATAAAATCTATTATCCGGATTCAAGCGGCTGGATACAAAAAGAAATGAATTATCTCAGCGACACGGGAACTAAAGTCAACATCGTGATTTATGATTTGTTCGGCGACCAAGATGGAGGCACGCTCGGATTTTTTAACGGCGTAGATTATTATCCGACTTACGATGATTTCAAGGAAATTTACGGGTATGAAGTGCCGGAGTTAAAAGAAAAGTTATATTCAAACGAGGGCAAGTATTTCTATGTCGATTCTTTCTACGCTATTTCCGAGCCGAACATGATTGTTTCAACCCTCGCGCATGAATTCCAGCACATGATTCACTTCGGCGTAAAGAAAATGAAGGGTGGACTCGACAGCGACACGAATTTCAACGAGATGCTTTCGATGCTCTGTGAGGACATGATGCAGTCTTTCC
>JAFPUF010000059.1 GCA_017395545.1 Treponema sp. | reverse complement strand
TACATTTCCGCCGAGGGAATTGATGACTGAGACGGATCCTCCGACCGTAAAGCCTAAGTTTTCGAGATGTCGCTTTACTTCGTCAGAACCGCCGATTTTTTTGATGATTTGCTCTTCTTCTTTGTCTGCGTAAACAAGTGGTATCATTTTCTACTCTTTGTTATTGATGTGTAACAATATAACAATGTTATGGTAATATATATTAGATATGGGTAACGGTCAATACCTTTTTGTAACTATTTTTGTAATCTGCTAAGGAAAACTTTATTATTTCTCAATTGAACAGATAATGATTGTGTGGTAAAATTTTTTATAATTCTTAGTGGTACCCCTTTGAAAAAATCAGTTTTTTGTTTTGTTTCTGTATTTTGTTTTCTCTTTTTTTCATGCCTTTCTTCTGAAATTTCAACAAAGGAATGGCATCCGGCGCAAAATCTTGACGAACTTTACGGAACATGGGTTTCTACAAAAGGGGAATACACATATCCTCTTGAATTTGGCGGCAAAAAATATCTCAGGTTTGCTTTGGTAAGGACAGAAGATACACAAAAATGGAAAGAGTATGCCGAACTGAATGAAATTGATTTGTCTGATTTGTGGAATAAAAGATTTGCGCTTTCAAGGTCAATTTATTCAACGCCTGACAAAACAGAGAATTATCCTGAAGCCGACGAAAACGGAACTCAAAAAGGACGGAAATTATTCCTTGAGGACGAAAAAATTTATTCCCGCGAAGAAATCCTTATTCCTGAGAACATTCTGGCGATAAACCTGAATTTTTTTCTAATAAGGAAAGATGGGATGTCTTTCAGGGAGCAGGGCATTTTTCATCTTATTTCCCAAAAGTTTCCTGATTCGAGGGCTGATGAAGCAATTTACTACAGAATGGGCGGTGCTGTTCCAAAATGATTTCTAAAAGATTTTTTCTGTCTGCAGTTTTTCTTTTCTTCTGCATCTTTTCTTTTTCTCAGGAATATGCGCTTGTTCTTTCTGGTGGCGGCGGAAAAGGTGCCTATCAGGCCGGTGTCTGGAAAGCCCTGAAAGAATATGGAATTGCACAAAAAGTTACCGTAATTTCAGGAACCAGCGCAGGCGGGCTTAATGCGGCTCTTTTTGCATGCGAGACTGTTGAAAATGCAGAAAAACTATGGATTAACGAAGTTTCGTCTAAACTGACAGATAAGGACCGTTTGATTTCACAGGAAGGACTTTCTGAAATACTTGATATGGTTCCACTTGAAAATATCCGGGAGTCTCAGATTGATGTTTATGTTACGGCTGTCCGCGACAGACTAAAAATACTTAAATTTATAAATTCAACAGTTCTTGGAGCCGGAACCGGAAGCCATGCATATTATTTTGAGCTTAACGACGACTCTCTTGACGAAATAAAATCGAAACTTCTGGCGACTTCGGCTTTTCCCCTTATATGCGATTCAATTTTTGTTCAGGATAACGACGGAGGGCATTACTATTCTGACGGCGGAGAAGAAAAAGTCGGAGGGGACAATGTTCCGATAAAACCTGTTGTCGAAGGCTATCCGGAAATAAAAAATATCATCGTTGTATATCTTTCGGACAAAAATCATGTTTCGCGGCGTATTCAGGCAAAAGATTATGACAAAATTAACATTATAGAACTTTTTCCAGGAATAGATCTTGACGGCGACGGTTTTTGGGAAAGCCTTGTCGACGGAACTGCGAATTTTACAGAATCAAGAATCCGTCTTCTGATTCAGAAGGGGTATGAGGATACCGTTGATTATTTTCAGAGACGAAAAATTTATCCTGTTTCAGACTACTGGTTTCAGTGAGCTTTTTTTGCCGTTTCCCAGAAGAATTCCAATCGGGCGTAAAAATGAGATGTTCTCACAGAAAATTTTGATGATGACCATGAGTGGAATTGCAAGAATTAGCCCAAGAAATCCCCAGAGCCAGCCCCACAAAGACAGGCTTACAAGAATTACAAAAGGTGATATGCCGAGATTCTCTCCCTGAACTTTAGGATCCACAATATTACCAAGGATAAGGTTTATAAGAATAACGGCGATGGAAAATAGAATTACCGGAAGAACTGAAGGATACCACTGTAAAACCGCAAATACTATCATCAGTGCGCACGAGATTATTGAGCCGAAAGTAGGGATGAAATTGAGTACAAAGGCAAAAAAACCCCATACAAGCGGAAAATCAATGCCTGCCAGAAGACAGGAAATATAAATCAAAAGTCCTGTAAGCAGTGACAGAAAGAATTTTATTGAGACATAATGAGTGGTATCACGGGCAATCTGGTGCATAATCTCGTGAATTTTTCTGCTTCTCTCACTTGAAAAGGCCGTAAGAATCTTCTGTTTGGTAAATTTCATCTCAAGAAGCAAAAAAATCGATAAAAGCATGACCAGAAAAGCAGATTTTGTGAACGAAGTAAGAAAATTCGTGAAATTTACGGCAAAATTTTTTATGAGAGGAAATATATTGAGCTGTTCACTTATGTTTTCAAGAAGAGTTCTTTCTTTATTGAAATCGAAGAAGAAATTGAGTACTCCGGAATTAGAATTTTCTGTAAGACTTTCCTGAATTTTGTGGTAAACCGTCTGAAAACGGCTTTCGTATTTCGGGTAGGATTCGATTATTGAAGCGAGACTTGAAGAAATAATGTTTCCAAGTCCAATGAAAATTGTGATAAAAATCGCATAGACAATCAGGATTCCAAGAGCCCAGGGAATTCTGAACTTTGTGCTAAGTTTTTTGACGAATGGATAGAAGACCGCCGCCAGAAGAATAGCCAGAACAACCGGCTTGAGGAAACTTTCAAGCACCTTGAGCATTGTCCCCGCAAGGATAACGCTCATAAAGATGAGAAGATAAAAGATTCCTCGTAAAAGCCTGTTTCCTGGAGTAAGCATTTACTTTTGTTCGTTACTTTTTAGCGGCGTGATAAACCGGGTCTTTTTTTGCTTTCGGAACTATTTTGTCGAAGCCACAGTATGGAACGAGAACCTCAGGAATTGAGACAGAGCCGTCTGCATTCTGATAGTTCTCAAGGATTGCGAGCATTGCGCGGCCTACGGCGATAGCGGTTCCGTTGAGCATGTGGACATACTTGTTCTTTCCGTCATCGTCACGATATTTGACATTCAGACGGCGAGCCTGATAATCGGTGCAGTTTGATGTTGAAGTGACTTCGCCGTAGTCTCCGTCTGGATGAGCTTCGTTAGCCCGACCTGGCATCCATGCCTCAAGATCCCATTTTCGATAAGCCGGTGCGCCAAGGTCTCCAGTACAGGTATCAACTACATGGAAAGGCAATCCCAAACCTGTGAAGATTTCTTCCTCAATCAAGCGAAGCTGTTCGTGGATTTTGTCGCTTTCCTCTGGAAGACAGTAGACGAACATCTCAACCTTGTCGAACTGGTGAACACGGTACAAGCCCTTTGAGAACTGACCAGCACCACCTGCTTCCCGGCGGAAACAGTGTGAGAGACCGCAGTAGAAGAGCGGAAGAGAAGATTTGTCAAGAATTTCTCCTGAGTGGTAGCCGCCCAAAGTGATTTCGGCAGTAGCGACCAGGCAGGTTCCTTCTTCTTCGATACAATAGACATTAGATTCGTTTCCACGAGGATTGAATCCGATGCCCTGCAAGATTTCCTGTTTTGCTACATCAGGCGTGATGAAGTGGGTAAAGCCGTGCTTTCGGAGAATGTTGAGGGCGTACATGATGAGCGCCTGCTCAAGGAAAACGGCTTCGTTTTTAAGATAGTAGAATTTAGGGCCAGAGACCTTTGTTCCCCGCTCAAAGTCGATGATGTCCAAATCTTCGCCCAGCTGAACATGGTCTTTTGGCTGGAAGTCGAATTTGCGTGGAGTTCCGACCTTTTTGACCTCAAGGTTCTCTGTGTCGAGCTTTCCGATTGGTGTGTCAGGATGGTGCATGTTCGGAATCTGGCGGCCGGCTTCGTCGAGCTTTTCTTCAACTTCGGCAAGTTCTTTTTCTGCGGCAGCAACATCGTCCTTAATCTTTTTGCCTTCCTCGATGTACTTTGCGCGTGTTTCCGGGTCGAGCTTCTGTTTCATTGAAGCGGCGTTTTCATTTCGTTTCTGCTGCAATGACTGGAGTTTTGTTGTGAGGGCAGTGCGTTCGTCAAAGAGTTTTACGACGAGATCAGCGTCTGCGACCATGTTACGGTCAGAAATATTCTTTTTGACTTCATCAAGATGTTCTTTAATAAATCGGTAATCAAGCATTTTATTGTCCTTTTGTTTTATTTTATTGTTTTTTTGTTTTTATCTCAACTGATAGACAGCATCGACTGAGATTGTGATAGTTGAAGAGCCTCCGGAAACTGGAGTTGGGGCAGATTCTTCGAATAACATGTCCGAATTTGCTGCAAGATCTGAAGACTTCATCAGTCGTGCACGGGGATATGCGTAATCTGCATGTTCAGAAATAGAGAGGACTTTACCCAGTTTTGCGCCGCTTGCTCCCGCAAGAAGGTTTGCGCTTTCCTGTGCCTGAGCGATTGCGAGACTTCGTGCCTGTTTTTTGGCGATTTCAGTGTCTGTGACACCATAAGAAAGGGATGAGAGCTGGTTAGCGCCCGATTTCAGGGCAAGGTCAATGATTTCTCCGGCCATGTCGATTTTTTTGACCAGAATTTTAATCTGATTGGTGACCCTGTAATCATCATAGACCTGTTTCCCGGATTTGTTGTCGTAGTGACTTTCCTGATAGACCGAATAATTCTGTGTCGAGATGCAGTCTTTTTGAATGCCCTTAGCCTTGATAGCATCCTGAACCGCAGTCATCTTGTTTGCGTTCTCAGCGGAAGTTTCGGAAACATCTTTTCCTTTTGTAATCACCGAAAGAATTATGGTAGCAGTGTCGGCTTCAACAGTGACGCTTCCAGTCCCTGAAACTGAGACTGTTCTTTTTGAATAATTGTCCTGATGAATTGTGCAGGAAGAAAGCAGCAGTGCAGCCGCCAGAATCGAAAGAATAATTTTTTTCATAGTTCTGAAAGTCTATCACTAAATAAAAACTGTCGCAAGAATTGAAAATAAGCTTGTAAAAAATCAGCTTTCAGGTGTCTGTTGACAAACACTAGTTTTTTAATAGAATTTCTTTCTGAAATGGCTTTTTTTACCCTGAATGTTCCGAAAGATTTTAAAGAGTCTGTTCGTCTTGATAAATTCATAGCATCTCTTCCGCCTTCGGCTTTTGATGGTTCCTCAATGAACCGCTCGAAACTAAAAAGCGGAGCAAGTGAGATTCTTCTGAACGGAAAAAAATCAAAAGTCTCCGCAAAAGTGAAGGCCGGCGATGAAATTTTCATTCAGTGGGAAGAAAATATCCCTGAGAACATCGAGCCCGAGGATATTCCTCTCGAAATAATTTACGAAGATGAGAATGTCTGCGTTGTGAACAAAAAACAGGGAATGGTAACTCATCCAGCGGCAGGAAACTGGAACGGAACTCTCGTGAACGCCCTTTTGTATCACTGGGGGCGTGAAGCAATTTACCAGAAAGCGGGCGAAGAGATAACTTCTGAAGTCCTTGCAAAAAGACGCCCTGGAATCATTCACCGTCTCGACAAAGATACTTCCGGCATAATTATTACGGCAAAAAACCGCTCTTCCGAAGAATTTTTGCACGAAGAATTCCTTCATCACAACCGAATCACAAAAGAATACATCGCAATTTGCTGTGGCCGGCCAAAAATCCTTGAGGGCAAAATTGAGACTCAGATTATCCGTGACCCCCGCGACCGGAAAAGATTTAAGGCTGTGGTCGGAACCGAAGAGGGCAAAAAAGCCGTCACGATTTACAAATGCTTTGCAACTTACGGGCCTTTTTCGCTTATGAGAATCAGAATCAAGACGGGCCGCACTCACCAGATTCGGGTTCACATGAAATTTTTGGGCTGCCCCGTAATGGGAGACCCAATTTACGGAAATTTTTTGAAAGGTTCGCCGTTCCAAAGCGCAAGCCTCATGCTTCATGCGTATCTTTTGAAAATCCGTGTGCCCGGTCACAAAGAAAAAATGACTTTTAAGGCCGCCGTTCCGCTGAGGTTCAAAAAAGTGCTCAGAACTCTGCATGAAAAATACGGAAGTGGAAAACGGAAAGTGGAAAGTTGAAAACGGTACACGGAAACTTTAAGATGATAACTGAAAACATGATAATTCATTCTCCATCGGATTTTTCTCCTTTTCTTGTTGTTTTTAAGCCTGCAGGACTTCCTTCGGCACCTCTTTTTGAGGGGGATGAGAGCATTCTGACAGAGGCAATAAAGCTGTTTCCTGAAATCTCTCTCGTGCATGGAAAAAAAGAAGTCGAGCACGGGCTTGTTCACAGAATCGACACGGAGACGCAGGGGCTTGTCCTAATTGCAACGACTCAAAAAAGCTACGATAATCTGATTCAGTCGCAGAAAGACGGCAAATTTGAAAAATGGTACAGGGCAGAATTTGACAGAATTCCGGATTGTCCTGAGAGACTCGGCGGTTTCCCGAATTTGCCGGAAGAGATTTTTCGAAACATTTCCGGTTTTTCTAAGAATAAGTCACAAAATGACATTGTTGTAGAGTCTTTTTTCCGTGCGTTCGGGGAAAAGGGGCGGGAAGTGCGGCCTGTTACGGAGAACGCCGGAAGAGCAGCACTTAAAAAAAGCGGTTCTGTCCTTTATAAAACAGAAATATCCCTGAAAAATGAAAATACTGCAGTCTGCCATATTACGGCAGGATACCGGCATCAGGTTCGCTGTCATCTTGCCTGGTGTGGGTTTCCTGTAAAAGGTGACAAAGTCTATAATCCGGAAAACCGGGGAAAATCTGAAAAAACGGAAGTGGTTGCAGTGGATAAAATGAAATTTACTGCGAGCCGAATTGATTTTCCTCATCCTCTTTCGGGGGAGGTTCTGTCTTTCTCGCTTCAAGATTTGCAAATGTAAACAGGCAGAATGCTCTGATGCGCCGGTAAAATGCACGGTCAACTGCCTTGTCGATGAACGGAAGCTTTATAATGTCAACTCCGCCCAGGGCATAAATTATCCAGTTGTCGCCGTATCTGAAAATAGAGATGACCGCAATCATTTTCTGTTTTCCGATTGCGCTGAAAAAACTTTTGTAGCGGACTCTTGTCGTGTTTTTCATCTGGTAATAAAAATATGTCCCGCGCTTTTCTGATAAGATTTTTGCGGTAAAATAATCAAGCGGTTTCATCAGAAATCTTTCTGTGATGATTTCTTTGTCATCTTTTCTTTCAATTTTTTCGATTTTGGCATCCGCATAGAGATAGCGGGTTACTCCGTCTTCATCGATGAAAAAAGGAACTTTCGTATAACTTTCCTCAGTTTTCAGCATTTCCTGAACAGTCTCTGTGAGGTTTTCGTACCCGTCGTAAGGCAGAATTTTGATTATTTCGGCCAGATGATTAGGTCCTGTCTTTTTTACGGCTTTTAAAAGCTGTACTGTTTCAGGTATTTCCCTGATTCTCGCGTATTTTACCTTTCCTATGCTGTTACAGACTACTTCACCTTTGCGGAGCGCGATAATTTCCCTTCCGTTGAGCTTTTCGTTAAAAAGATAGTCGATTTCACCGTCCATGATTTTTACCGGCGTCTGGGAGAAAGAATAAAAAGCAGAAAAAGACATAATCATAAAAAGGACTAAAAAGAATCTCTTCATTATTTTATTTCTAAATGATATACTAAAACCATTATGATTGCAAAACAAATAAAAGAAACGATAAATAGCAAGGGTGCTTCCGTCATCCGGAAGATGTTTGAAGAAGGTATTTTGCTCAAAAAAGAGCATGGTGAGGACAATGTTTTTGATTTCACATTAGGAAATCCGGATCTGGATCCACCCAAAAAAGTTGTGGATGCCATTCTTGAAGAGGCAAAAGATGTCTCTCACGGCTGTCACGGCTACATGCCGAACGCAGGCTATCCTTTCGTCCGTGAAGAAATCGCAAAAAAAATCACAAAGGAGCAGGGAGTTCCTGTTTCTGGAAGCAATGTGATTATGACTGTAGGTGCTGCGAGCGCTCTCAACTGCGTTTTTAAGGCAATTTTGAATCCCGGCGATGAGGTAATCGTTCCGGCTCCATTCTTCGCAGAGTACCGCCACTACGCAAAAAACCACGGAGGCGCTCTCGTCGAAGTTCCTTCAAAAGCAGACTTTTCTTTGGATCTGGAAGCAATCAGGTCAAAATTATCCGAAAAAACTGCCGCAATCCTTATCAATAATCCGAACAACCCGACCGGAAAGATTTATTCTGAGTCAGAGATAAAAGAACTCGCATCAATTTTAAGCGATAATAACAAAAAAACAGGCAGAATCACATATCTTTTGTGCGACGAGCCTTACCGGGCGATTGTGTACGACGGAGCAAAAGTCGCACCTGCTTTCCAGTTCTACGAGAACACGGTGATTGTATCTTCTTTCGCAAAAGATTTGAGCCTTCCGGGGGAGCGAATCGGCTATATCGCTGTAAATCCGAAGTCAGACGAACCAGAAGAATTCATCAAGGCTGTGACTTTTGCCCTCAGGGTTTTGGGCTGTGTTAACGCACCTGCTTTCTTCCAGAAGGTCATCGCAAAATCATGGGATTCCGAAGTCGATTATTCAAGCTATAAAATCCGCCGTGACAAGCTCATGGCAATTTTGGACAAAGCCGGAATCGAATATTACCGTCCTCAGGGAGCTTTCTATCTTTTCTGCAAGGTTCCTGCAAATTTCAAGGGCGACGACGGCGACTTCACCGATTATCTCAAAAAATACCTGATTCTTGCTGCTCCGGGAAGCGGTTTCGGCGGTAAGGGCTGGTTCCGGCTCGCATACTGCGTCTCAGAAAAGACTATAGTAAATTCAGAAAAAGCATTCTGTGAAGCAATGAGTCAGATTTAAGAGAATCTGAATTTTTGTCTTAAATCTCTTTGACAAAGACAATTATACAGATTATAATCAGAGAGATAATTGCATTAAAAAATGGGGACATAAAGTTGAACATTCATTTTTGGGGAGTGCGGGGGTCTATACCGACTCCGCTGTCATCACAGCAAATTCGAGCAAAGATAATTGCAGCACTGCAGCGTGTAAAACCGGAAGACATCGCATCTGACGAGGCAAAAGAAAAATTCGTGTCCTCTTTGCCCTCGTGGATTTCCGGTACTGTAGGCGGAAACACTCCCTGTGTCGAGGTAACCCTGAAATCTGGTGAAAAACTTATTTTTGATGCAGGAACAGGCATGCGGGTTATGGGTAAATTCGCCGATAAGCCTGCTGACGGTCATTATCACCTTTTTATGTCACATTTCCACTGGGATCATATCCAGGGACTCCCGTTTTTTGACAGTGTTTACAATCCAAATATTATTTTCGATGTCTATTCCCCATATGCAGACATGAAAGAATATCTAAAAGAACAGATGAAAGGCCCGTATTTTCCTGTTGATTTTGCCGCAATCGAAAAGCATATCAATTTTCATCAGATTGCAGCAGGACAGCTGATTGAAATTGGTGACGCAAAAATCACGTGCACGAAAATGTCACATCCCGGCGATTCATACAGTTATTCTGTTTCCGAAAAAAATGAAGCCGGCAAGGTAAAAAAGTTTGTTTATGCGACGGACATCGAGCTTGGTTCAAAAGATTTTGTTCATACTGAAGAGAGAAGTGCAGTCTTTGATTACGCTGATGTACTTCTGATAGATTCCCAGTACACGGTTGAGGAAGCTCTCCGAAAGGAAAACTGGGGTCATTCTGCGTTCTGCTATGCCGTAGATTTTGCGGAAGCATGGAAAATCAAAAAAATGTTTATGTTCCATCATGAGCCTACTTATGATGACCGCAAGCTGAACACTATTCTTGAATCGGCGCGCTGGTATGCGAACTATGTTTCTGGCGGCAACCTTGAGATAGACATTGCCGTAGAAGGCGCAATCTACGAATTATAACGATTATGGATACACAAAACGAAATAAGCACAATGTCCCTTGATTATCATTTTAACGAAAGAGAGATTCGTCTTCTGGCACGTTTTTTCCGTAATAACGAAGAAAAACTCCCGGACGGTCTTCTTGACTTCACCTCGCAAATTGAGCGGGCAATCTACAATTCTATGTCAATCGCTGAGGCTCAGGCTTTTTATTCATGAAAAACAAAAAAAATCATTTTCTGTCTTTTGTTCTCACTTCCCTGGGGTGCATAATTCTTGCACTTCTGGCTTGTTCCCTTGCTTTTAAGGTTTCTCTTTCTGCCCCGGATTCTCAGAAAGATGCTAAAATCGTAAGGGTTGAGATACCGTCAGGCTCAAGTGCATCAAAAATCGCAGAGATTCTTGCTCAGAACGGTCTTATCCGCTCTGACCGGGCATTTTATCTTGCGGCACGTTTTCCTTTTCTTTCGTTCAGAAAATCAGCTCCGTCACTTCAGGCTGGTTTCTACAGTCTGAGCAGCGCCATGGATTCACTTCAAATTATGGGCATTCTCGAGAGCGGGGAGCAGGATATCGTAAAAGTTTCTGTTCCTGAGGGCCTAACGATTTCAAAAGTAGGTGCGATTCTCGAAAAAAACGAAATTTGTTCCGCTGAAGATTTTGTCGCTGCATGTTATAATCCGCTTCTTCTTGAAAAATATTCAATTCCTTCCCACAGTTTTGAAGGTTTTTTATTTCCGGACACTTATTTTTTCTCTCCGGAAATGGGCGCTGAAAAAGCACTCTTTGTGATGGTCGATGCTTTTTTTGAGAAAATTTCGGTTATTCCTTATTTTGCAGGAAAAAAAACTGAGAGTTTTTACGATGATTTGATTCTGGCTTCTATCGTTGAGCGTGAATACAGGTCTGCCGACGAAGCTCCGCTTATTGCAAGCGTTTTTAAAAACAGAATTAAATCCGGTACTGGTCTTTATTCCTGTGCAACGATTGAGTATATAATCACGGAAATTCAGGGAAAGCCTCATCCTGACGTAATTACTTATGACGATCTCAAGATTGACAGTCCTTACAACACGTACCGGTGGGCTGCCCTTCCTCCAACACCTATTTCAAATCCCGGGCTTGTTGCGCTGAAGGCTGTAGCAAATACCCCTGAAACCGAATATTTTTATTTTACTCTGACTGATGCTCAGGCGGGAAAACACACGTTCTCAAAATCTTTCAACGCGCATGTAAAAGCCGGCACAAAGTTTAAAACCAAAAGATAATCAGAGTTGAAAAAAACAAATTCTGCCGATAATTTAAAAAATGGAAGGTCACATTTCTCAGCAAACCATCGACGATATTGTCTCCCGTGCTGACATTGTCAGCGTAGTAAGCGATTATGTTCAGCTTGAAAACCGGGGAAACCAGTGGTGGGGATGCTGTCCTTTTCACAACGAGAAAACTCCTTCATTTTCTGTAACCCCTGACAAAAATATGTACTATTGCTTTGGCTGTCACGAAGGCGGCGGGGCGATTCATTTTGTAATGGAGATGGAAAAAATAAAATTTCCTGAGGCATTACGTCTTCTTGCAAAAAAATTCAATGTTGAAATAAAATACGATAATAATTTTTCTCCGAAAGAAGAAAAAATCGATAATACGAAAGAACTTTACATAGATTTGTATAACCGTGTTGCTGATATGTTTCATTACGGTCTTTTGAAGACTGAGGCGGGAAAATTTGCGCTTGATTACATTACGAAACGCGGAATCTCAATGGAAACCATCGAAAAATTCAAGCTCGGGTATTCTCCTGCTGACAGAAAATGGCTCAAAAAATTCCTTAAGTCAAAGAATTTCAGCGATGAATTTCTTAATAAGTCTGGTCTTTTCAGTAAAAATTATCCTGACTTCGCTTTCTTTTCTGACAGGCTTATGTTCCCGATTTTTGACAGGCGGGGGCAGGCAGTGGCTTTCGGCGGAAGGTTTTTACGCGGGGATGCCGAAAAATCTCCGAAATACCTTAATTCCTCAGATCTGATTCAGTATAAAAAAGGTGAGACTCTTTACGCATTCAATTTTGCAAAAAATGCGATAAGGGAGAATAAAAAAGTAATTTTCTGCGAAGGTTATATGGACTGCATAGCCTACCACCAGTGCGGGATTAATTACGCTGTTGCACCTCTTGGGACTGCACTTACAGATGAGCAGATAAAACTTGTCCGCGGATTTGCTGATACAATTCTGCTTTCTTTTGACAGTGACGGAGCCGGACAGAAAGCGACTTACCGTGCAATTCTGATGTGCCGCCATCAGGGAATCCCTGTTAAGATTATACGTCTTCACAATGCCAAAGACCCTGCTGAAATTATGCTTAATTTCGGTGCGGAAACCTTGACGAATGAAGTAAACAACGCTATATTAGATAGTGATTATCTGTTGAGTTTTCTGTCGCAAAAGTACCAGAAGGATACTCCTGAAGGAAAATCCAGGTTTGCGCTTGAATTTTTTCCTTACATCGATGCGCTACAGACCGACATACAGAAAGAGTCAAGTCTGGAACTCCTGGGACGGACTTTAAATATCTCCCTCGAGGCAGTAAAAAAAGATTTCAATAATCGCGAAGATGTAAAAAAACGGGCGCAAAATGCACCGGGGAAAGGTCAGGGAACGGTTCAGCCTCAGGTTATCGTAAATGCTGAATTCCGTGCGCTTCTGGCGGTTCTTTCCGACACAAATCAGTTTGAACTGATGCAAAGCCGTTTGACTGACGACGATTTTGAAAATCCATCTGCAAAAGTTTTGTTTTCGATTCTTAAGGAGTGCTACAATTCGGGGGATTTGTCTTTTGTTTCTGTGCTGAGTCATTGTAATAACGACGGCATAAAGCAGAAAATAACTGAGTCTGTTTCCAGGGGGGAATTTTCTCAGTATACAGCAGAGGCTGTTCAGGAGAGCATAGACTGGCTCGAAACTCAAAGCCTTGAACGAAAGAAAAAATCCATCGTACAGCAGATAAGCTCCCTGCAGGGACAGTTAAGTCTTCCGGCAAATCAGGAGTCAATGGCAAAACTAATCGAAGAAAAAAAATTGATTGATGAAAGAATCAACAGGAAGGGACGGTAATATGGATCAGGAATTGGATCCTAAAGTTCAAAAACTTTTAGAATATGCCAAGGACAAGCAGATTGTTTCTTGGGACGAAATCAACGAAATCTTAGGTCAGGACTTCGTAAACTCCCCAAAAATGGAAGATGTTCTCCAGCTTCTTACCCAGAATAATATTCAGGTAATGGAAGAAGATACCGATTTGGACGAGGACGACGAAGCAGACGACGATTTGCTTGATGACGATGACGACGAAGAAGGCGTGACCGATGAGGATCTTGCCGCAACAAGACTTGTGAACGGCGATAAAGATGCCAGCATCGATGACCCTATCAGGCTTTATCTTCGCGAAATCGGAAAAGAAAAGCTTCTTACTGCAGAGCAGGAAGTTACATATTCAAAGCAGATGGAAGACGGAGAGAATATTATCAAGGACGTAATCAAAAAGTCCGGAATGATGATTCCAGAATTCTTTGCAATCTGTCAGAAAGCTTTTGCAAAAATCGACCCGCATGAGCCCGGAAAAGCGCGAAAAGAAATCAACGAGGCTCAGGCAGAAAAACGTCGGCTTAAGGGCTGTTATGGTGAGAATCTCAAGGCCTGCAAAGAAAATATGAAGGCCTACATGAATCTTAAAAAACAGCTTTTTGAGGCCAGCCAGACCCGTGAAATTTTTGAGAACGACCAGATTCTTGAGCTGCGTACAAAAATTCTCCCCGAACTTCAGAAAATCAATATTCAGACTGAAGAACTTGACAAGTTCAGTGAAAAATTCGTCGACGCAACAAAAAAAATCGATGAATACCGCCGTGAGCAGGAACACAAAATGCGCGAGCTTCGAATCACGAGTTCTATGGAACTCCGTAGCCTGGGACGAAAACTTGCGATTCACTCTGAAGCCGTAAAGCTTGAACAGGCGCTCGGATTAAAAAGCGACGAAATCCGTGATTTGTACACGCAGATTCAGAAAATCGACCGTAAGCTCCGCAGAATGGAATACGATTTTGAGAATAGTGTCGAAGAAATCATCTCAATGGCAGAAGAAATTGAACGCGGAAAGAGAATGCTTGAAAAGGCTAAAAACAAGCTCATTCAGGCAAACCTGCGTCTTGTAGTTTCAATTGCCAAAAAGTACACTAACCGTGGTCTTCAGTTCTTCGATCTTGTTCAGGAAGGAAATATCGGTCTTATCAAGGCTGTCGAAAAATTTGAATACCGTAAAGGCTACAAATTCTCGACATATGCAACCTGGTGGATTCGTCAGGCAATCACCCGCTCAATTTCTGATCAGGCGCGAACAATCCGCGTTCCGGTTCACATGATTGAGCAGATTAACAAGGTTGTACGCGAGGGACGTCAGCTCATGCAGAAACTCGGTCGTGAACCTTCAGATGAAGAGATAGCTCAGCAGCTCGGCTGGCCTGTAACACGTGTCAAGCAGGTTAAGAGTGTTGCCCGCGAGCCTATTTCTCTCGAAACCCCAATCGGTGAAGAAGAAGACAGTCAGCTCGGAGATTTCATCGAAGACAAAGATGTCGAAAATCCGGCAAACCAGACAGCTTACACACTTCTGCAGGAACAGCTCCGTTCTGTTCTCAATACGTTGCCGAAAAGAGAGCAGGAAGTCCTTAAAATGCGTTTCGGACTTGAAGACGGTTACAGCCTTACTCTTGAGGAAGTCGGTCTTTATTTCCGTGTCACAAGGGAGCGAATCCGTCAGATCGAAGCGAAAGCATTGCGAAGGCTCCGTCACCCGAGACGGGCAAGCGGTCTGAGAGATTACATCGAAATGTAGTTTTATTTATTTAATTAAAAGGCAGTTGGTATGAAAAATATCGGCTGCCTTTTTTGTTTGAAAAACTGACAAAATTCTTATTTTGCGTTAAACTTATTCAAAAAAAAAGTGGAGCTGGTTTTATGAAAAGTCTGAACTCATTAAGAACAATTTTTACAGGTAGTGTAATTTCAGGATTTTTGCTGATTTTTTGTATTGTACTGTTATCAGGCTGTGAGAATTTCATGGACAGTGCCGAAACAAAGCAAAAACTTGACGATGCAATTGCATATGCGAATGCTGAATCATATACAATTACTTTCGGAACATCCACAACAAAAGGAACTGTTAAATCTCCTGCCGGCGGAGAGGTTCAAAAGAAAGTCACCGACAGTTTTGCTGTGAATTTTTCTACTGACGAAGACTTTGAATTTTTGCGCTGGAAAATCGTAGATTCTTCAACGGGTGATGAACTTAAGAACGGCGAATATCTGACACTTTCTTCAGTAACCGAACCCGAGATTACATGTACGTTCAAAAAGGCCCCAGCAGCCGGAATGAAACTCTGTCTTATCCCGGTGGAAGCCGAGCGCCCTCAGATTATTTCAAATACTCCTCAGAATGGAGGAATATTAAAAGACTCTTCAATTCAGGTGCTTTTTGACCACGACATGGATGAAAATTCAATTTATTATACGGAAGCTGAAGTCATTGCACTCAGAAAAAACGGCATTGAAGATTCAAACTTTTTGCCGGCTCTTGCAGAAGATGAGCTTTCGGGCAATTTAGAGAATCACTACGGCTACATAAAAAACGGTTTAACATATTATAAAAATATTTCCCTTACCAATAAGAAAACAGGCGAAAACCTGAACGACAAATTTGGAGCACCTGTCTTTGAAGATGAAAGTACGCTTACTATTCCTGCGAGCAAGGAAGAGGGAAAAACTCTTGATGACTATACTCATGTTTTAGTTACTATCGAAAAGGGCTTTTTCTACAGCGAAAAAATTGATGAAACAACCTCTAAGCCTGTCACCTTGCGCGGCATCAAGAAGTGGTCGTACCAGATAACAAATCATGGTGATGAAGATGCTCTTGTTTTCCAGAAAAAGAACGGAAATGATGTCTTTACACTCAAACTGAACGAAGAGGCCGAACAGTCTCTGGATGTTGGAACGGCACATCCTGTAATCGGCGAAGACGGAAATGGAATAGGTGACCTGATTTTTATCAAAAGCATAGATGAAAAACCAACTCTTTACTGCAACATGGCGCTGCAGGATGTTGCTGGTGGTACCGGACCAAATTCAACATTTACAGTATGTTATGAACGCATAAAAGATTATATTACAGACGGAAGTGGAACTGATGGAACTGATAGTTTTGACGTTAAGTACTCCACAACAACAAGCGAGGACGCGATTTTTACGGGCTACCTTGCCCTTGAGCTGCCTTCTGACGGTACTTACCGCATCTGGTTCGATTTTACAGATAGAAGTCAAAACCATTTTTATTATCCGACTAATGCGAATGAACCAGGCAGCAATGAGGGATTTTATGTAACAAAGGATGTAAGTTCTGTTTCAGAACCAAGTAATATAATTGTTAAAAGTGGAGCAGAAAAATATGAATATAAGCTTTCCTGGGCAGATCCTCAGGACATTGATTATGACCATACAGTTATTACGGTTGTTACAGGCGAAACAGAAACCTCAAACACGGTTAACAAGGGGGAGGAACCAGAAGCAACAATAAATAATATTTTACCAAAACAATCATATGTAATTTCAATTACTCATTATGATTATGCAGGAAATAAAATATCTTCTTTTCCAAAATTCCTTACGGGCTTTAGCGTAAGCGGAACACCAAGCTTTAGCATAGCAGATAATATTTTCTTTAAAGATGATACATCTGATGCTTACAACCTTACTGTTACTGCATATTACAGTGATGGAGATAATTCTACTGTTTCTTCAACTGCAACAATTTCTTCCGATGTTCAAAATACTAAAGGAAATGTAACTTTTAAATACACAGAAGATGGAATAACTCAATCAGCGACTTTTGAGGGTGCATATTACATAGCTTCAAGCGGAGCAAAGCCAACCGAAAAACCTGTAAAACTTACCGATTACTCAGGCACTTTAAGCGGCGGAACCTATTACAAGTTCGGCGACTTCCCGCAGACAATTTCCGACCTTTCTGGAGAAAACGCCTACACCGCAGAGCCTGTGTACAATGGCTACTACCAGGGAAGCGACGGTTACTTCTATGCAAAATGCATCGAGAACGCCTATGGCAACTACAAATACAGTAACGGCACAACTGCCAAACAAAGTTCTGATAGCAGCGTAAAATACTTTAAGGTCGAGCCGATTGTATGGCGTGCTTTAACAACAGACTATAACAGCACGGGAAAAGCACTTCTTCTTGCAGAAAAAGAACTTACGGCAAATGTGCCATATTACGGCTCAACTTCTGACCGTACGCTTAATGATGCTACAATCTATGCAAACAACTACAAGTACTCGAACATCAGAGCCTACCTGAACGGAAAGCCGAACCAGTTTGTAGAAGACGGCGGAACAGCGACAAGTTACGACATTGACTGGACTGGAAAGGGCTTTATTGATGTTGCCTTTACAAGCACAGCAAAGGATTTGATTGCCACAACAACTGTAGACAACAGCGCAGAAAGTACAACAGATGCTGGCAATAATTTAACGAAGGCAACAACTTACGCCTGTGACAAAACAGAAGACAAGATTTTCTTGCTGAGCGAAAAGGAAGCGACGACAGAGGGCTACGGCTTTGCTGCATACGATGCAAAGGGTATAGGCAACAGCCGCATAAGGGTAACGACAGACTACGCAAAGGCAAACTACGCCGAACAGAACACAACACCCGGCTACGGCGGCTGGTGGTGGCTGCGCTCTCCTCCCTATAATCGTAGTGACTTTGCGCGCGACATCAACATCAACGGCTCTGCCAATAGCTGCCCCTTTGTGTACCGTGAGTATGGTGGTGTCGTTCCCGCCTTGTGTATAAGCGCCGAGTAAGCCGGTGCCATTCCCCGGTATGCCGTGTCACCCCCGCGTTTGAAAAGCGCCATCCCCCCGCACGGCACACAGTCATTCCAAGCAAAGCGCACTGTCATTCCCGCGTGAGGGATTGTAGCACCGCCGCAGGCGTTCTGTAGTGACCGAAGGGAACGAAAGAATGGAGCGCGGTTAGCGCGGAAGTGCGAAAAGCCCGGCCCGAATGTAGTGAGGGACACGCCCGGACAATGACAAGGAATCTAGCACGGAATGACAGGGAGACGGGGACGGCTTAAACACTGCTTTCATCAAGCAGAAAATCCAGCAGGCCTATTGTTATGATTCCGTTTTCGTCAATTTTGCGTTTGATACTGTCGCCAACGATAATCATTTTTTTGAAGCTGTCGTTTATGCTCAAAAGAGGGCGTTCTTCCTGATTCTGCTTTTCATCGTCAGGCATTCTGAAGGCAGACTGAATGTAAATCTTCTCTGCTCCTTTGTTCACTACAAAGTCTACTTCTGTTCCGTGACGAGAAGATTTTCCCTCTGAGCTTGTAGTCCAGCTTTCAACAAAACCTACATCAACATTAAAGCCCCTGTAACGCAATTCATTGTAGATGATGTTTTCCATAATGTGAGGCTCTTCCTGCTGTCTGAAATTCAATATGGCGTTCCTTATTCCGATGTCCTCAAAGTAGTATTTTGTTTCCGTTCCTATGTATTTTCGTCCCTTCACATCATAGCGCAAGGCTTCTTCTATCAAAAAAGCATCTTTCAAACATTCTATATAGTTTAAAATCGTTTTATCCGTTATTGCTTTTTTTTCTACCGACTTAAATGTGTCGCTCATTCTTTTTGGATTTGTCGGAGAGCCTATAATTGATGCAAGCACCTGTACAACTTTTTCAAGCCCTTCCGGGCTACGCAGATGATTTCGCTCAACAACATCTTTTATGTAAGTGAGTTCATAAAGATTTTTCAGATAGTCGCTCTTCTTTTTTTCAGAATCAAACTCAAGGATTTGCGGAAGTCCACCAAAAGTGTAATAGTCTGTCCATGCCTGGTTTTTATCTCCCTGCACGGCTGAATAATACTCAGCAAATGAAAGAGGCAGAACGCGGATTTCATCACCTCGTCCTCGGAATTCCGTAACAACATCTTTTGACAGGAATTTTGAATTGCTGCCGGAAACATACACATCCACATAGGGCATGTGAAGCAAGCTTAAAAGGACTTCCACAAAATCTTCAACAAGCTGAACTTCATCAAGTATTATGTATGTCGTTTTTTTGTCGTTCACAAGATGTTCGTCAATGTAGGCGAGCAGGACTTCCGGTTTTCGTAGTTTTTTATTTCGCAGGTCGTCAAGAGAAAGCTCGATGATATGATTTTCCTCAACACCGCTTTCTGTCAGATAATTATGGAAAAGTTTGAAAAGCAGAAAGGACTTTCCGCAACGCCTGATGCCCGTAACAATTTTTACAAGATTGTTACCAATGCCAGAAACAAGCATATCAAGGTATTTTTTTCGCTGAATTATCATATTTACTCCGAAAATATGTGATAAGCCACGATTTTTCGGAGTAAAATTAGCATATATTTAGAAAAAATGCAAGCACGGAATGACAAGGAGTGATGTTATTCCCGCGCTCAAGGGCTTCCGTTGTTGCCCTTGCTTTGACGAGGAAATCCCCCTGTGTGTGTGAGATTGCTGGGTCAAGCTCGGCAATGACACAGTGGTCATACAGGAATCCTGCGTGAGGGATTGTAAGGGTGAGCGACAGCGAAAACACACCGGAGGTGTGGTCGGAGGCGAAAGCCGTAGCCCTGAAAAGCCCGGCCCGAACAAAGTGAGGGACACGCCCGTGAGTATCATTGTCGTTCGTGACACGGCAATGACAGTGGTGTTGCAGTACAGGCGCAACATTGTATAAAACGCGGCTTTTTACTATAATCTTTTTCTATGAACAATATCAAAATGAACAAACGACTTATCACTTCGGCATTACCTTATGTAAATAATATTCCTCATCTCGGAAACCTGATTCAGATGCTTTCCGCAGATGTCTTCGCACGATTCTGCCGTTCACGGGGCTATGAGACCATGTATGTCTGCGGCACTGACGAATACGGAACTGCAACTGAGACAAAGGCTTTGCAGGAAAAAAAGACTCCGCGCGAGCTTTGCGATTACTACTACGCGATTCACAAGGACATCTATGAGTGGTTCGACATCGCTTTTGACAAATTCGGCCGCACTTCAAACGAAGAATGTACCGAAATCACCCAGAGCATTTTCAACGACCTGGACAAAAACGGCTTCATAAAGGAGCACACTTCAAAGCAGCTTTTCTGCCCTAAGTGCGCTATGTTTCTGGCAGACCGTTATGTTGACGGCACCTGTCCGAAATGCGGAGCTACAGACGCCCGGGGTGACCAGTGCGACTCATGCGGCACGTTGCTTGACCCGACCCAGCTTTTACAGCCTCGCTGCCACACCTGCGGCTCAACTCCGGAAGTTCGTGAGACAAAGCATCTTTACATCGACCTTCCTTCAATTGCTCCAAAACTTGAAGAATGGATGGAGAAGGCTAGTGTCGAAGGAAAATGGAGCGCAAACGCAATCCAGATGACAAAGGCTTGGATCCGTGACGGCCTCAACGAGCGGGCAATCACACGAGACCTCAAATGGGGAATTCCGGTTCCAAAGGCCGGATATGAAAACAAGGTTTTCTATGTCTGGTTCAACGCACCAATCGGCTACATGTCAATCACAAAACAGCTGGCTGACGAGATGAAGGCGGCCGGCAAAGAGACTTTCGACTGGAAAAAATGGTGGCTTCCAAGCGAGTCGAGCGAAAAGTTTGACGAGAAAGTTGACTTGTTCCAGTTCATCGGAAAGGACAACATTCCATTCCACACTGTAGTTTTCCCATGCTCAGAAATCGGAACAGGAAAAGACTACACAAAACTCTATCACATGTCTTCAACTGAGTTCCTTAACTACGAGGACGGAAAATTCTCTAAGTCAAAGGGTGTGGGCGTATTCGGAAGCGATGCAAAAGAAAGCGGAATCCCTGCCGACGCATGGAGATT
>JAFPUF010000058.1 GCA_017395545.1 Treponema sp. | reverse complement strand
TCAATCTACTTCCCAAACACTTCCTTTGCAATCGCCACGCTCACCATCGCATCCTTAGCGTAATAATCTGCCCCAATCTGGCTTGCGTAGTCCGCCGTAAGGACCGCTCCGCCCACCATAATCTTGCAGGTCTTTCCCACCGCGCCGAGTTTTTCCCGCAGAAGTTTGATTGTGTCTTCCATGTTGGCCACCGTGGTTGTCATGAGCGCGCTCAATCCCACCAGCTGGATGTCTTTTTCGAGCACGGTCTCAACGACTTTTTCTGCGGGGACATTTTTTCCCAAATCGATTACCGTGTAGCCGTAGTTTTCAAGCATGGCCTTGACGATGTTTTTTCCGATGTCGTGGATGTCGCCGAAAACCGTGCAGATTACGATGCTTCCCTTCGACTCCTGGGCGTTTCCGCTTGCTTCGAGGTGGGCTTTGATTACCGCAAAACTGTTGCTTACCGTGTCTGCCGAGAGCAAAAGCTGGGGCAAAAATTTCTTTCCGATTTCAAAATCTTTTCCCACGATGTCCAATGCCGGCACGATGCAGCGGTCGATAATCTGAACCGGCTCTTTTTCCTCGTCCAGAAGTTTTTTTGTGGCCTCAGCCGACGAATCCTTGAATCCCTTGCAGATTATGTTTATGAGCGCGCTTTCCGAGTCAGTCAGGTTTTCAGGTAATTTGGGCACCCCCCTTCGGGTCGGGCTATCCGCACTTCCGCTGTTCGCTCCATTCCTCTCTGCGTTCGGAACGCCTGACGGCGGTGCTCCTATCCCTGGTGCGTTTCCTTTTGCCGCAGCCGCTTGCTCCGCCGTAAGTCCGTAAACCGGAGCCGGGGTGTCGTTGTATTTTTCGATGTAGTCAAGGCAGTTTTCGTCAAATCCTGCCAGGGCACGGTAGCCGTAGTAGGTTTCCATCATGGGCTGCATGAGCGGATTTATGATGCAGGCTGAAAGTCCCGCGTACAAAGCCATGGCGAAAAATCTTGAATTTATGATGTCGCGCCGTGGAATTCCAAAAGAGATGTTCGACACTCCGAGCACGAACTGTAATCCCTGCTCTCCGTATTTTTCTTTGAGAATCTGAATCGCCCGGACGGTTTCCAGAGCTTCTTTCTGCTGGCTCGAAACTGTGAGAGTAAGGGTGTCAATAACGATGTCACGAACCGGGATTCCGTATTTTGCCGCCTCCGCGATGATTTTTTCAGCGACTGCAACCCGTCCTTCCGCTGTGGGAGCGATTCCGGCCTCATCAATGCAGAGGGCGACCACCGCTCCGCCGTATTTTTTCACCAGAGGCAGGACTTTATCCATCACATCCTGACGGCCGTTGGTTGAGTTTATCAGGGCTTTTCCGTTGTAATAGCGTAGTGCTTTTTCCAGAACCGGAGCTTCGCTGGAATCAATCTGAAGCGGCGTGTTAAAGGCTCCCTGAATCGTCTTCACCGCGTCCACCATAGTCTGGGCCTCGTCAATGCCCGGCAAGCCTACATTCACATCAAGAATCTGTGCGCCGGCGTTAATCTGGCTTTCTGCTTCCCCAAGAACGAAATTCATGTTGTGGGCAAGCAAAGCCTCTTTGACCTTTTTTTTGCCAGTCGGGTTGATTCGCTCGCCGATAATCTGAGGACCAGCCCCGCCACCAATCTGAACGCTCGAATTGTATGAGCAGATAAAACAGGCGTTCTCAAATTCGCACGGTTTTCGTTTCTGCGGAGGAAGAGCCTCAATCGCCTTTACCATTGCCCCGATGTGATCCGGGGTCGTTCCGCAGCATCCGCCGAAGACTGAAACTCCAAGTTCCCGGTATTTGAGGTGATGCTCAGTAAATTCTTCTGCTCCGACAAGGAACACGGCCTTTCCATTGATAACCGTAGGCAATCCCGCATTCGGCTCCACGCAAACAGGCAGATGTGCGTAACGCATGAACTCAGCAACGATTTTGTCATCTTCACTCAAAGAGCCGCCGCAGTTAAAGCCGATTAAATCCACGCCCAGCGACTCAAGATAAACCACAACCGTGCGGATATCGCTACCTGTCAAAGTGCGCAGATTGGGCTGGAAAGTCATGCTGGCAAAAATCGGAAGGTTCGTGTTTTCTTTTGTGGCAAGAACTGCAGCCTTAACTTCCCGTAAATCTGCCATGGTCTCGATAATAGCAATCTCAGCTCCGGCTTTTTCTGCAATCATGGCAGCTTCTTTGTAAGTCTCGTAGGCCTGGTCAAAAGTCAAGTCACCCATTGGCTCCAAAAGGCGGCCAATCTGGCTTGTATCCCATGAAGCATAGTGAGGGCGGGTATTTCCTTCTGCCTCAACTTCGGCAATACATTTTTTTTCTAGGGCAATTTCTGCCTCGATGTATTCCTTGCAGGAATATTTTGCGGAAATCAGTTTGAGCGGCAAGGCGCCAAAAGTGTTCGCCGTGATCACATTCGCACCTGCCCGGAGGTAAGCTTTGTGTATGTCTTCAATAATCTCAGGTTTTTCAATTGAAATGTCTTCTGGAATGTCGTAATCAGTGTACCCGGTTTTCTGAATCATCGTGCCGATTCCGCCGTCAAAAAATACGGGCAATCCGGCTTCAACCTGGGATTTCAAAAACTCACGGAAACTTGGTTTCTTGCTCTTATTCATAGAAACTTATTCTAGCGGAAAATTAAGGCTAGTGCAAACGTAGGGAAAAAGCGTTAGCGCTGTGCAAGGCGGCCTGTCTGCCGTCAGGCAGGCGGAGCCGTTCCAGAGCGAAGCGCAGGGTAACGCCCTTAATTCTCGGCGTTACTTAAACGCCCAGCGTTGCCGGAAATTTGAATTCACCTAGAATCAATCTGAGAATTCGATTATAATTTCAGGCATCGTTTTCAAGGAGAATCAAATTGACTTACACAATCGGTGAAATCGAAGAATTGACCGGCATAAAACAAAATGTTCTCCGCTACTGGGAAACCGTCATCCCGAGTTTTGCCCCGAAAAAGGATCTGGGCGGAAGAAGGGTTTACACTCAGAGAGACCTGGAAATCATTCTGAGGCTGAAACACCTTGTTTACGAAAGAAAATTCACTATAGAAGGCGCAAGGAATGAACTTCTGCACGAAGCCGAGGCTTACGAAAAAAATGCAGAAGCTATGACCGCTATCCGGGAACTCCGCGCAGAACTCACAAGCCTTTATTTTCAAATTAAAAAACTTTCCCCTGCCTCTCAATAGAGCGGGCGCACAACCAGCACATTTCTGTAAATCACTGCTCCTCTGGCAATCAGTTCTTCCACAATTTATATTTTAAAAGCGCGCTCATCATCAGGGCATGCGGATATTCTTCCGAGCCGATTTTCTGGTAAACTTCTTCGCACGGAATTTTTAAGTATTCGACGAATTCATCCGCATCAAGATGCTGCTCCCCGGTCGAAGTAAGGTTTTCAGCCGCAAAAAAATGAACTCTGTTCCGCATGAGGGCCGGATTCGGATTTGCACAGCCGAGATATGTGAGTTTTCCCGCCTTATAGCCGGTTTCTTCTTCCATTTCGCGTCTGGCCGCATCCTCAGGTTTTTCGCCCTTATTTATGACTCCGCCCGGAAATTCAATGCTCAGTCCGTTATGCGCATGCCGCCACTGTTTTACCATCAGAAAATTTCCGTCAATTTCAGGAATTACGATTACCCAGTCGGGAGCGTCCTGAACAAGATAGTGGCCGACAGAACCGTCGGGAGCAACCGAGGTCGTTTCATTTACAGTGTAAACGACAGTTTTCAAGAGTTCTTTTTCAGAAGTAATTTTCCATTCAAGGTCTTTCATAATTTTGCTCTTTCCATTTTTAATTTTGATGCCGATAATATTATATATTTCTGCACGAAAAAATTAAGGGGTGAGTCGATGGCTGTAATTAGTATCTCCCGGCAGCTGGCTTCGCTTGGAGATGAAGTCGCTTCCAGAATTGCTGAAAAACTCGGCTATAAGCTTGTGACAAAAACAGATCTCGAAAAAAGAATCGTCTCACTTGGTTTTCCTGAAAACAAACTCCCCAAATTCGAAGAAAAAAAACTCGGTTTCCTTACGGGCCTCACAAATCTCCGCGATGAATACCTCAACTGCCTTATGACCGCAATTCTTGAAGCCGCGGGTGAAAACAACACCGTTATTGTCGGCCGGGACTCTTTCATCATCTTAAAGGACATAGACAATCATATTTCCATCCGGTGCATTGCAGAAGAAAAGCTCAGAATTGAGAGAATCCAGAAAGAATACAATCTGAGCGCAAAAAAAGCGGAAAAAAAACTCTTTGAGAGCGAAAACCATCAGAAATCATTTCACAAGGGCTTTTTCAATTTTGATGCGAACAACCCTGAAATGTTTGATTTTGTCGTGAACAGTTCAAAACTCGACGTTGATTCCATCGCAGACTCGATTATCGCGCTCACAAAATCTTTCGTCACAAAAGAAAAGGAAGAAGCCGGTCAGAAAAAAATTGACGAACTTCTTATGGGGCAGAGACTCGTTGACATCCTGATTTTTATCTACAACCTCAACATTGAATACCTGAGGGCATCTCTGAAAGACAAAAAAATCACCCTGCACGGAATCGCCGACAGCCAGAAGACTCTCGATGCGGCACTTACAATCGTCGAAGCTGAACTCCCGGATTTTGAAGTTGAGAACAGAATGAGCGTGGGCCGCACCTGATGATTACAGCAATTTCAGAAGAACCTTTTTTGAGCCAGTTTCTCGCCTTCTCCTGTGTTTTTTCGTTCGGTTCTGCATTCGCATGTCTTTTAAAAATTCTTCTTTCCTCAAAAAAACACGAAAAAAAGACATCGAGATTCGTTTTTCTCTGCGTTTTTCTTAGTTTCACCGTGATTCTTTACACAATCCTGATTTTCGCAGCCTCTTCCCTTTCATGGCCGCTTGATTTTTCAAAAAATCACTCTTATTACTACCTGATTCTCGCCATAATTTTTGCGACCGGAACTGTCATTTCATTTTTCTGGAAAATCGCCCTCCCCGTCTCACTCGTTCTTTACGTCTTACTTTCTTTTTTTACGAATTACCTGATGAAATCAATTTTCGGCGAACAGAGAAACATGATTCCGGTTCACCTGGAAAAGAACAGCCCTGAAAAAGAAATTCCGATTGTCTACTGCCCGCTTCCCGACACACTCGCCCTTCCCGTCAGACGCAGCTGGATTTTTGAAGGAGAAAAACTGCCTGAACAAAAAAACGGAATTCTGAATTTTCCGCCGGTAAAATTCTACGCTGAAAAAGTTCTCCTCAAAAACCTGAAGGAAGCCCAGATTTTCCGGATTCCGGAACCTGAAGTTTTTCCGAGTCTTTACTCCGTGCACATTGATTTTAAAGGCGGCACCCTTCTCTGTAAGGTTCAAAAAGACCTGTGAGCCCCCCCCTGAAAAGCGGAAAACCGTGAGCAGAAGAGAAGTCGCAGGCAGGTTTCCAGGTCTGATTTACTTTTTCGCGTAAAAATTCTATACTTAGCGAAATGACAGTTTCCAACAAGTTTACTCTTTCACGCGCAGTTTTTGCGCCCGTTTTTTATTTGATTTTTAATTTGCCGCTCTGGACAGATTCGTACATTCTCGGTGTAATTTCAGCCTGCATAATGATTCCGGCTCTCGCAGTCATCGAAGTCACTGATTACTGGGATGGTCATTACGCACGAAAATACAACGAAGTAAGCGATTTCGGAAAGCTTTTCGACCCTTTCGCCGACGTAATCCTCAATCTCACAGTCTTTCTGTGCGCCGTCGAAGCGGGGTACATGCCTTTCGTACTCTTCATTCTCATCTTCTACCGCGAATTCACACAAAGTTTCTTGAGAATGACAGCTTCAAAAAAAGGAATCGCAATCGCAGCCCGCATGGGAGGAAAACTCAAAACCGTATTCTACATCATCACAGGCTTTTTCTTCCTCACACTCGAAAGCTACACAAGGTTCAGGTTTTCTTTCCCCGAAGAATATCAGTTCATCGACAACATAATCAAACTCTCACTTTTGTGGTCAACAAGAGTTCTTTTTGTAGTCTGTGTCGGCCTCAGCTGGGGTTCTTTCGTCGACTACGTCAAATCATTCTACAAACTTATCAAAGACTAACAGGAGAATTTTATGGCTCTTTCCATCCGTGAAAAATATGCAGAAATGTTCAAGTCTCTCGCTAACCTTTCAGTTGCGGCAGCAAAAATTGACGAAACAAACGTTTATCAGAAAGAAAATCCTCGCACACGAAAATTCATGGACAAACTCGTCGAGGACAACATGGCTCCAGGAAGCCGTCTCGAAGGAAAAGAAAATTTCCGTGCATTCCTCGATGCAGTAAAGGCCGGCAAACACGGTCTTATCTTAATGGAGCACTTCTCAAACACAGATTTGCCAGCTCTCTGCTATCTTCTTGAGCACGACCTTGGAGACGAAGGCAAGGACCTCTCAAAACGAATCGTAGCCATCGCCGGAATGAAACTCAACGAAGCAAACCCGCTTGTACGCGCATTTGCAGAAAGCTTCACCCGCGTCGTAATCTACCCGACCCGCTCGCTCGACAAAGCCGAAGCAAACGCACAGTCTGAAGAAGAAAAAATCGAAGAAGAAAAACGCGCACGCACAATCAACCTTGCGGCAATGCGCGCTATGGACAAATGCAAGCGCGACGGCGAAGTAATCCTTGTTTTCCCGAGCGGAACCCGATACAGACCGGGACACCCTGAGACAAAGCGCGGACTGCGTGAAATCGACTCTTACCTCCGCATGTTCGATGTAATGATTCTCGTCACAATCAACGGAAGCGCCCTCACAATCGACATGAACAATCCAGACGACATGCTTGCAGACCTTTGTGAGCCTGCCGTACAGATTTTCGCCGCAAGCCCCGTAATCGAATGCAAATCATTCCGAAAAGACTACATGGCAACCCTGCCGGCTGACGAAGCTGACCCGAAACAGAAAATGATTGACCATGTAATGGAACTTTTCGACGTTCAGCACGACGAAATCGAAAAAATCAAAAACAGGTAAGACATTGCCTCCCGTCAAAATGCGCGGCACACAAAAACCGCGCAATACCAGACAGACAATCCTCCGTCTCATCTCGTATATGGGACGGTTTAAAATCTTATGGATTTTCGTCTTTCTTTTCGTAATCCTTGATTCCCTTGCGGTTGTGGCGGGCGCATACCTTCTCAAGCCCGCAGTCAACGACTACATCATTCCGCTTATCGGTCATAAAAATCCTGATTTGTCCGGCCTCTTAAAAATCGTCCTTACAATGATAACGATTTATGCCTCAGGAGCCATTTCCGGCTATTTTTCCGAGAGAATTCTGATTTCAATCGCAACCAGGACGCTTGCTTCTCTCCGTAAGGATTTATTTCATCATATGGAACGCCTTCCGCTGTCCTACTACGACTCAAGGCAGCACGGAGTTTTAATGTCGCTTTACACGAACGACACCGACACTCTGCGCGAAATGTTCTCGATGAGCGTTCCGCAGCTTTTTTCAACGTTTTTCCAGGTCTCAGGAATTTTCATAATGATGTGTTTTCTGAGCATTCCGCTCACAATTCTGATGCTTCTGACAATCACACTGATTATGATTCTTTCTGCACAAATCGGAAAACGCTCCGCCAGGGCTTTCCGCGCTCAGCAGGAGAATATCGGGAAAGTCAACGGCTACATAGAAGAGCTTATCGAAGGCCAGAGGGTCGTTAAAGTCTTCACGCGGGAAGAAAAAGTACAGGAAAATTTCGACGAACTCAACGAAAACCTCAGAAAAGCAGGAACAAGCGCAATGAGCTATGTTTCCGTTCTCGGCCCGCTGATGAACAATCTGAGCCACATTCAGTACGCCCTCACTGCAATCGCAGGAAGTTTTCTGGTCATCAAAGGTTTTACGGATGTCGGAACAATAGCAAGTTTCCTGCAGTCAGCGCGTTCTTTTTCACGCCCGCTCACTCAGGTAAGCCAGCAGTTCAATTCAGTTCTCAACGCCCTCGCCGGCGCCGAAAGAATTTTTGCAGTCATCGATGAAAAAATTGAAGAAGATAACGGTACGGAAGAAGTCGACCCAACTTTCAGGGGTGAATTTGTCTTCGAAAATGTAAATTTCTCGTACCGGAAAGATGTTGAGGTCTTAAAGAACATCTGTCTTACGGCAAAACCCGGGCAGAAAATCGCACTGGTCGGCTCAACAGGCAGCGGAAAGACCACAATCACAAATCTTCTCACAAGATTTTACGATATTGAAGAAGGAAACGGCAGAATCACTTATGACGGAGTACCGCTCAAAAACCTGAAAAAAGACTCTCTCCGGCAATCTCTCGGAATGGTTCTTCAGGACACACATCTTTTTACGGGAACAATTCTGGAAAATATCAGGTACGGAAATCTGAGTGCAAGTGATGAAGAAGTAATTGAGGCCGCAAAACTTGCGAACGCCGACTATTTTATCCGTCATCTTTCAGAAGGATACGAAACAGTGATTACAGGGGACGGTTCAAGCCTCAGCGCGGGGCAGAGACAGCTTCTGGCAATCGCGCGTGCAGCCGTGGCAGACCCGAGAGTCCTGATTCTTGATGAAGCGACAAGCTCAATCGACACCCGAACGGAACGGCTGATTCAAAAAGGAATGGATGCGCTCATGAAAGGACGGACTGTTTTTGTAATCGCCCACAGGCTTTCAACGGTACGAAACGCAGACGAAATTCTTGTTCTTGAAAAAGGCGAAATAATAGAGCGCGGAAACCATGAAGAACTGCTCGCCGCAAAAGGAAGATACTACGACCTTTACAACGGCACATTTAAACTGACCTGAGAAAAAACGCCGGAACAGCTTAAAAATCGATTCCCTTTAAGAAGCGTTCCTGGAATTCAGGGATTCCTGCAAGATTAATCTGAACTGATTTTTTTGCGATTTGTCTTGCCTTGTCACGAAGAACGTTTGAGAACAGAAGCGCGCTTGCACCCGAAAGGGATGCATTTCCAAGCTGGACAGTACGCTTTTCGAGCTGGAGCGGCAAAAGCCCGATAGCTGTTGCTTCTTCGAGATTTATTTTTGAGCCGAAACCGCCCGCAATACAGAAAACAGGCGTTTCTTCTGTATGCTCAAGAAGGAATTCAAGCCCCGTCCTAACGGCAGCCTTCGCAAGCTGAAGATTTCGAATATCCTGATGAGAAAGATAGACTGACGGCGTGAGTTCAATGCAGGCAGTTCCGTCACCAAGTTTTGATTTTTCGCGTGTAATGGCTCCGGTCTTATCGATATATTTATTTTTGAGCATGATTGCTGCGGCACTGATCAGGCCGGTTCCGCATAGACCGCGGGCAGTTTTATCGCCGATTGTATGGCAGACAAGGGTGTCATTTCTGTAAGTGATTTTGTCGATGGCACCTTCGATGGAAGGCATACCACAGCTGATATTTGCGCCCTCAAAAGCTGGTCCCGAAGCGGCAGATGTACACAGAATTCTGCCCTTTTTCCCCGGAGCGTCCGGAACATAAAGGCAAAGCTCACTATTTGTTCCGATGTCAGCAAGAAGAAGAGGTGCCTTGACTTTTGATTCTCCCGGTCTTAATGAGGAATCTTTTGAATCAGGAACAGGAAAACCTGCAGAAATCATAGAACAGACAGCATCCGCACCGATAAAAGCTCCGATGCATGGAGGAATATAAACCTCGGTCTCCGGAGGAATTACGCTTGAAGAAAAAAGATTAAGAAGTTCCGGGGTTGGCTTATCAAGAGCCGTACAGAATTCAAAGGCATTTCCGTCACGGATTTTTGACCAGGTTGTCGTCGTATCGAAAAGAGTCGCCGGCTGAAAAGGAGCCGCCGCCATGTTCGCGACGCTTGTGGCACACAAAAATGAGAGCATCGTCGTGTTGCCGGTGATTACGATTGACTCGACTTTTGGCTGGTACCCTCTCGGAATGCGGGCGTTTGCCTCGAAAATTGCCTTTGAGAACATTTTTTCAAGCTGTGAGACGATGCAGTAATGCAGGGCCGAATGACCAGTTTCGACTACTGAAGAAGAACCGGTGAGCGGCGGACGGACCGCAAAAGCAATTCTCCGGATAATATCGTATCCGTAGCGGACCTGATTGTTTTTTTCTGCGACAGTTACAAGGTGCTTTCGTTTTGAAAGTGCCCAGACACTCACAGCGACAGTGGTTGTTCCAATATCAACTGCAATTCCCAATGCGGCTGGAGAGCCTTCGTTTTCAATCTGTTCCGGAATTTTTGGCATTTCGCCTTCTGTTACAATCTGCATCGTTTAACCTTAAAAATGAACTTCTTTCCTGAATATGTTACTATTAAATTGACGAATTTTCAACTTTTTTGTTTGTTTTGAAAGGCTTTGACCGAAAAAGATTGCAGATTTATTTATATTTCTAATGAAATTTGCCGAAACTTGTAGTAGAATTATATAGAAGTCATACGAGGCAATCATGAACAAATCAGAATTTTATAAATT
Organism: Treponema sp.; assembly: GCA_017395545.1. Lineage (GTDB taxonomy): Bacteria > Spirochaetota > Spirochaetia > Treponematales > Treponemataceae > Treponema_D. The sequence continues at coordinate 13,987 of JAFPUF010000058.1, read as the reverse complement.
TTTTAAAAAGATACCGAAGGCTGAACTTCATATTCATATTGAAGCAGTAATGAGCCGTGACACAATCAAAAAACTTTACCTCAAAAAAAACGGAGTCGAGTTTTCTGACGAAGAAATAAAAAAACTTTTCTCATATTCTGATTTAAATGGTTTCATTGCGGCATTCCTCAAAATCCAGGATTTGTTCACATCTGTTTCAGACTTCGACCTTATCTTCGACGACCTCAAGAATTATCTTGTCCGTAACGGAATTGTTCACTGCGAGGCATTCTTCGCTCCTTCTGCCTTCATCAAAAAAGGCTTCGATTATTCAGAAATGACAAAAAATTTCGAGAAGAATCTCAAAAAAATCAAAAAAGAGACAGGTATCACAGTCTGGCTTCTCGGAGACGTTTCCCGCACATTCGGTCTTGAAAACGCAGAGAACAACTACAAAATGTTCAAAGAACATCCTTTTGAAGGCTTTATCGGTATCGGTCTTGGCGGAGCAGAACAGAAAGGCCCGTCAGGAGATTTCGGCCCGGTCTTCGAAAAAGCGCTTAAAGACAACTATCATGCCGTAGCCCATGCCGGTGAAGACGTAGGTCCAGAATCTATCTGGGATGCGCTCAATATCTGCCACGCTGAGCGAATCGGTCACGGAATCACTTCAGTTCAGGATTCAGAACTCGTAAAATATCTCAAAGATAAAAAAATTCCAGTCGAAGTCTGCCCGACAAGCAATGTCTTCACAAAAAAATTCGTCAAAAAAATGAGCGAGCATCCGGTCCGCGAGATGTTTGAAAAAGGAATTCCGGTCACAATCGCTTCCGACGACCCGATTTTCTTCGGTGCCGAACTTCTTGACGAGTACTGGAATCTTTACTCAAAGCTGCACTTCTCAAAGGCCGACATGAAACAGATAATCCTCAACAGCTTTGAAGATTCTTTCCTTTCAGACAGCGAAAAACAAGAATTTAAAAATAAGGTCAAAGAAAACTGGAAATAAATATGACAAAAATAGCAGACTTTCTTGAACTTCCCAAAAAAGACTCCTGCAAACATCTGAGTACAGGCATGAGTTACCCGGTCTTTACACACTGGGCCGGATTTCTTATTCCCGATTTTTCAGATGGAATAAAAGCCGGAAGTGCAGAATATATGTCGCTTAAAAAAAATATAAGCGCTTATACAAAAGAAAGAATGGGCAGTGCTCACGACATACTGCTTTTGTTCTGCCATGCGATTTCAGCAAGTGTCAGCGAAAATGTAAAAAACCTCAACGGAAGCCTGAGCATCGAATATCTTTCACAATGCAAAAATGCTGCTGAATTTCTGGATATAATCACCCAGGCAAAAGAAAAATACGCAGGAAAAATCAACTTCCGCCCTTTTCTGGGCATCGACAGCGATAACGAAAACAACATTCCTCTTGCAAATATGCTTCTTGAAAGCGGTCTTTTTGCAGGCATTGATCTTTACGGCAAAGCTTTTGTCGAGAATCCCGAGAAATTCCTTTCGATTTTTAATTCTGCTCATAAACTCAATATGGAATCAAGAATCAGCTGCCAGGGACTCAAAGATTTACAAAGCCGTGACGAACTTTTTGAACTGATGCTGAATTTCCGCCCGAGTCATCTTATGAACCCGAACATCGGTGTCTGTAATGACAAGCTCAAAATTTTCAACAACGGAAAACTTTATCCTGAAATCGTTGATTTTATTCACGACAACAACATCCATATCGAATTCAGTCCGGCACCAATGCTCTCAGAAAGAAACACTGAAAAAAAAGTCTGGGCTATCCGTGAATTCGCCGAAAACGACATCGATTTTTCTCTCTGCACAGAGGATGTGCTTTTTTACGGAAAATCAATCAGTTCATTCTCCGTTGATTTGTGCAATATGGGTGTCTTTACAAAAGAAGAACTTGAAAAAATCATCAGCTGCTAATAAAAAAACAAATAAAAGGAGAAAAAAATGAAAATGCTGCTAAAAAAATCACTCTTTCTGGCCGTTTCCGCACTCATCTCAATCTCTGTTTTTGCAGAGGGAAGCAAAGAATACGTGAAACAGGAAATCAACGCAAAGGACCGCTGCTTGCCGACATTCTACGAGTCAATCCTCAAAAACTGGGAATTCTCGATGGGCTGGAAAGACGGAGTCAATCCAAAAAAATGGAAGAAGGCAGGTCTCGAAAAAGCACGCGAACTTATCATTCAGAAAGAAGACAAAACACCTTTCGATATGGTCGTTCTTGAAGAAGAACAGCGCGAAGGTTACAAAGCCCAGAAAATCGTATTCAATATCAGCGCCGAAAGCCGGGTTCTCGCATACCTTCTGATTCCGGACAACGCAAAAAAAGCGCCGGCAGCCCTCATGCTGCACGACCACGGCTCAAAATTCACAATCGGCAAAGAAAAGATGGTAAAACCATTCGGAACAACTGAAGAAGACGAAAAACGGCTTGCAGAAGCAGAAAACTGGGCCGGCCGATATTTCGGAGAACGCTTCCCGGGAGACGAGCTTGCAAAACGCGGCTATGTAGTCCTCAGTTTTGACGCCCTCGGCTGGGGAGACCGTTCTGTTCATGGATTCAAAACCGACAGCCAGCAGTCACTTGGAAGCAATCTCTTCAACATGGGAACAAGTTTCGCAGGAATCATCGCACAGGAAGACTGCCGCGCAGCAAAATTCCTTGCTTCACTTCCGCAGGTCGACAAAAAGAAAGTAGCCTGCATCGGATTCAGTATGGGCGGCTTCCGCTCATGGCAGCTTGCAGCTATCAGCGATGACATCACGGCAGGAGTTTCAGTCTGCTGGTTCGGCACAATGAAAGGCCACATCAAACCAGGTGACGGACAGCTCAAAGGAAATTCCGCATTCTCAATGCTCCACCCGACAATCGCAAAATTCCTGGACTATCCTGATGTAGCAGGACTTGCCGCTCCAAAACCGATGTACTTTATCGGCGGTGACGATGATGCCGTAAATCCGACAGCAGGAACAAAAGAAGCATACGAAAAAATCCAGAAAATCTGGAAAGCAAACAAAGCAGAGGACAAACTCAAAACAGAGATTGTAAAAGACGGTGAACATGCATATCTGCCGGAACAGCAGGATTCAAGTTTCGACTGGCTGGACGCACAGTTCAAATAAAAAGCAGAGGGGAAAGCCTTCCCCTCGCTCCAATACCTTTCACTACGCAGAAATGCCCAAGCAAGCCTGGTCTTTTCTTCTCCGTTCGGGTATTTCCGCTACCCCTTCTGCGCTCTCAAACGCCGCCCGCAACGCCCGCTAATTTTCAGCAACCGTGCGGGGCTATAAATTACCACTAATTAAAGAATTGTCTTATCCTATCCGCTTCTTCGTAGAACTGCTCGTCGAGCCTTGGCGGATTTTTTGAGAAGTAGAGAATTTGCTGAAGCTCGTCGATGTTTCTTGCACCCCAAAGAGGAACAACATTTTCAAAAGGAAGGAAATAGCCGAGTGCCAGCGGAAGATTCGTGAGTACACCGCCGCACAAAGGCTGCATCGCAATAAACCCGATATCTTTTTCGTAAAAACGCCGTGTAAGATTCTCTGTGCTCTCCGGGCAGAGCATATTGAACGGAAACTGAATCGTCTCCCAGCCAGCGTCAGAATAAAGAACCCGCTCGGCGACATCTGCATCTGCAGTGACAATCCCGAAATGACGCACTACTCCCGAAGACTTCAATTCAATTAATTTTTCAAGGATTTCAGTACCGTCGTTGATTTTAGGAAGATTCTCAGGATTTTCAAGCTGATAAAGATCGATGTAGCTCGTCCCAAGATTGCGCAAGCTGACATCAATATCAATAGCAAGCTCACCGCCATTACGGGGAGAGCTTTTCGTTGCAATAAAAACATTCTGACGGACATCGCTAAGAGCCTTTCCAAGCCGGCGTTCGCTTTCAGGAGCCTTCGTGGAAGTATCAAAAAAATTAACGCCGTCCTCATAGGCCATACGAATCATCTGAAAAGCAGTCTCCGGGTCATCAATCCCGCCAATTCCCTGCGCACCAAACGCCGTACGAGAAACAAGAAGATTTGATTTACCAAGAGCGATGTAGTCCATAGTGTGAAAAGTATATCACAGAAACAGAAAGTTGAAAACGGAAAGCGGAAAATGTTGAGCCCCCTTAAATCAAAACCTCAGCTCGAAGTCCAGGTCCGTGTAATAGAATCCATCCCACGCCAGGCCGTCTTCCAGAGAAATGTCGTATTCTGGAATCGGGGCTTTGAAGTGGTCGCGCATGTAGTCGATGTCCCGTTTGACTGTCAGAGGGGAGACTTTTGTAAAATAGACAGGTTCGAATTTGGATCTGGCTGTAGACAAGGTTTTTAAGAATCTTCGCAAATAGGATAAAGAGCCCCCTCCCCCCACCATATCAAGATACTCCAACATCGCCGAAAGAAGCACAACGCATTTTTTCCCTTCTAAATAGCTGAAGGTTCTGGAGCTCCACCTTTAACGGACTTTCTGTTGGCAATACACGATGTAATATGTTGAAATTTCTCACAGAGTTTTAGAGTTCACAGAGAGTTTGGTCATAAAAATCAGGTTCTTACCTCTGATATATTCTCTCCGTGAACTCTGTGTCCTCTGTGAGGAATTTTTTATTTCTTCTCTACAGGTTTGTAGTTTTTGATGGCTGCGAACAGGAATGTGTGCAAGTCTTCAATTTTAACACGCTCCTGCTCCATGCTGTCACGGAAGCGGACTGTAACTGTTCCGAAGTTGTTGTTTACAGAGCCATCGTCGTTCTTTTCGTTGATTGTGTCGTAGTCAACTGTAACGCAGAACGGAGTTCCAACCTCGTCCTGACGGCGGTATCGTTTTCCGACAGTGCCCGAAACATCGAAATCAGTTACGAAATCTTCTTTGAGCATGTGCTGAATTTCTTTTGCCTTTTCTGCCAATCCGTCTTTCTTCATCAATGGAAGAACAGCGACTGTGATTGGTGCCAGTTTCGGATGTAAGTGAAGAACTGTGCGGTAGTCCTCTTTGCCGTCTTTTCCGACATTTTCTTCTTCGTAAGCCTCACACAAGAACATGAGGAAGTTTCGGTTAAGACCTGCAGAAGTCTCGATTACATAAGGAATGAACTTTTTGTTTCCGTCTTCCTGGTCGATGTAGCTCATGTCCTTCTTTGAGTATTCCTGATGCTGTGAAAGATCGAAGTCAGTGCGTGAGTGAATACCCTCAACCTCTTCAAATCCGATTGGGAAGTTGTAGGTGACATCGTAAGCGTCTTTTGCGTAGTGAGCAAGCTTGTCATGGTGATGCCATTTAAGGTTTTTCTCGGCAATACCGTACTTGAGGTAGAAATTCCAGCGGTCGGCTCTCCATCGCTCGAAAGTCTCGTCCTCAGTTCCCGGCTTACAGAAATATTCCATCTCCATCTGCTCGAATTCGCAGGTTCGGAAAATGAAGTTCTTGAAAATAATCTCGTTTCGGAATGATTTACCAACCTGAGCAACGCCGAAAGGAACTTTCATGCGGTTTGACTGAACGATGCTCTTGAAATCAGTGAAGATACCCTGACAAGTCTCCGGACGGAGGTAGATAAGATGGCTCTCGTCTGCAATTGGTCCCTGATATGTCTTGAACATGAGGTTGAATTCACGGACAGCTGTGTATTTGCGGTTCTCGCTCTTACAGGTCGGGCAGTTGATGTTGGCGTCGATATAAGCCTTCATCTCTTCGTGTGTCATAGTATCGACTGGTTTTCCAGGATCTTTGTCCGGATTTGAGGCAACGAAATCCTCAATCAATTTATCTGCACGGTGGCGGGCCTGACACTCCAGGCAGTCAACCATCGGGTCTGAGAAGTGGTCAACATGACCAGAAGCCTTCCATGTAGTGTGGTGCTGGAAAATAGCCGAATCCAGGCCAACAACATCGTCGTGAAGCTGGGTCATTTCCTTCCACCAGGCGTTCTGAATGTTTCGCTTGAAGTCTACGCCCAAAGGACCGTAATCCCAGGCTCCTGCCTGACCACCGTAAATTTCCGATGCCTGATAGACAAAACCTCGTCGTTTACAGAGCGAGATGATTTTGTCGAGCGTACATGCGTGCGGGTCTGCCGCAACCTTTTCGTTTTTTGCCATAAAAAAATACTCCTGAATCTGCCACTGGATTGAGGCAGACGAATAAAATAATGCCCCATTGTAGCAAATTTCAGGAGTTTTGTCACAGACAAAAGTTTTATTTCTTAAGTCTGATTTTATTTTTTTTCTTCGGCAGCCTTTTTCTTCATGTGGTCAATGACTGACTGAATGTTGTTGACCATAAGAATCGGCTGACCCGTAGCGTCGAGAGCATCTCGCCAGAGTGCACCTTCTGGATCGACGGTATTGCGTTTTTTAGTGACCATTTCTGTCGGGATGATTACGTATTTGTCGTGAACAAGACCGACTACGCACTTTGTTTTTCCGGCCATTGCAGCGTGAACCGCATTGTTTCCAAGGCGCTCACAGTAGATTGAGTCGTTTGCAGTCGTAACGGCAGAACGAACCTGATAACTCGGGTCAACATACTTAAGGTTGACATGAATGTTCTTTTTAGCGAAATATTCATTAATCTTATTGCAAAGGAATACGCCGATATCAGAAAGACGTTTGTTTCCTGAAGCATCGGTTTCGTTTGTTGCCTGCATATGTTCCTGACCGGCACCTTCTGCAACGACAACAACAGCGTGACCACGACGCTCAAGGCGTTTTTCAAGATGAGAGAGGAATCCGTTAGGTCCGTCCAGATCAAAAGGAACTTCTGGAATAAGACAGAAGTTTGTCTCGTGGCTTGAAAGGGCAGTAGAAGTTGCGATAAAGCCTGATTCACGGCCCATAAGTTTTACGACACCGATACCGTTAACCTGAGACTCAGCTTCCATATGGATTGCATCGACAGCCTCACGAGCCTTTTCGACAGCAGTTTCAAAACCAAATGAGCGGTCAATAAAGAGAAGGTCGTTATCAACAGTTTTCGGAATACCGACTACAGCGACTTTGAGACCTCGTTTTTCTACTTCGCGGGCAACATCAAGTGCGCCTCGCTGAGTTCCGTCACCACCAATGATAAAAAGCATATTGATGCTCAGCGACTCTACGGCATCAACAATATCAGTGACACGGTTTCCGCCGCCACGGCTCGTTCCAAGGAAAGAACCTCCGTTTTTATGGATGTCGTCAACTACTTTCGGAGTGAGTTCGATTGTATCGTATCCAGAATCCGGGAAAAAGCCCTTAAATCCATATCTGAAACCACGGATACGTTTTACTCCGTAGCGGAACCACAGACAGCGTACGACAGCACGGATTACATCGTTGAGACCCGGGCAAAGACCGCCGCATGTACAGATACCTGCAGTAACATGTGCCGGATTAAAATAGATGAATTCGCGGGGACCGGCTTTCTGCATAAGGTTGCCTTTGGTTCTCTCGTTTTCAGTAGAATTCGCATCAAAAACATTTACCTTGTAGCGTACAAAAGAAGTGTCGCGTACATAGTTTGCACGGAATTCTCCATGCTCTTTTGAAAGTTCAATTGGTGAAGGAACTTTACACTCACCAAGCTGCTCAATCGTAAAATCAAAATTTTCTTCCATTTGTTACTCCTGCCGGCCTTATAGAACCTGCATTATGCAAAAGATTATATTCAATTTTAAGTCTATTTCTATCAATTTTCAAGTTTTTTAGTCAAAAAATTTGTCTTCTCCGCTCTGTACGGTTAAAGAAATCCCGCCTTTGCAAAAACCTCCGGAAAATGCTAACATCACTTTATGCGGAAAATTAAAGTTTTATATGCAGGCTCCCCTCTTGCCTCTGGAATAGTTCTCAAAAATCTTCTTGAGTCTGAGGCTTCCCTTTCAGAATCAGAACAGTTTTTTACTATATCGGCTGTCCTTACGAATCCTCCTTCCACCCGAGGCCGTCACTCCGACCTCATTCCGACAGAAGTTGCGCAGGTTGCAAAAGAGCACAATATACAAGTCTTTGAGTTCGACCACCTTATGAGCGATGCTCGTGAAGCAATTCTTCCGCTTGGTACAGACCTTCTCGTTTCATTTGACTACGGCCGCATCTTCGGACCAAAATTTCTCGCACTTTTCCCGCACGGCGGAATAAACCTTCATCCTTCGCTTTTACCAAAATACAGGGGCTGCACTCCGGTTCCTGCAGCAATCCTCAACGGTGACAAAACACTTGGAATCACTGTTCAGAGACTCGCACTTAAGACAGACGAAGGCGACATTCTCGCACAATCCGAAATTCCTCTCGACGGAACGGAAACAACCCTTTCATTGATGGACGGAGACGGAAAATCAAGCAAAGTAACGGACGAAGGCTCAAAACTTCTCTTAAAAGTTCTCAAAGATTTTTCAGAATCTGAATCAGAATTAAAAGGCAGAAAACAGGAAGGCGAAGCAAGTTATACGGGATTTTTCTCGCGCGAAGACGGAATCATCGACTGGAATGAGCCGGCCGCTGCAATCGAACGAAAAATCCGCGCATACACGCCGTTCCCGCTCTGCACAACCCTCTGGAACGGAGTAAAAATCACGCTTTTAAAGGCTGTGCCAAGCCCATCAAAAACAAACGAAAAGCCGGGAACAGTTCTTCCCTATCAAAAATCCGTCGGAATTGAAATTGCATGCGGCGAGGGCTCCGTGCTTGTCATAAAGGAACTCCAGCAGGAAAAGAAAAAAGCGATGGACTACAAATCATTTTTGAACGGAGCGAGAGGTTTCCAGGGATCAGTTCTCGGAAACTAAAATTTTCCCGGAAGAGCTGCATTTTTACACAAAATCGTAAGAATGCAGGCTCACTTCCCCGGAATTCAGCTCAATTTTTTCGCCGTTCTCAGTCTCAACGATAAGCTTGATTTCTTCACTGATACCAAGGACTTTTGCCTTATAAACTCTGCCATTTCCGCCCGCGACAGGATTTACGGTGACAGCCCTGCCTGTTAAAATTGAGCGCTGCCTGTATTCTTCAATCATCTCTTTTTTCAAAGATTCTTCACCAGACTCAAAGGCTTCATAAAATTTCACAAGATTCTTAACTACTTCGGCCACAAGAATATTTTTTGAAATTACAGGAAATTCTTCGTTTTTAGAAAGTTTTGCTTCTTCTATGCTTCCGGCAATTTTAGTGATTTCGCCGGTAAGTTCCGGATTTTTACGGATATTAATTCCGATTCCGACAATTGCAGCATCAATTGAGCCGGTCTCAAAATTAGCAATGCCCTCGACCAGAATCCCGGAGATTTTTTTTTCAGCAAGAAAGACATCATTCACCCATTTTATGCCGCATTTTTCACCGTAAAGTTTCTGAACCGCCTTTGAAACTGCAACGGAAGCAGCCGCAGTGTAAAGAGCCGGATTTTTTATTCCGCCTTTTGGAGAATACAAAAGCGAAAAGTAAACGCCGGAGTCTTTCGGAGAGACAAAAGTTCGCCCGAGCCTGCCCTTTCCTCCCGTCTGACATTCTGAAACAAAAAGTGCCGGATGAAGATTTTGCCCGCTTTCTGTCAGTTCTCCCTCTGAATTCCTGAATGCACCCGCTTCACAAGCCCTTCTTTTTGCCTCTGTGTTTGTGGAATCTATTTCTTCAAAAATGAAGATATGCTTTAAAAAAATATCGTTTTCTGCCAGGTATGAAGAGATGATTTCTGAATCAAGTTTGTCCGGACATTCCATGATTCTGTAGCCACGGTTGGTTACGGCCTCGATTTTGTAGCCTTCGTTTTCAAGCGAACGGATTGCTTTCCAGATTGCAGCACGCGAAACCGAGCATGAAGCAGCAAGTTCTTCTCCAGAAACAAATTCTCCTGCCGGGAGAGATTTCAGTTCATTCAGAATTTTTTCTTTAGTTGACATAATTTTTAATCTTCTTCTGGCTCAAGAGTTTCGAGTTCTTCCACGCCTTCTTCGAGTTCATCTTCGTGCTCTTCTTCAGCTTCGTATTCGCTGATGTTCTTGCGTTTTGCGACAATAAGCGTTACGTCATCCTCATTCGGACGGTATTCCGTAAATTCCTCAAGTTTTTCGATTATGAGACCAACGATTTCACTTGAAGAGCGGGCATGATTCTCTTTTAATATTTTTTTGATTTGATTCAGGCCGAACTGCTCCTGCCGTGAATTAGTCGCCTCGGTAAGACCGTCAGTGTACAGAACAAGAATATCTCCGGTGTTCATCATGAAATTTGAACGGGCAAAAGAGACGGTGATTCCGCGCATACCGATTGCCCCGTAATGCTTCTTTCCGTCATTGCCCTTGAGCTCAAAAACTTCGTTGTCAAGCACGCTGTATTTTAAAGGATAAGGATGACCTGCATTTCCGAGTTCTACACTGCATTTTGAGAAATCGTCGTTTTCTGCAAAACGGCACAAAATTCCGGTCATATAGTTGTCGATGTCGCCTTTTTCAGAAAGAATCATGTTGTTGATTTTGGAGAGAACATTATCAATCGGCTCCTTACGCCGGAAACCGGTCTGGAAAACACGTGAAATTATGTTCTTCGAAAGCATCGTAACAAGGCTTGCAGAAAGACCATGACCTGAGACATCAAAAAGAGAAATTCCATTCAGAATATCGTTATAGTTGTAGTAGTCGTAAAAATCTCCGGAAACTTTTGACTGAGGAGCATAACAGACAGAAATCTCCCAGCCACGGAAACTTTTGTTTGGTTTCGGGAAGAAATTCCTCTGCACAAGGGAAGCCATTTCAAGATCCTGTTCAGAATGATGCTTATCTTTTTCAAGTCGTTCGTTCAGAAGTGAAAGTTCGTAGTTTGCGTCCTCAAGCTCGTTCGTTCGGGCAGCCACCTCATCGCGAAGATGATTCGAAAGCTGCTCGTTTTTGCGGTAAATATTTCCGAAGCGTTTTGCAAGCAGGATAATGAAAACCAGAATAGAGCCCTGCCAGCCAAAAATCATATAATAAGGATAGCTGATTGTATTGTCGTATATACGAATTATGATATCTATGGAAATGCCAAGGATAAAAGGCGAAAGGCCAATAAGAAGCCAGATAGAATTCTTTCGGGTTTCTCTTTTATGAATATGAATGGAAAGTTCAATAAGTCCAAGCCCAATCTGAAGACCAAGGAGTGCCATCATCGGCTGGGAAATCTTAAGCAGAAATGTGTAGTTCGGAGCAAAAAGTGAAAAGAGAACCTGAACCGCAAGGATACCGTTTCTAAGTATAAATATTGACTTAGGGCATTTTCCCTTGAAATAATTGAGGGAGAACAGTGTCGTAAGATAAATAAGAACATACCCCGGAATAATGAAGAAGAATTTAACAAGAACAATGTGGGGAAGAATGCCGCTCGTATAAACTGGGAGTTCCGTCGCAAAGAAATAAACAAGGAAAAGCGATGTTGCAAGATTCATCAGCGCAAAGTAAAAATATTCCCTGAAGTGGCGGAGATTAAAATAGAGACAAAGATACAAAACAAATGTAAAGAACATGATTCCGAAAAGAAGCATGTAAATTCTGGTATGGTTAAAATTAGACCTATCCTGAGCCGGATAAGCCCAGCGTATCGGAAGAAGGAAAGCATGGCTTGATATTCCCGCATCTCCCTGAGAGAAAACTTTGATAAGAATTGTATTTTTTCCTTCCTGATTTAAGATGCTGAGCGGCAAACTGAAAAAGTGGGTTTTAAAAAGCGTAGACTGTTCACGCGGAGGGAATTCTCCGTGCTGAGAAATCATAACTCCGTTGCAGTAAAGCTGCTCTGCGAAACGAAGATGGGGAATTACCATACCAAGCGCCTGATTTTTTAATGCAGGTGGAATCTCAAAATCCAGGCGGATCCAGACAAAATGCTTGTCTGTTCCGAAGAGATGCATAAGGTTGTGTTCGGAATAGTCATTAAGTTTTTTAAACTCAGAAGAATTTTTTATTGCATCTCCAAGAGTTGACTCAAAAGTGCTTTCCCAGTAATAAAAATCACGGCCAACAACAAAAGCGGGAGGTGCTTCAGGAGGACCGGAACAAGTGTCCCCCTCCGCCCTTTTGCCGCAGGATGAAAGCAATGCGGAAAAGAATAAGAGAAAAATTATGAATATTTCCGTGCACTTTTCTAATCTGCGCATAGTACCACTATTATTTTAACACGAAAATACAAAATAATCTAATTAAATCTCCAAAATTTCTAGTTTTTCTTTCCGAGGAGCGTGAAATCACTGACTCCGCTTGTGAAGGCGATTCCCATTCCGGGTTCTTTGAGGCATTTCACTTCATTGATTGCGGAAAGAACGGCTTCTTTTTTCTCGTGCTCTACTACGATGATGAGCATATCTTTTTCGGGAACGATATGAACGCCGAAGAATTTTGCGTCGTCCTCACGGGCAGTTCCACGCGCATTGATTACGGTTCCGCCGGTTGCACCTGCTTTTCGGGCAGCGAACATAACATCGTCGGCATAGCCTTTGTTCACGATAACGGTAATCATATCACGGGTTCGACTTCGCTCAACCACCGAATTGTTTGCGTTCATATTTTCTTCTCCTTTTGAATCTGGGGTTCCGTCATTTTCAGTACTTTCGGAAGAACTTCCGGCCTTTAAAAGCGAATCGACATCAAGCGTGAAAAGCTCGCCGAAGTCTTTTTTTTCATTTCTGCTCGCCTCACAAATTGCCTGAATAATCGATTTTTTTTTCTCTGAATCGACAACCATATAAATCAGGTCTCTTTTAGTCTCAAAAGTTCCAAGAATTGCCCCGAGATTTGACTTTGCAAGCCCCCTCCCCATCAAGACAGAGCCTCCGCCACAGCCCGCATCGACCGCAGCTTTTGTGAGTTTTTCGCCCCTGTCGTGAGGAACTATGCTTATAATCAATGAAAATCTGCTCATTCTGCTCCTCCAGACGCAATTTTTGCTTTTTCTGCCTTATTTGACTTAATCTTGAAGATAATTCCCAGAACTTGAATCGCAATCAGAGGGGTCATCGCAACTAAGGCAATCACGCCGAACGCATCCACGGAAGGATTTCCGCCGCTCGCAGTGGAAGCCCCAAGCGTAAACGAAAGAACGAAAGTGCTCGTCATAGGCCCCGAAGCTACTCCGCCAGAGTCAAATGCAATTCCCGTGAACAATTTTGGCGAAATAAAAGAAAGAATCATTGCAAGGGCGTAACCCGGAATCAGAATATACCACAGGGAAAATCCGAAAAGAACACGGCACATCGAAATTCCGATTGAAATCGCAACGCCCGCACTCAAAGCCACGAGCATAACTTTTCGCTTGATTGTTCCGCCCGAAATCGACTCAACCTGATCCGTAAGAACCCAAACCGCAGGCTCAGCACAAACGACAATAGCCCCGAAAACAACTCCGACCAGAATCAAAAGCGCAGTCCAGAGAGAGCCCTGCAGACTCGCCGCCCCAAGAACTTCGCCAAGACGCTCGCCAGCCGGCATAAATCCGCCGTGAGCACCGCAAAGGAAAAGGACAAGTCCCACAAAACTCAGAACGAAGCCCCGAACCATTCGCACGACCTGCATCGGAGGCATTTTAAGAAGGAAAATCTGAAAGAGTGCCGCCATAGCCGCAAGAGGAGCAAGAGCCGCCGCAACTTCCTTAAAAATAGACGGAAGAAGATTAAAAAAAACGAAAATTCCCCGGCCGATAATTCCGTGAGAGGTTTCAGAATCCAGGGCAGTTTCTCCGCTTCCAGAATTGTGAAGAATAATTCCGTAAACAACAACCGCAAGAATTGGCCCGATTGAGGCGATTCCAGTAAGGCCGAAAGAATCCTCGCTTGAAGTTTTGAGTTTTCCGTCCTTGTCAGACTTCGCACGAACCGCCGCAACACCAACGCCCAGCGCCATAATAAAAGGAACTGTCATTGGCCCTGTTGTCGCTCCGCCCGAATCAAAAGCTACCCCCTGAAAAGTAGCAGGAGCACAGAAAGCAAGTGCGAACACACCAATATACGAAATTACAAGCAGAATATTGAGAGGAATAG
>JAFPUF010000057.1 GCA_017395545.1 Treponema sp. | reverse complement strand
GCTTTAAACGAAGGTTTAATAATGACACATTGTTTTTTTCAGAAGTCTTGTTAGAATAAAGAAATACACTTTGTAAAAAGTGTCAACTTTAATCGTTGGTTTAAAAGTGACACTTTTTTCCTGTCATTTTCCTGCTCGTGTTTAAATAGATACTGGCTTCTTTTTAAAAAAGGCGGTCGTATCTAAAAAAATATTCAATCCTTTTAAAAAAAGACGCTCGTGTTTAAATAGATATTCGTTGCTTTTTAAAAAAGAGAGCCGTATCTAAAAAAATATTCAGTCCTTTTAAAAAAAGACGCTCGTGTCTAAATAGATATTCGATGACTTTTAAACTCGGCGGCGCGTGTCTAAAAAAATTCGCGCGTGACGCGATAATCTTCCGCCGAAATCCAATACAAAAAGAGAATCCGAATCAAGCACTCAAAATGACACGATTTTTGCGTATAAAAAAAAGACTGGACGGTTCAAATCCAGTCTTTTTTCGTTTTAAGATTCCCGTGTCTAGCACGAGAATGACTAAAGTTTTACAAAGTCAGCTGTGAAAATTACTTCGCAAGAAGATTGTTCAAGGCTGTAACGAACTTGTTCGGGTCTTTTATCTCTGCGCCGCTCACCAAAAGTGCCTCATCGAGCAAAACTTCGCTTGTGTCGGCGATAACCTGCTCATTGTCGGTGTCGCGAATGTCCTGCACGAGGATATGGTCGGCGTTAACCTCCAAAATCGGCTTGACTTCGCTCATTCCGACCTGTCCCATCGCCTTCATCATGCGCTCCATCTGAACTGACGGGTCGTTTTCGTCGATAACAACGCAAGACGGGCTGTCTGAAAGGCGTTTTGAGAGGACAACGTCTTTGACTCTGCCGTCAAGAGCTTTCTTAATCTTGGCAACAGCGTCTTTGAACTCTTCTTCCTTCTTCTTTGCCTCGTCTTTGTCAACTCCGAGTTCCTCATCGCTTCCCGCGCGGTTCACGGCTTTGAGTTCGAAGTCTTTGTACTTGCCGTAGCCAGAAATTACGATGTCGTCGATGTCATCAGCCATCAAAAGAACCTCAAAGCCCTTCTTTTTGTAGGCTTCAAGAAGCGGAGAAGCGCGAAGATTCTTTTCGTCCGTGCCTGTGATGTAGTAAATCGCCTTCTGTCCGCTTTGCATGCGCTGCACATAGTCTGCAAAGCTAGTCCAGTTCTCATCTCCCGTTCCCTCTGGCGCGGTTGACTTGAAGCGAACGATTTCTGCAATCTCGTCGCGGTTAGCATAGTCGCCGTAAAGACCTTCTTTCATCGGTCGGTTGTAGTTCTTGACGAAAGTATTCCACTTTTCGATAGCTTTCTTCTCGTCGTCGCTTCTCTTGTCGGCTTCCACCTTGCGCGCTTTGTCAGCTTCCTCGCCCATCTTCTTGAACTCGCCTAAAAGTTTTTTGACTGACTGAGATTTGATTGAAGAGAGGATTCTATTCTGCTGCAAAATCTCGCGGGAAACGTTGAGAGGCAAATCCTCGCTGTCGATTACGCCGCGAACGAAGCGCAAATAGGCAGGAAGAAGCTCGCGGTCATCGTCTGTGATGAAAACGCGCTTGACATAGAGCTTGACTCCGCTCTTGTAATCTGCGTTGTACATATCAAACGGCGCGGTCTGCGGAACATAGAACAAAGTCGTGTATTCCTGCGTTCCTT
>JAFPUF010000006.1 GCA_017395545.1 Treponema sp. | reverse complement strand
TCCCAGTCCTGTCCATTTACAGCTTTTTCAAACTCGTCTACATATCGCGAGAGTGTGTCATAAGAAAGAGCATATCCGTTTTTAGAAGCTAGTTCTGACATTTCATAACGGATTTCTTCTTTGCGTTTTTCTGATACATGGTTTTCAATGTCATCGTAATATACGCCGTTAGGGAATTCTTCACGAATTGATATATTTGAAGAGTCTGATTCTGAGATATTTTTTTCAATCTCTTCATAGATTTCGGAAGTTTTTGTTTGAGAGATATTTCTTTCTGTGGTTGCCTGCTCAATTTCAGTGGTTGGCAATTCCAGTTTTTCATAGTTCTTCTGAGCTACAACATAGACTTTTTTCCCATGACTGTTCATTTCAGAAATGAGAGCATTTACCGCAGCGACATAATCTGGATTTTTACGGATATCGTGGTGCGAGTCCATGAAAATATCGTCGATGATGTATTGCCCGTCACGACTGTACAGCTCTACAACTCCGCTGCCTTCAAACTCTTCTCCGTGGTCAATGCTGCCAGGAACGATGATTCCAATCCCGGTAAAGTTTTCGCCATTGTCAAAAGAAAGCAATTTTTCAACGGCGTCCTTTGCAGAGAGATTAGTTATCGGGTCGATTCTCTGGAATGCCTCAAATTCTGATGTGTCGCGGACATAGAAGTGATAATTTGGTTTTAATTCACGAGGATTCTCTGATTCTTCCTGTCTTTCGTTCGACCCACTTTCTACCGTAGCCTCAACCTCAGTTGCAGTCTCAGGTGCAGGGAAGTAATCAGGATGTCGGTTGTGAAGCATTTGTTCGATCGTTGCGTCTTTTGGAACATGATAATCCATCTCGATGAACGGAATAGAAATGATTTCCTCAATCGAAGAATCTCCCCATTCCGACATTTCAAGGTCGCCGTTCAGAATCGTGTAGCCAAAGCCGATTCCGTCTGTGTAAATCTGAGAGATGTAAATTTCTGTGTCACCGAGGAAATAGCGGAAGCCGACATTATGCGTGTCGTTTTTGTTTCTAAGTTCTTCGTCTGTGTTGATTTTACGGAATGTGTCTGCAATGTCTTTGAGCTTTTGTTTGAAGAATTCGCCTTCTTCTCCCTGTGTAAGCTCAATCGTGAACTTGTACTGTTCAGGCGGAATAACCATTTTGCAGATATCCAAGTCTTCTTCGGTAAGTTGCAAAGGCTCAGTCTTTTTAGCAGACAAGTCAATCACGACTTCTGACAAGTCGTTTGATGTATTATTTTCTTCTGATGTGCTGATTGAATTTTTAGATACATCATTTGATATATTTACGCTTTCAACTTCTACGGATTTTTCTGCAGCTGGATTTCTTGTGTCTGTGATAACAACTTTGCCGTTTCTCATCTCCAGCTTCGCAAAATCGCTTACGGAATAGACGAGCGGGAAGAGGCTGCCGTTAAAAAGTTTGTTTGCTTCGTTGAATGTGTTGCCGGAACTTATGACATTGTCAACAAGGAAAAGCCTTGCGTTTTCAGGGATTTCTGCCCCATCTGAGAGGTAGAATTTAAGTTCTCCCTGTCTGTTTCCGTTTTTCTTCTGTTCATAAAGCGTTTCGTGCGGTTCGCATTTAAGGATATCCAGAACTTTGCAGTTCGGATTTGCAGCAGCCATCTGATTTGCGATTTCAAGCGTGTATTCGGCATTTCCTGTGTGCTGCGGAGCGGGAACAAGATATAGCGTCGAGTTCAGGTTTTTAATCTGTTCGCAAAGATATTCTGCCATTTCAGTTATGGCTTTAGCACGGGCCTCTGCACTTTCGGTCTGCTTGATGTCATGGCAAATGTCTCTGGTATGAGTGCTGTGATAATAGCTGTTGAAGTTAAATCCTGCAAAAGAGACATTTGACTGGTCTCGTTTGAATTGATTCGGCTTTTCAAAAATCGGTGCGTTAAGTTCAACTGCTTCCCGTAAATCGTCAATTCCAATCTCAGTACGACCTTCCATGTTTGCGATGGTGAGGGCGACTTTGAGAGTGTTTGCCTGATTGCGTGGGGAAAGATCGTATTTCTGGATTCTGTCATTCAAATAAGTCTGGCATTCTTCGTCCAGCTTGCATAGTTCTGCAATTTCCTGTGGATTAAGGCTTGCGTTGTAATGGGGATTTTCACGCTGAATCCGAAAAGCGTTTTCGATATGCTGCTTCATCTCTGGAACGCTTATTCTGCGTCTGTCGTTCTCGTCTTTGAGTACATTCTGTTTGATTTCAACACGGTCAAGTAACGGGTCGGAAAACTTCTTCCAATATTGTTCAATCGAACGCTGGGAGCAGAGACAGATTTTGTCGGTATTTCCGTAGTTACCGCACGGACACGGATTTGTTGCCATTACAAGCTGGAAGTTTGCCGGGTAACAGGTGCTTCTTCCGGCCCTGCTGAGAGTGATTGTCTTTGATTCAAGCGGCACACGGAGCATCTGTAAAACTGACGAGCGGAACTCTGCGGTTTCATCCAGGAATAATGTTCCGTTGTGTGCAAGCGAGATTTCTCCCGGATTACAACGAGCACCACCACCACAGATTCCTTCAATCGATGCTGTCTGATGTGGCATTCGGAATGGAGCAGTTCTAATCAATCCGTCATTCGGTCTCATAAGACCTGCAAGGCTGTGAATACGGGTAACGGATTGCGCTTCTTCAACTGTAAGCTCTGGCGTGAGTGCAGGAATCAAGCGACTGGAAAGAAGCGTTTTTCCGCATCCTGGTGCACCTTCAAGTAAGATATTGTGCTTTCCTGCGATTGCAATTTCGATTGCACGGGCTGCATCATAATAGCCGTCAAGATTCATGTCGTAGACTTCTGAAAGAAGTTCTTCGTTGAATTTGATTTTGCCCTGTTCTGGAGATGATGAATTCTTGTTTTCTGTAAATTGCTCGCTGTGTAAGAGTTTTTCATGTGCGTCATTAAGTGAAGAAATCCCCATCACCTTCATTCCTGGAACTTCCAGTGCTTCTGCCACATTCTCTTCCGGTACAATCACATTGTAGATTCCTTTTGCTCTTGCGCTCTCGACAGCCGCATGAACGGCACGGACCGGCCGTACTTTGCCAGAAAGCTCCAGTTCACCAAGGACAAGTACATCATCCCCTTTGTAGCTGTTCTGCTCGTTCAGAATTGAAAGAGCCATTGCAAGCTGAGTTCCACGGCTTTCTTTGCGAAGGTCGGCAGGACTGAGAGACTGCAAAATGCGTTCTGCAGGCAGTTCAAGCCCGCTATTACGGAAGGCTGCCTTTATGACTTCGCGGGTTTCGTTTACCATTCCGTCTGAAATACCAACTATGTCATATGCGGGAATTCCACGGCGCAAGTCAGTTTCTACGCTAACTACCGCACCTTCATATCCAAATGGCTCGAATGTGAAGATGTTGCGTTTAGGAAGCTCTTCTTCTGATTCAGGCGTCTCATTTCCTTTTGCCTGTTCAGTTTCTTTTTCTGCAATCATTTCTGCCTGTTTTTTAATAGCTTCTTCTTCGCTTGTCGCGCCAAGCCGTTCAAGTCGGGCAAGATATTCTTCAATCGTGCCGGATTTTGTCGGTGTGATTGGATTTACATCAACTGTCATCCCATTGAATGTGAGATGTTCGTCAATGAGTGCGTCAAACAATGCATCTTCACGCCAGAATCCTTCTGTTTCATTAGTGCCATATTGAACAAGCAGACTGATTTTTCCGTCTTTCTCAGGATTCTTGTAAAGCCGCACTTCCTCAATGTACGGTTCCGGCACAAGTTCACGGAAAATCATCTGCAAATCTTCTTGTAAGAGAGATTCGATTTCTCTCTGTGTGTAGGTCGTGCCGTTGATGTTGAAACTTGGTTCTGTTTCCTCTATTTCCTTGTGGACTTCTGCCATGTTTTCTTGCATGGTTTCTGGAATCTGAGTTGCAAAAGTCTCAAACTGTGGCTGTTCACTAGATGGAAGCTCAAATTCAATCTGATTTTCCAACTGCTCTTTTGAGTTTGCAAAGGCTTCGCTAACGGCGTTCTCACCGTACATATCCGAAAGTTTTGTGAGGATTTCTTTGAGAGTTGATCCGTTCTGAACCATCTGTGCAAGTTCGCTCTGTTCGCTTGCTTCTGTAATGATTTTTACTTCTTCGTGTGGTTCAGGAAAATACGCTTCTTTGATGTGTTTTGCAAACGCCATGCTGTTTTCTGACGCAATGTTTCGCGGATACCACACATTGTGATTGCGTGAGTACAACCAGCCTTCATTTTTAAGTTCTGTACGGACTTCTTCGCTCGGAATTCCCGAAAAGCGAATATTCGCCCGCTTGTATTGCTCGCTGTTGATAATCTCCATTGAGATTGTAGTTGTTTGTGTAATTGTGTCTGCCATGAGTGCATACTCCTAAATGTGAGAATTGCAGCACTGGGCAGACTGCTGTGTAATGTTATTGATTGCTTGTCATTGTCGGTCGTGACCCGACAATCTGCTAGAAAATCATCTCCATTTCAGGCTCCTGTTTTTTGGGAGCCATAGAGCTGTTCTGATTCTGGTTTTGTTCAAAGGCAAGCGTTTTGAGGATTTCTGTTCCTCTTCTGTCAGCGTTGAAAAGAATGTTGCCGACTGAATCAATGCTCTTGTCGCGGTTTTCCGCTTTTTTAAGGTCATTGTTCACATTCACCATGATGTTCTTCTTGAAATCCTCCGCAATCTCAGGGGAAACAGAAAGATTCATGCCCGATTTACAGGCCGCGATGTAAGAAGCAAGATATTCAATAGGCTCTGCGGATTCAATCGTAAGAGAAAGTCCTTTGAGGTTCGTAGGCTGATTGATTTTATCCTTTGCCATTTCCAGAATAACCTCTGGATTTTCTGTCTGTTCCGGAAAGAATACGGCAGCGGTGTGGAAGTTTTCGTCCTTGCCTTTGAAGTTGTAAAGAACCCCTTTTTCGCCGTCTTTGAGTTCTGTTCCCGCTTCAGTAATCTGATTTCGGGTAGCTACGATGTTCGATTCATAGCCTTTCTTCATCTTTTCAAACTGAACCGGGATAAGGCGGCTTGCGGGAAGACAGTAGCCCTGTGAAAGTGTGTAGACTGGCTCCGCCTTGATGTTACCGTTCTGGTTGGGCAGGAAAGGTGCTTTGTTTGCATCCAAGCCTGCTTTCATAACTTTTGCATTGTGAGAGGGAATCCAGAATCCGCTGAATTCGCTTTTTGAGACGGGAGTCTCGAAGGGATTTGTATTTTCGTTTTCCATGTTTTGCTCCTTCTGATGTAAAACTTAAGATGTATTTTCTGGGAGTCAAATAGCGGTACGGTTTTAAAATGTACCAGATGAAATATATCATGCTATAGGGATTTAATCAATATTTCATTCTGTACATTTTTTATAGTATGAGGTATTCTAGCCTAATGCGACAAAGCCTTACCGTCCACATTCCACAGAATCAAGATGTCTCTTATTCGCTCTATGCTGCTGGCTCAAAAATCGCAGTTCCGGTACTTTCAGATAACCAGGGCGAATACATCTTCAAATTTACAGGCGGAACACCGGTCGTGCTTTTTTACACCTTCCAGAACATAAAGCGTGCCTTTGTCGTAACCGCTTGGCAGGACGAGCGTGACGGTGAGCCAGTTACGCTTCCCGGTGTGGACGGAAAACTCTGCCTTATTGCAAGATTCAAAGGTTACAGAATCCGCCTTTTGGATGAACTTTTAAAACAGCTTATTGACCAAGATGAACATTACATCTTTACCCAGCCGCTTTTGTTCTGGTACCGCCTTGCCGCAGTGATTCAATACGCCAAAACAAAACAGACTGCAATCGAAACATTACTTAAAGGACTCTAATATGAACGACCGTATTACCTACGCTCAGAAAAAACTCCTCGCTCTTGTAGAAGCTCGCCAGCTCCGCTCCTGGTGTTTGGAACTCAATCTTCCTCACGCAAGTCTTTACAAACTTGCAGTAGGGCAGAGCGTCCCCACTTTCAAGGCAATCAGCTATCTTGTGCCGTACTTTGCCCCAGCCGAATGGCTTTTCTTTACTGATGAAGAAATCCCTTATCCAATTCGGACTCTTCCAGAATGGAATCCTGACGATACTTCCGTCTTTATCCAGAAGCACAAAAAAAACTGGAAGCAGACTGCCCAGAAATACGGCATTGCGGAAGAAAACGCTCGGAATATTTTTGTGAACAGACGGGCAAATTTTACGCTCATGCAGATGAGGCGAATGGCGGGGGATGTGAACCCGGAGGAGTGGTTTAGAAACTAACTCATGATTATAAAAATCGTGGTATAATTTATTCATGCAAGAATAACTGAAGGATTTTTTATGATAACATATAACTCTGAAAATGCTTTGATTTTTAATGTTCCGTATCAATATGGATGTACACTTCCAAGCCTTAAAGATGTTCAAAGTTATTCGTTTGGAGGGTATGGAACAGGTATAAGTGCCTTTGGAGTACAGCAGGGGGCACAGGGGTCTCAAAGTCCAGGCATATTCATTAAGACCGCTCCTGATACATGGGGCATCTTACTTGGGGATGAATTTCAACCTCAAATCTATCGAGGACAAAATCAGGATTTCCCGTCATTCAAATCGAGTTATGACCGTTTGGACGGTGAAGAAAACAAGATATTGGCACTATCGCAACGAGAAGAATTTAGAAAAGTTTTTGTGCAAACTCCATATTATACACGCTGCCGAAACTTCTCGGTTTATGATTGTAAATATGAATTTGATTTTGAGGCGATTTTTCAACACTATGGATTCAAATCTTCATATATTTCCAAGATACAGAAAAATGCAAATGTACACCCAATAAGTCTTCAAATGGTAAAAAGACCTGTAACTCAGATGGCGATGGCTATTAATACAAATGAGAATGACTTAAAGGTGTACTTTGAAAAATATGAACTTCCAAAAAATCCAATGATAGCTATAGATATTTATGATAAATTTAGACATGGGGAAGCACTCTTTCCAAGAGAACCTGTTTCTGATATAGCGAATCAAATTCTTGTAACAAAAGAATTGAACGAGGATGTTGTTAAAAAAGTCTGCCAAGAAAGTTCTGTATGTTTTGAAGATGTAAAGAGAGAATTTGAAACTAGAAATTATGTGTTTTCAAATATTGAGTGGCAAATAAATGAGGATA
>JAFPUF010000056.1 GCA_017395545.1 Treponema sp. | reverse complement strand
TAAGATTGAAGCAGACTTGCGCAAGGAAGTTGACCCTGAGGAAAGAGCCGCCAAGTGCCAATCTGGCTGGGTGCGAGAGGGTGTCGGCGGTGACGAGCGGTACAGGGTTGAGTTTGAGGACGGCTCCGTGAGGAAATACAGCGGCAGAAACAAGATGCTCCTTGACCTTGCGGAGGACGGCCATTATCTGGCCATCGAGGGGCATATATGCACGACCGGCTGGAACCACATAGACATCTTCATTGACAAAGCCTGTCAGCGAAGCGAGGGCGGGGAATGTTATCTTGAAAAAGTTTCCATCGGAGATTTCGTATTCCGTAAACCTCTTGTATGTAACGGAGGGAAAGTCACCCGCTGTTCACTGTGTGGAGACATGAGCCTGATTGGCAGGAAATGACAAGCAAAAATGACTGTATAGGCATGAAAAAAATAATAAAAAGAATTGCCATTAAAATGACCAGCGTAAAGAACCAGCTTACTTATTGGAGCTGTTTTCTCATCACCTACATCGTCATAAAAGGCAAGGCTGATTTTTACGGAATCGCCCTTGCCTTGTGCGGAGTTTGTCTTTCATATTTTGCGGTGAGTGAGATTCAGAAACATCTTGAGAACAAAAAAGGAGAATCAGGTGAATGAGAAAATTATGGTTTTTTTCTCGAAAGTTGGTATGTGCCTTTCTGCTGCTTTTCTTTTTGTGTTGGGATTCCTGCTCAGAGATCGTTTTCAAAATAAAGGAATCGGAACTGAACAGAATCTTGCAGGAAACGGAGACATTGAAAGAAATCGTGAACGAGCAGAGCACGCATATTCAACAATATCAGAAATTATCCGACGAGTTAAAGAACGAGGTGGAGAGCCAGAAGAAGAAAACTCAGTTCTATAAAAATGTCGCAATCGGCGCATGTGCGTCATCCGTGCTTCTGGGAGGTACACTTTGGATAATCAGTAAAAAATAAAAAATATCACCCTTTGATTTTTGCCATAACAAAGGGTGAATGGTAAAGCCTTTTCAAAAAAGTGTAGCATAAAAGTGTAGCATAAAACGGCAAAATTCAATATTATTCAATAACTCTAGAAATAACGAAAAATACTAGAAAAGAAAAACAGGTATTGCAAATCTTTGTATTATAATTATATAATAATGCTAAATAATGTTGTATAACATTAAACAAGTGAAACGCTTGAAGATTCGCAATCAAAGGGTGGACGGTTCGAGTCCGTTCGTCTCCAGAAAATCCTGCAAAAAAGCAGGATTTTTTTGTTTTAAAGGGGAATTTTTGAAAAGCGATAACCCGAACCGGCCTCCGAAGCGAAGTAAGAAAAATAAACTTACAAAATTCTAATCAAAATCTTATTGTTTACTTATATTTTTATAGTCAGAGTGAAAAAATAGTGCTAGAATAATTTTAATTTATCTTAAAAAGGAGAGCGAGAAGAAATACAAAGTGCGGGACACAGTCCTTCCGAAAACACGGAAGACGGTCGAATACGACGGAAATTCAGTCCTCATTTATTTTGTCGTAGATACGAGCAGTGTAGAGAAAAATCAAATCGCTGTCGTTGCGGATGCGGCAAAACTCAAGGACGTGAACGGTAACTATCTCCTCAACGGAAACTTGAATCTGACTGCGGGAGAAGAAGGCGACAGCTTTATCGAATACATTGGTGTTGCAAAAAATAAAGACGGAACCAGCACCACGCCATTGAGTGGCGATGACGAAGTGTTTGATCCTTTATTTGGTAATTTTCTGGCAATTTTTATTCCTGCATACTGGGAGGGACCGTACATTGACGACGGAAAACAAGTTCTCAAAAGACACTGCGATGAGCTTTACTTATAATGAGAGCGTGCACAGGTATGTCGCAGAATCTGGCGTTCTTGCTCCCGGAAGCAGCTACCGCCTTGTTACGGGAAATGCTACTGCAACAGAAACTGTAACATTCTTTACCGAAGAGCCTGACTACATCCTTGGCGATTCTGAATTCACTCCAGGTTATTACGATACAGATGATGGTGTAAAGATTTATGCGGGATACGGCGTAACATTGCAGGAAAATCCTGTGAACGATAAGCAGACGCACTTCGGTATGTACAAGAATATCGGAGATGGCGAGCATAGCGGTTACGTATGTATCGCAGGTTTTGGCGGCAGAACGTAAAAACTAAAACCAAAACTGCTTTTAAGGGGCTTTCTCTAAGGGGAAGGCCCCTTTTTTATTGTATCCCCAAGTGAGATTTGAGGAGGCACCTGTGTTTGCAATGGTCGCAGTTATCGACACTTTATATTTTATGAGTGCCCTTCTGTCTGAATTTACAAGTGACGAAAGTTCAGAATCTCGTGTCCGAATTTTTTCAATTGCACAGACCGAAAATCCAAAATGACGGTAAGTGCATACTTCTTTTCGGTTGAGTTTCGCATTAAAATCTCTTAAAATATCTTCGTGATTCTTTCCGTAACTTTTTCTAAGCCTTCAAAAAATATCTCTGAGATTCTTGGGGACGAATATACACGAATAAAAATAAAACTTCTCACGTCTTCTCTTTCTGCCGCTAAAAACGAGAATTATTTTGCAGAGTTTTACACTCAGAAGCAGGTCTTTCACAAAAAAATGACTGAGGCCGAACTTGAGGAGTTCGTCTCAAAGCATGCCGGAACGACTTTTAAAAATTGCGTGGAGCGTACAGATTCAGAAGAAATTACAATTCTCTCGAATAAAAAAGGAAAAATCACTGAGCTTCGTAAATATCTGAAAGAAAACAATGGTGAACGTACTCTGGCACAGTTTTCACTGGGGCGGGAAGGTGTAAGCCCTGGTCAGAAAAACAAGAATTATCTTCTGGCTGAAGGGGTTCCGGTGCCGTTTCTTGTTCATCTTGGCGTTATGACGGCTGAAGGAAAGGTCGTAAAGTCAAAATACGACAAATTCCGCCAGATAAACCGTTTCCTTGAGATGATTGACGATGTCCTTCCTGATGTCGTGCATCTTCGTGAGTGCCGGAAAAATCCTGTTTCAGAGGCGACCCCTCTGAGTGTCGTCGATTTTGGCTCTGGAAAGTCATACCTTACTTTTGCGCTTCAGTATTATCTTTCTGAAATAAAAAAAATTCCGGCAGAGATTTTCGGGCTTGACCTCAAAAAGGACGTGATTTCATATTGCAATTCTCTTGCAGAAAATCTTGGCCTTAAAAATCTTTCGTTCGCTGTGGGTGACATCGCTTCATTTGGTGAGAACAGGCATCCGGACATTATCGTGACTCTCCATGCCTGTGACACTGCGACCGACTTTGCGCTTGATTACGCTGTCAGACAAAAAGCAAATGCGGTTCTTTCAGTGCCGTGCTGTCAGCATGAGATTAATTCCCAGCTTTCGGCAAAATCTGTTCCTGAAGAATCTGCGTTAGCCCCGCTCTTAAAGTACGGGCTTTTAAAAGAGCGCTTTTCTGCCCTTATGACGGACGCAATCCGTGCAGAGGTTCTTGAAAAAAAAGGGTATAAAGTTCAGATTCTGGAATTTATCGAGGAAAGTGCGACTCCTAAAAATCTTCTGATTCGTGCGGTCAGAAAAGAAAATGCAGAAAAAAACGGAAATTCCGGAAAAAATAAAGAATCCCCAGAATTTCCGTTCCTTTCAGAACTTGGAGTGCACCAGAAACTGTGTGAACTTCTGTAAAACTTTTGCGTCACCTGTCTGACGACAGGCAGAAGTGTTAATCAGCACTTCCCTGGTTGCTAACTTTAATCTGCCCGAACACTTTTCCGAGGGAGTCGTGTATTACGAGGTCGCAGTTTGCGTCTGCCTGTGTGGCGCTTTTGTTTATGAGAACAAGGTGGTTTCCCCTGAAATAGCGGATGAGGCCTGCTGCAGGGTAGACGACAAGTGAAGTGCCTCCGATTATCAGCATGTCGGCATTTGAGATTGCGTCAACGGCACCTGAAATTACGTTGTCGTCAAGGCCTTCTTCGTACAGAACGACATCCGGCTTTACGAGGCCGCCGCATTCGCAGACTGGAAGTTTGTCTTCACGGTTCTCGCTTGCCGCAATAAAGTCGATGTCGTAGCTTTTTCCGCATTTCATGCAGTAGTTTCTGAGTGTGCTTCCGTGCAGCTCGTAAACTGTTTTGCTTCCGGCCATCTGGTGCAGTCCGTCGATGTTCTGGGTGACTACG
This sequence comes from Treponema sp., assembly GCA_017395545.1. Lineage (GTDB taxonomy): Bacteria > Spirochaetota > Spirochaetia > Treponematales > Treponemataceae > Treponema_D. The sequence continues at coordinate 12,669 of JAFPUF010000056.1, read as the reverse complement.
GCGCTCAGTTTTCCGGCCTGTTCAAGTTCAGCGAGTTTTGTATGTGTGATGTTCGGCTCAACGCCCTTTATAATAAGCTTTTTGCGGTAGAAGCGGTAGAATTCCTTCGGATTGTGGTCAAAAAAAGAGCGGGAGATTATTGTTTCCGGCGGGTAGTTCCATTCCTGCTGGTAAAGGCCGTCCTGGCTCCTGAAATCGGGAATTCCGCTTTCGGTTGAGACCCCGGCTCCTCCAAAGAACACGATTTTGTGAGACTCGTCAATCATTTTCTGTAATTCAGCAATCTTTTCGTCCATATAAAAACTCCTTCCCTAGATGATATATCTAAAAGTTGCTTTTGTCAGTTTTTTTCGAAAACTCGCGGAATTCATTTGCTTTCAGTGTGGCACCATCCATGGCGCCAATGCCAGACGGGTTTTGCCAGTTTATAGCTGAACGGCTGGGTTTTCTCGAAGTCGGGGAGCCATTCGGTGTCGGTGCATAAGTCCTGATAGAAAAGGTAGTCGAAATCGTAGGCTTCGATTAAATCGCGCAGGTCTTTATCTTCTGTTTCTGAGACAAGCCGGTTTTCGATTGCAGAAAGAGATTTTTGACGGCGTGCGAGTTCTTCTTTTGAGTCTTTGAAAGGAACCGGCGTATACTGGCTCATAAGCGAGATGATTGCTTTTTTGTCGGCGTTCTGTTTGAGCCATTCAAGGACATCTGCCGTCTCGAAAAATCTTCCCGGCAGGAACAAGTGCCGGACGATTACGCCCTGAAGAATTTTGTCTTTTTCGACGAGTTTTCCATCAATCTCTTTTTTGACGGAAGTAAGTTTGAGCGGATTGTGAGAAATCATCCACGAAAGTGCTTCTTTTGCTTTTTCGGGGTAGTCTTCGGCTGCACAGAGGGATTTTGAAAGTTCCGGACTGAGTGTTTTGAGGTCGGGAAGCCAGATTGTGACAAGTCCTTCGAGAAGTTTGAGGAATTCGACAGAATCGTAGCCGCTTGAGTTCCAGCAGACAGGCAGTTTGAGGCCGCGTTTACGTGCTTCCTCCAGACCTTCTGCAATTTTTGGAATGTGATGGCTTCCCGTGACGAGATTGATGTTCTCGGCTCCGGCATCTTCAAGCCTCAGGCAGATTTCGGCAAATTCTTCTTTTGAGACGACGGCTCCCATTCCCTGCTGGCTTATCTGATAGTTCTGGCAGAAAGCACAGCGGAGGTTACAGCCGGTCAGAAAAATCGTTCCGCTGCCGCCATGAACCGTGATTAAAGGTTCTTCGCCAAAATGAAGGCAGGCAACAGCAATGCGAATTTCTTCCGGTTCTTTACAGAATCCTGGAGAAGTTTTTCGGTTTACGCCGCATTTCCGCGGGCACTGAAGGCATTTTTCATAAAAATCTGTGTTCATCTGCGTTTATCCGCGTATGCTGTTTACGCTAATGCACCGTTCTGAAGAATGAGGTTCATCATATTCTGGAGGGAATCCAGGTCAAGGTTTTCGGCTTCGTCGTCAACAAAGTCCCGCAAAGTCTCCCAGTCGTCGGCCGTGAAAACTGAAAAATCTGCCTCTTCGTCGGCATCACAGAAACTCTGGAAGGCTTTGATTCTTTCGATATTCTGTTCGGATGGTTCATTTGCCAAATCTTCGGAAGCAAGAACGTAGGTATTAAGCCAGTAATCGCTGATTGAAACTGAGAGTGCTCCAAGATTGCGGTTGTTTGTGGCAAAAAGTTTTGATATTTGAGTGCAGGCTCTTTTTGCATCGTAGTGACCGCCGTTGTTTGCACGGTCGTATTTTATTGTTTTCTGAATGTCTGAAAGAAATTTATCAATTGTTGTCATAGCTGAATTATAACGAAAAAAAAGCGCTAGGGATAGCGTTTTTCTCTTGACTTTTGCCTTAATGAAATTTACAATTTTGTTATGGACTTAAAAACAGTATTAACACCTGACACAGTTGAATTGCACCTCAAAGGTAAAACAAAAGAAGAGATTATCGACGAGATGCTTGACATTCTTATCAAGGCTGGAAAAGTAGCAGACAAGGCTACGGCTCGCGAATGTGTGCTTGACCGCGAACGAAAAATGTCTACTGGCATGAAACACGGTATCGCTATTCCACACGGAAAAACTGACACAGTCGCTGATTTGGTTGCATGTATTGGTATTTCTGACAACCCGGTCGATTTCGATTCTTTGGATCAGGAACCATGCCGCATTTTCATTATGACGCTTTCGCCGATTAATAAAACCGGTCCGCATCTTCAGTTCCTTGCTGAAGTAAGCCTGCTCTTCAAGAGTGCAGAAAAACGCGCACAAATCTTGAACACTCAGGACAAAGCTGAGGTTATCAAGATTCTTACCGAATAGAAAACCGCACTTTTTACTGCAGTGTCAGATTCGTTTGCAAAGTCCTCGCTCCTGCGGGGATTTTTTTTAGTCTTTACGCTTTTTTATTCTCCTGTTTTTGCCGAAAAAATCTCTTTTCCCCTGTACGGAACTTCCGTACCTCTTGAATGGAGCGAAAAACTTTTTGGTGAGAAATCATCTTTTGAGTACAGTCACCCGTTGGCAAGAATTTCATGTTATTTTTCAGATGCCGCCTATTCTGATGTTGAAGAAAACCCAAAAGACAACAACCTTATTCTTGCCTATAAAAAAATCGGTGTTAAAGAAAGCGACATTGAGGTTCGGTACGACATAAACTACAGCGACGCGATGTGGGGAAATGACCAGTGCGCCTTTTCCATCGCTTCAAAAAAAATCCAGAGTTCAAAGGGAGTACAGAACCTTATTTTTGTGGTAATCCGGGGAACTCCGCTCAATGCAAATGAATGGCTTTCAAATCTTAACATCAACGATGCAAACCAGATGGAGGAGTCGATTCACAAGGGATTCGCAAGAGCCGCAAATATCATTCACACGGCGCTGATTTCCTATATGCTCAGACGGCAGATAAATCCGACGGACGCATTTCTGTTAATTACGGGGCACAGCCGTGGGGCAGCGGTCTCGAATCTTCTTTCTTGTCTGATTCTTGAGGATGAGTTTTTTAAGCCTGAAAATATTTACACCTACACCTTTGCTTCTCCGAATGTAACGACTTCTTCTGATTCTCAGGATGAAAAATACGGCTTTATCTGGAATATTGTGAATGCGGAAGATATTGTACCGACAGTGCCGATGAACCGTGAAAAATGGAAATTTCACAAATTCGGTCATACGCTTGCATTCGTGAATCAGACAAACACAGACAGCGTTCTTTATCAGAATGAGATGGTTCCGAAAATCAATGAATTTTATGAAAAACTTTCCGGCCGCAAGTACAAGCCTTTTACGACCGGTCCCTTTGTTCCGATTGTGGTGACGCGCCTTGTCGAAAAATTGAGCGGGGATGTAGAAACTTTTTACAAGGGCTTTGTGAACCTGCATAAAAATGCTGCAAAACTGATGGAAAAGCTTTTTCCAGAAAAAAAAGATGAGAACGATGACGGAAAAATTGAAGACAGTTCTGCAAGTCTCGGCTCCTGGTTTATTTCGTATTTAAATCGCCGGACAGGAGGGCTGGTTGACTATGCTTCTCTGGCCCTTTCGGACATGCATTCAAACGATGTCTATCTTTCGTATATGCTTGCCCTTGAAGAGAACGAGCTTTATTCAGATTCTGATTATTCTCTGGTAGTGGTGCAGGGGTATGAAGAAGTTGTAGTTTTTGACACTGAAAATAATATTATGGCTCGTGTAATTGACGGAACTATTATTTATTCTGACATTAAACTACCTTTAATTCTGTGTCCGGCGCTGAAAAAGAGCGTTATCATCGGTTATCCTTCAAACCTTGATTTCAGGATTGCGATTACGGATGAAACGATTTTTCCGAGCCCGGCAACTATTACTGTAGAACGCTTTAATTCTGCGGGCGTTTACAAATCTTCTGAAACGAAGAAAATTTTTCCGCGCAGGGGAAAAGTATACGAAGCAAAGCTTGGAAGCCGGGTTCTGGAAAAGAATGGCATTTTTCCTGAAAAAATCTCTCTGAAAGCAGGCCGGGAAATTGTCAGAACGGCAGACCTTCGCCCTGAACTCAAGTTCAACGTTATTCCTGAACTTTATATGAACACTGACTTTAATATGGGATTCGGGCTTCACATAGGAACTCAGGCATTTTTCGGCTCTATAATGACGGCACAGGGACTTACTAAGATTTTTAAATCTGGAGAAGTGAGTTTCGGGCTGGGAAATCAGCAGAGCATTTACAGGCAGATAAAGTGGGAAACTGAAGTTTTCGCGAAATGTCTGTGGCTTGAAACAGATTCTGAAAATTCTGACGGCTTTATGATTGTGCCTGAACTGAGGACTTCTCTTTCGATGAAGATGATTGGAAGACTCAGGCTGTTCAGCGCGGGAGTCTTTGATTTTCAGATTAATGACTATAATGATGCGGCATTTACTTCTGAAAAACGCCGCACCACAATCCACACTTTCCGCATGGGGCACTTTATGAGAGTCGCCCCAAGCATTCAGTTTGGAATCCGCTTTTAGCGTTTTGCTTTTAAATTAGTGATGGAACAGGCGTATACCGTTGAAGCACATTACCATGTTGTATTTGTCGGCGGTTTCGATTACCTGGTCATCACGGACACTTCCGCCCGGCTGAGCTACTACTGTAACTCCGCTCTTTCTTGCGCGCTCGATATTGTCTCCGAACGGGAAGAAGGCGTCGCTTCCGACTGCTACATTCGTGTTTTTGTTGAGCCAGTCGCGTTTTTCTTCGCGGGTGAAAACTTCAGGCTTTACCTTGAAGATTGTCTGCCATTTGCCTTCTGCAAGGACATCCTCATATTCGTCGCCGATGTAGACATCGATTGCGTTGTCGCGGTCGGCTCTTTTGATTCCGTCAACGAACTGAAGACCGAGTACTTTCGGTGACTGCCTGAGCCACCAGTTGTCGGCTTTCTGGCCTGCAAGGCGTGTACAGTGAACGCGGCTCTGCTGGCCTGCTCCGATACCGATTGCCTGACCGTCTTTTACATAGCAGACTGAATTTGACTGCGTGTATTTGAGCGTGATGAGCGCAATGATGAGGTTGTGCTTGTCGTCTTCGCTGAGGGCTTTGTTTTTTGTGACGATGTTTGAAAGACAGCTTTCGTCGATTTTGAGGAAGTTGTGTCCCTGCTCGAATTTTACGCCGAAAACCTGTTTTACTTCGGTTGCTGGCGGAACATAGTCAGGATTGATTTTGATTACGCAGTAATTTCCGTTCTTTTTTGCCTTGAGGATTTCAAGTGCTTTTGCAGAATATCCCGGTGCGATGATTCCGTCAGAGACTTCTTTTTTGATGAGAAGGGCTGTTGCCTCGTCACATTCGTCGCTGAGGGAGATGAAGTCGCCGAAACTGCTCATACGGTCGGCACCACGGGCACGTGCATAAGCCGAAGCGAGAGGAGTGAGCTCAACTCCGTCGGTGAAATAAATGGCTTTTAGAGTGTCGGAAAGAGGTTTTCCGATTGCGGCTCCGGCCGGGCTTACATGTTTAAAGCTTGTTGCGGCAGGAAGGCCTGTGGCTTCTTTGAGTTCTTTTACAAGCTGCCAGCCGTTGAGGGCGTCAAGCAGGTTGATATATCCGGGTCGTCCGTTCAAAACTTCGATTGGAAGATCGCCTTCGTCAACATAAACCTTTGCAGGTTTCTGGTTTGGATTGCATCCGTATTTTAGTTCAAGTTCTTTCATATCAGACAGTTTACAGTAATAAAAAGAAAAAATCCACTGCGGAGAGTAAGGCACAAAAAAATCACCTTAATAATCCAGAACATTATCGTCTTTTTCGGAGCCGTCGCTCATATTCTGCCATTTTTTGCCTTCATTCTCGCGTATCAGGTTGAAAATCTCGCTTTCCATTGATGAGCCGGCTTTTTTTTCTTCGTTTACGCCTGTCATGGCCGATTCTGCTGCTTTAGTCTGTTTCTGAATTATCTGGCGCTCGCACAGCTCGAGGTTTATTTTTGCGCTGAGATTTCTGGAGTCGGAAAGAACAGCCTTTTTGAAATTTGCGGCTGCATTTTTGTAATCCTTCCGCTGTGAAAAAATGACGCCTGTATTGTAAAAAATTGCGCTCCTCAAATCAGCCGGAAGATTCTGGTCGTCGGGATTGAGCGATAAAAGCCGGTCAAGCGCAGAATCTGTCTCTCCGAGGGAAATGTAAGTCGAAGCAAGGTCAAAAACCGCATAGCTTTGCGCAAGCTCGCCGTCTTCACAACGGTTCAGAACATTCAGAAAGTCTGCGGTCGCTTCCGTGTATTTTCCTTCGTAGTGAGCCCAGGCACCTTCAAGAATCTGTTTTTTTTCAGAAGAACAGTTTGTGAGAAAAACGGAACAGGGAATCAGAAAAACGGGAAGCAGGCGGGAGACGGCCGAAGAAGAGAGAGAATTCCGTTCTGTGGCTGACAGTATAAGACACAAAAGCGAGAGGAGGATAAAAAGTCCGTGGCGGCGGACATTCCTGTTTTCGTATGAGACAGTGTTTTCCTTTCCCGCGGATTTTTCTACGGAGCGGATGATTTTTCTGGCAGAAGAAGGAGTTTTTGCGTCGCTGTATGAGACAGAAATATTTGAAAAAAATGCGGATTTATTCACGTTTTCGCAGATTTCCCTGAGTTTCTGGGCGCGGAGGGCAGTCTTTACTTTTGTTTTTCCGTCGCCGGCGGTGATTTCAGTTTCTTTTTCGTCTCCAAAGCCAAGAATTGTGACGGGGACCCCGGATTTTACGGCATTTTCGAGGGATTTCTCGAGCTGATTGTCGGTTTCATCTCCGTCGGTGAATAAAACAATGTGCTGTGATTTCGGCGAATTATGAGGAATTCCTTCCAGGGCTGCTTCAATTCCTTTTGCGAGAGATGAGCCTGCTTTTGTCATAAGGTGCGGGGAAAGGTTTTCGATGAGATTCAGAACTACGCTTCTGTCTTCGGTATCAGGAACTGCCGTAAATCCGCTTCCTTTTGCGAGTATGACTGAAAATGAGGATGACGGGAGGTTTTCAACCAGGGAGGATGCGTAGATTTTTACGGCATCCAGCCTTGTAATGTTTTTTCCGGCATCTTTTGCCAGCATGGAATATGAAATGTCGAAGACAAGACTGACGTTGCTTGTGGATTTTGTGACAGGAACTTTTTCTGAGCCGAATGAGATGTCAGAAAGTGCGAGAATCATAAAAATCCAGGCAAAAGCTCGGAGAATCGTGCGCAAGAAAAACGAGGCTCTGAGAGCTCTCAAGTCACTTCCGGAGCATGATGTGTGCGAAAGAAGTTTTTTTAATCTGAGCAGGACAAAGAGAACTGCAGGCAAAACTGCGGTTATCAGAATGAGAATATGTGGTTTTGCAATTGAAAATGAGGAAAAATCTGTCATAGAATCTCCGAAAGAAAGAATCTCTTAATCAGAAAGACCAGCGCAAAGAAGAAAACTGCAAGATTCAAAAAGATTTCGTAACACTCAGTGTCGTTTGAACGGTAGTAAAAGGTCTGGACGCTATCTTCTTTTTGTGAGATTGAGGAAAGGGAGACTGAAAGGGCAGATGTGGACTCAATTCCAAAGTATGAGCCGCCCGTAATTTCTGCGATTCTTTCGAGGGGGGCTGAGTCGAATTCTGATTCGTAAAAACCGGATCGGATTTTCCCGGTCTTTTTGTCGGTATACTCGATCGGAACGCTTCCTTTTGTGCCGATTCCGAAAGTGTAAATCGTGATTCCGTTTTCAAGGGCGAGATTTGCCGCCGTCTCAGGGTGAACCTGTCCGGCATTGTTTTCGCCGTCTGTAATCAGCACGATGCACTTTTTGGGGGCGGAACTTCCAGAAAGGTGATAAACTGCCGTTGCAAGTCCGATTCCAATCGCAGAGCCTTCACCGAATTCTCCAGTCTCAAGGGCAGAAAGACGTTTTAAGAAAGTTTCCCTGTCGCCTGTCGGCGGAACTATGCAGGCCGCCTCGCTTGCCATTGCCACAAGACCAAAACTGGAACCAGTATCTGAAGCAATCAGCGTTTTAATGCCGGTTTTTGCCGCTTCAAGGCGGGTTACTGTCCCGCTCACAAGCGTGATATCGCGCGCTTCCATTGAAGGACTTGTGTCGAGAACAAAAAGAATATCACTTCCACGGGATGTGTAGACTTTTTCCTGGTGGCGGATTACCGGATTTGAAAGAGAAACCGTAAGAAAGACGAAGCAAAGGAGAAAAAGGAATTTCGCCAGGAGCGAGAGAAATTTTCGTAAGCCGTCCTGATATTCAAAAGTCCTGCCGTTCCAGTCAGAAAGAGTAAGCTGAAATGAAAAGTGCGAAATGATTCCAAGCCTGCGTAAAACAAAATAAAGCGGAATCAGGAGAAGAAAGATAAATGCTGCCGGGTGTTCAAAGTGTAACATTTTTTATTCTTCCTCCTTTTCAAAAGCTTCGACTGTCAGAATTGCAGTTTCTGTGAGCTTTTCCCGCTCTCCACCGGTAAATTCTGCGTTTGGGGCGAACCTTATAAAATCGAGACGGGAGAAAATCGAGACAAGGTTTTCTACGGTCTCTCCCTGATGTGCAGAAAATCCTCCGCCGCATGTATCTTCTAAAATTCCGTAAATTCTTTCTGTCGTAACGGATGAAAAATCTTTCTGGAAGCGCGCTGTCAGGAATTCACGGAGAATATGTTCCAGGGGTCCGGCAAAATTTTTGTCTTCCGGAATATTCTGAGAGTTTTTGAGGAGGAGAAAAAGTTTTTTTATTGTTTTCCGTGTGTTTTTTTTGAGCGAATAAAGATAGAGAAGATTCGTGACAAAACGGGAGACTTCAGGAATATGAAGGAGAATGAAAACAAGAGCTGCGAACAGAATGAACGCAAGAATTCCGAGAGTCACAAGAAGGGCTGTGGTTCCTGGAAGAACGAGCGGGCTCTGGGCTGGAAGAAAATCCTTTTTACCGGTTTTTGCCGCCAGAGACTTTACCTCAACAGGCGAGATTTCGATAAAAAATCTTCTTGCAGACTGGGCGCTGAAAGCGGGAAGTTGTGCGGACTGTTGCTGAGCGGAGTCGAACCAGCAGTTCTCTAAAAAGGTTCCAAGACTGAACCGGGGAAGCTCAAGATAGCCCGGCTTCCAGGAAATTACCGAAAGCGTTAGGGTGCAGTCGCTTCCGAGTATCTGCAAAAATCCGTCCGTGACCGCAAAATCATCTTCATAGAATTTCAGAAAGTCAGAATCTTTTTTGAGGTGAAAGATTTCGCCGGGCTTCAGCTTGTTCTCGTCAGTAAAAAGAAATTCAGGAGTCTTAAAAATATACCTTATTTCTATGGTATCGCCCGTGTAAATAATTTTCGGCATTACGATTTGAAGGTTTTCGGCAGCAAGTGGCAGTGAGAAAAAAATGAATATCAGAAGAACGGCAGAAAAAAATCTTTTCATCGTGCGTCACCTGGACTTCTGTTTGAAAAAGCGCGATAAAACCTGAGCGGCATCTTCATCTGTTGAAAGAAGAAGCGGATAAGAGCCGTGCTTTGTACAGAAATTCTTGAAATATTCCCGCCTGTTTCGCTCTGCTTCACGCCATTCCGTCTGAAATCTTTTGGAGAGAGCCGGAAAAATACCGTTTTTCTTTGTTTCCGGGTCCACAAGGGGAAGGGTTCCTGTTTCTGGAAGTTTTTCGTCTTCCGGTGAAGTGATTTTTATTGCGATGACATCGTTTTTCTGGGCAAGACGCGCAAAGGGCTTTTCCCAGTCTGTCGTGCGGAAATCCGAAAGAATAAAGACAAGCGAGCGTTTTTTGAGAAGTTTTTCTGCTCCCTGAATTGCGTTTGGAAGCGCTGAGCCGTTTGTCCTTTCTGTATCGGGAGAATCGATTTTGTCGAGTTTTGAGAGAAGTGTCATCGCATTTTCTTTTCCGGATTTTGGAGCCAGAGATAACTGAATTTTACCGTCAAAAAAGACTGCGCCGGTTGCCCCGGAATTGTGAAGAGAGGCCAGAAGAAGAAGGGCGGCTGATTCCTGAGCCTGTGAAAGTTTTGTTTTTGAGGAGAAAACGCCTTCCATTGAGCGGGAACAGTCCAGAATCAGAAAGACTGAAAGTTCCCTGTCCTCTTCGTATTGTTTTATGAAAGCTTTTCCCATGCGGGCCGTGACATTCCAGTCGATTGAGCGTACATTGTCAAAAGGCAGGTATTCGCGTACTCCGCTGAATTCGATGCCCTGACCGCGGTAAAGAGACTTGAAACTTCCGCTGCGCATGTTTTCGGCAAGCGTGATTGCGCTGAGTCGGAGCCTGGATGCTTTTTTGGCGAGTCGGTCAGCGTTTATCATGGCAAAGGCATAAAGTCCAGAATTTTCTGAATAAGCTCATCACTTGAAACGTCGTCGGCTGCAGCTTCATACGAAAGTACGATTCTGTGCCGGAGAACAGAAGGTGCGGACTCCTTGATGTCTTCGGGGAGAACGAAGGAGCGTCCTGCAAAAAGTGCGTGTGCCTTTGCAGCCTGAAGAAGAGCGATTCCTGCCCTTGGGGAGGCACCGAAAGAAATGTAGCGCGAGATGTCGTCTTTTTTTTGAGCGGTCCGTACTGCAATGTTCGGAGCCTGTTTTTTCTGGGAAACCGGACGGGTTGCAGAAACCAGAGAGACGATGTATTCAATCAGTTTTTCGTCGCAGCTTACTTCGGAAAGAAGAGCCTGCATTTCGGAAAGTTTTTCTTTTGAAAGAATCTTTGAGACCTGAACTTCGCCGGCTTTTCCTGCTGTTTTTACGATGGCTGCTTCTTCTGCAGGTGTCGGATAAGGAACGAGAATTTTGAGAAGAAAACGGTCGAGTTCGGCTTCGGGAAGATTGTAAGTTCCTTCCTGCTCAATCGGATTCTGAGTTGCAAGAACGATGAAAGGTTTCGGGAGAGGGTGCGTTTCTTCGCCAATCGTCACCTGGCGTTCTGCCATGGCTTCAAGAAGTGCTGACTGGACTTTTGCGGGCGAACGGTTGATTTCGTCTGCAAGGACAACGTTCGTAAAGACCGGGCCTTTCCGCACGGAGAAAATTCCAGAATTCTGCTCATAAATCAAAGTTCCGCTGACATCGGCGGGAAGCAGATCCGGCGTAAACTGAATGCGCTTGAAATCAAGACCTGAAAGTTCCGCGAATGTTTTGACAGCAAGGGTTTTTGCAAGCCCCGGGACTCCTTCAAGAAGAATGTGACCGCCGCAAACAAGAGCAGTAAGAATTCCTTCGATGACCTGCTCCTGTCCGATAATCCGTTTTGCCGCTTCGGCTTTAATCTGCTCCACAAGATTTTTGTAACCGCTGAATTTTTCGTCCATGCCATTATTTTAACAGATTTCTGCGAATTATTGTAGTAAAAAATTTACGCAACTTTTGCCTTGAAATCCTTGCTGAACGACTGTCGTTTCTTTGCCATGTGTTAACCGCCTTGTTTTTTATCGGCTGTTTACACCTTAAATCCGCTCCTTTTTCTGTGTTGGTTTACGCACTCATTTTAGACTTACTCGTCAAATTTTCCTCTACAATCTTCTTTCTACAAATTCCTCAATCTGCGGGATAAGTTCTGTTCTGAGGAGATTTTTTGTGTTTGAGACGGTTGTTGAAGCATTGCGCAAAAAGAGGTCGGCGGGATTTATATCTAAAGCTGCGGCGATATTTACAATCATTTCAAAAGATGGAAGTGCTTTCCCACATTCTATGCAACCAATCGTGCCAGTAGCACAGTCACAGGCTTCTGCAAGTTTTTCCTGAGATACTGTTTTTTGTTTTCTGTAAAACTTTAAATTGTTTATAAATTCTTCCTGAAAATCTATCACAATTCCTATTTTAAGCAAGAATTTAACCATGTTTTATTAAATGAAAACTGTAAAAATGTCGATATTACAGTTAAAATAAGTAATTTTATTATTTTTATTGTTTTTACAAGGAAAAACTCACCATGTCCACAAATATATCTAAACAAAAACGAGAAGACTTGATTTATAAAATAGAAGAAATTCGAAAATACCTGAAAAACAATCTATACGATGAAAATGCACAGAAACTCATGGGCTATCTGAACGAACTGACAACGCAAATCAATGGTCAGAAATACGGGCTTGTTTTTGAAGAACATCGTGAAAAAATTGATGAAACGCTTGAAGAACATCTGCCTGTTCTGACGGAAGAAAAGGATTTGTTCGTTGGCAACGGCGGTGAAATGAACTTTTTGCTTGAAGGTGACAACCTTGCGAGCCTCCAGCTTTTGGAAAAAACTCACAAGGGTAAAATCGATGTGATTTATATTGATCCACCGTACAACACGGGAAACAAGGATTTTATCTACGACGATGATTTTGTAGATTCCGCCGATTCATTTCGTCATTCAAAGTGGTGCAGTTTCATTTCAAAGAGATTAGAAATTGCAAAATTATTGTTAAAAGATGATGGATTCATTTTTATATCCATTGACGATAACGAACTGGCTGATTTACGAATGGTTTGCAATGAAATATTTGGCGATGAAAATTTTGTTGCGAATCTTCCGACCGTTATGAATTTAAAAGGCAATCAAGATGAATATGGATTTGCAGGTACTCATGAATACACACTCGTATATGCAAGAAATAAGTCAGTCGGAAAGTTGGGGCAATTCATTGTAAATGAAAATGAATTGGAATCCTGGGAAGAAGATGAT
>JAFPUF010000055.1 GCA_017395545.1 Treponema sp. | reverse complement strand
TTGAGTCATCGATATAAACTCGCTTGAAATCCGCATAATTCAAGAATTGTTCAAAAATCGTGTTTTTCTTGAGATACGGCTTCATATCAAAAAGTCGTTTTTCCGAGTTGTCAAAAGTGAGCAGCAATGTAAAATCTTCATTCGGTTTTACGGCAATAATTTTCTTCCGGCCAGAAGCAAAATATTTTGCCATTTTTGAGTCAAAACCTTTTGAAAGATAAAAATCAATGGAATTAGGCATGTTTCTAACGCAGCGGGTCAATTGAGAATAAATTGTAGTAATTTTAGCATAAATTTCTCGAATTATATAGTTAAAATCTATTTAAAACACGAAAACAGTAATTTTCTAGAATCAAAAAAAATCCCGCCCCCCATGAGAAAACTCACAGAAGCGGGATTCGCTGGTAATCACAACATTAAAATTTCCTGATTTTGCGTAGCAAAATCGAATCCGTGTGGCATTTTACATCAGCCAATCTGGCCATTGACTGCCTTGGTCGTTTTGATTTCCTTGCCGTCTGCAAGCAATTTTTTGCCTGCAATCTGAACAACTCCGTCCTTAGCCTCGATTGAAACAGAGAAGAACTCATCGCCAGAAATCTCAGCCTTTTTGACAGCGTTAACATCGCTTCCCTCAAGAACGACTTTTGTGCCGGGAGCAGCCCAGGAAGCGTCAAGAACCTCAACGCACTCTTTTCCGTCTGCATCCTTGTAGTCTCCTGCCAAAAGCATACCGTAGCTTTCGACTCCCCGCATCTTTCGTGGAGCGAGGTTTGAGGCAATTACCACATGTTTTCCGAGAAGGTCTGCCTCCGTAAGATATTTTCGAAGCCCCGACTGAATTGTTCGCGGCTTTCCACTTCCGTCGTCCATTGTCTCAATGTAAAGCTTGTCGCCGTCAGGGTTCGGCTTAATGTCAACGATTTTTGCGACTTTAAGCTCGATGTTTGCGTTGAAGAAGGCAATCTGCTCTTCCGGTGTGAGAGCCGGCTTTTCTTCTTTTGGTTCTGCTTTCTTTTCTTTTTTCTGCTGAGACTTAGATTTTTCTTCTGTACCAGCTCCCTGTTTTCCTGCGGGTTTACCCGCAAACTTTGCACGGAATGCATCTACTGTCTTGTTGTCAATGGGAGTGAAGTAAACGGCGGTCTCTTTGACCTCTTCCAGTCCTTCCATTTTACCCAAGTCGCTCCATGTAAGGCTACCCTCTTTTGCAGGAGAGCCGTAGTGAGCGTCATAGATTGTGTGGCCCAGATAGCCTGCGACAATCTGAGAATACTGGGGCAAATAAGGCTGAATCATAATCATCAGGTCTTTGATTACATAAGCCAGGTTGTAGAGAATGTTGTCGCTGACTTCCTTGTTTTCCTTGATTGCCTTCCATGGCTCTGCTGCCTGGAATGCCTTGTTACAGATGTCAGAAATTGCAAAAATCTCGTGGAATGCGTCCTTAAGCTCAGCCCATTCAAGATATTCAGTGGCCTTTTTTTCATGCTCCAAAACCTGTGCCCAGAGAGCCTCATCTTTTTTGCCTGTCGGAATCTTTCCGCCGTAGTTTTTATTGATGAACAAGAGAGTGCGGTTTACCAGGTTGCCCAAGTTTCCGATAAGTTCCTTGTTGTATTTTTCCTGGAAGTCCTTCCATGTGAACTGGTAGTCCTGATTTTCCGGGCGGTTGTAGTAGATGTAGAATCTCCATGCGTCGGCAGGGATTCCGCTTTCTTTTGCATCGCTTCCGAATACACCGACTCCCTTTGACTTAGAGAATTTACCGTCCTCGTAGTTAAGAAATTCAGTTGAAGACATGTGATAGAGTTTTGTGTAGTCTTTTCCTGTTCCGATTTCTGAACATGGGAAAACTACAGTGTGGAAAGGAATGTTGTCCTTTCCGATGAACTGGAACAAGTCAACTTTCTCGTCGAACTTTTCGCTTGATTCAGAAGGAAGCCACCATTTTTTCCAGTCGAAAGTCTCCTTACCAGCCGCTTTCATCTCGTCTGCAAGCTGTTTTGTGATTGACATGTATCCGATTGGTGCGTTGAACCAGACATAGAAAACCTTGTTCTCGTATCCGGCCTTT
>JAFPUF010000054.1 GCA_017395545.1 Treponema sp. | reverse complement strand
GCAGAAATTCTTGGAGTGTCGGAAGAAGATTTATTGAACCCAAGTTCGGACACAGAAGCCCCCAAGAAATACGCAAAAGCCAGAGGCAGAATCTCTAAAAATAGGACGGAAAAAATCATGACATAAAATGTGAAAACGTCCCCAGAAGGTTTCGTAGGCCAAGACTGGGAACGCTCTACAAAGCACTTCGAGTTTTGTTTTGAAAAGCTCGAATTGTATTTTAGACGTTTCTATTTTAACACAAAGCGGCCGGAAGGGGACAAGTGGAAAATAAATAAATTTTTTAACTAATTATTTTCAACGAATAATCAGACCGAACGAGAAAAAATTTGAGCGGAATGGAGGTGAAGGGCTGATGATAATTGAAGAAAAAAAATCGCATACACAAGAACAGGAAGGACAGGAAGAATTTTTGTCTGTAAATGTGCCTGAAAATCATCAGTCTGAAAACGCCTCCGGGAAATGCGGATTAGTTTCCGTTGTTTACCATGCTTTATGGTGGGAATTTGATAGAGAGACATACGAGGAAAAAGATTTTGAAGAAGACGAACACGAATGGCATAAAGCCGACGCAGAACTCCCAGCAAGAATAGAATACCTGAGAGAGAATGCGGAAGGCAGTGGATATTGTCTTTCAGACTGCCGTATATCATTGGCCGAATACACCGAGCCGGAACTGACCGAACAAAACATTTCAAGTATTAAGACCTTCTTCCTGTTAATAAGGGAGAACGAAAACTTTTATTACAGTATAACAGAAGATGCGAGAGAGGCACTTCTGGAGCATTGCCATCAATATGGAATCCCAGCACCGAATGAAATTCAATACACGCCAAACGGGTACTATGTCAAATGGAATTTAGTCGAAGGATTTTCAGGGAACGAAGTCCCGTTATGGAGATTCGTTCAGAGGACGTTGCATGATTATTTCGCCGAGTTAGGCGCAAATGCGACAGTTTGCTCGGACGCGACGACAATGCTTTATGTGTCGGGCTTCAGGAACAGCGGTTACGTAGGCTTTGACCTGAGCGAAAAGGTCATAACGATTTATAGCAATGAGGAATTTTATTCATCGCCGAATGAATTTGCGATGAAATTGTCCTTGAATGTCTCCGAGATCTCAGAATACCGCAAGATAACAGAAGAGTGCGAGAAATTAGCCCGTAAGAATCAGCGTTCAAGAAAGCGAACGAAGAATCAGCCCGTTGAATTTTCAGCAGAGCCGGAAGTAACAGAAAGGGCAAAGTCATGGGCAGATACTGTAGCTGACGCATTAAGAGATGAATTTTGCACTGGCGAAACTTACAGATATTATCAGTATCGAACGGCAGGAAGAACGAAGAAAAATTATAAATGGCTTGAAATAAACGGCAGGAAAATACTGCCGAGATTTGACGGAGAGTCGGACAGTTGGATTTCAGCGGCAATTTATTATTCAAGGTTTAGACGCAAGGGTAACGTGGCCTCAATCAACTGTAATTTCCTGATTATTAAGTGGGCGAAATCGTTATTGAAATTTACGCCTACGCCTGAACAGGGGAAGGCACTCATATTGTTGCGCTGTCGTGAGCTTGGACTTCCAGAACCTGCGATGACTTCGACTCCCGACGGGCTTGAAATCAAATGGTACTGGAACGACAGAATGACGAAGAAACTGTACGACCATGACCCGTATAACGCGAAATTTAATAAAGACTGGGAAGCAATCCAGAGGGAACTGTATAAAAAATTCTGGGATTTAGGGGCTGATCCGACGAAGTTATGCGTTACGGTGATGTTTGCAGTACCCGGCTCGAAGGACACGCGAAAAACGCTGAAGTCAAACGACCGAATAATCCGGGAAATTCACAAAGGCGAAACGGTTGAATCATACAGAGATATTCAGCGCATACTTGGAATGCCCGAAACGAGTTGCGGTGAAATTTCCGAAGTGTTAGACGAAGTTACGCAACAGAAGTGGGAGATGTTTAGCCGTGATAATCCTGAACTTGTCAAAGACTGGCTTGCGGACGTGCTAAGAATTCACCCGTCAAGCAACAACTGGGTATGCTTCGGATTTATCGACGAGAATCGGAAATGGAATAACCGTTGGGCGCAGGCATTTGAGCTTCGTCAATATTTATCGAAACTTGTTTACAGACCTGAATTTACTTCATGTGATTTTTACGTCTCACAGGGAGAATTTTTCAGCCGTAACGACAGGACAGTAAATAATTTAGCCGCAATTAACGTGAGTTTTGTAGATTTAGATTATAAGATTCTTGTTGAATACAGGCCGGAGATTACGGAAAATCCCAGCCCTGAAGAGTGGGAGGAACTCGTCAAAGCGCATTGCGAGAGATTCGGAATCCCGTTACCGAATGACGTAGTATTTTCGGGCGGAGGCGTTCACCTGAAATGGATTTACGACGAGG
>JAFPUF010000053.1 GCA_017395545.1 Treponema sp. | reverse complement strand
TTATTTTTTAATATTTTCTTCCGGCTTTCATTGCGGTTTTGTTTGCGTACATAATGCTGTCTGCGCGGTTGAAGACATCGTTTATGCTGCTGTCTTCTTCGGGACGGAATTCCGTCATTCCGAGGGCTGCAGAAAGTCTCTGCCATGGCTCAAGCTTTTCGTTTGAACTTGTGATTCTGAATATTTCCTGCGCTTCGTTCATCAGAGTTCTCCGGAGAGCAAATTCCTCGTCCCTTAGAATTACGATGAACTCGTCACCGCCAATCCGGAATACCGGGGAATGCGAGAAAATATGGCAGATGATGCTGCAGGATTTCTGAATGTATTCGTTTCCGTGCTCGTGCCCGTGGGTGTCGTTGATTTTTTTGAGATGGTTCAGGTCTATCATGACCAGGGCGAATTCTGCATTTCCTTTGCTTATTTCTTTATCGAGACCTTCGGCATAATGAACGTAGGCAGTTTTATTTCCGACTTTTGTGAGCGCATCTTTGTTTGCGAGCTTGCTAAGTTCCTTTGCCTTGTTTTCGGCTTTGATTACATTCTCAATGTAAATGCGCATGTCTTCTGACATTTTGACAACTGCGTTCGCAAGGGATTCTACTTCGTTGTTCGTGTGAATGTCCGGGGCTTCGATTACAAGAGAATCAATGTTTTCTTTCCCTTTGTGATGATAGGCGAACTCCGTGACTTTGTTCTCCAGTTTTTTGATTGGATTTGCAATGTTGTAACTGGCCCAGATTATGAAAAGAATTGTGAAGATAAGACCAAGTGTGAAAATAATCGTAAGATCTGTAAGGGTAGAAGCAAGGACAACTTTGTTTATTTCGGTTATATCGATGTCAACGCAGAGAAGTCCGATATATTCTCCGGAAGAAGTGAAAATCGGTAGGGCTCCCGTGTAGTCGGTGTAAGTGGTGTCGTCCTTTACCCATTCTGATGAAAAAAAGGTGATTTCCCGGGATTCGGCGGCCTTCAGGTATTTTGAGACAGACTCTACCGAATAGCCTTCACCTGTAAGACCGCAAAGCGTCACTGCCATTTCGGGCATGTTTTCTTTTTCCCAGGTGCTCATCGCGGCGATGATGTCCATTACGTTGTCAGAAGGATTTTTGTTTAGCGGACGGATTATGTAAAGATAGTGAATGTCAGCGTTGTTTTTGAAAGTGTCGATGAAATTCTGAAGTTCGTGGTATTTCGGGGATTTTTCTTTTGTGTCGATGCAGCGGGCAAGATCGTCAGTGTCAATCTGGTTTTTAGTGAATGTGATGATGTCTTTGATATGCGCTTCGTATCGCCTGTGAAGCCCCACTTTATAGATTGCCTGGTTTGCATAACTGAGAACCAGGCAGAGAAGGGCTATAAAAGCAATACACCCGATAGAGATGCTTCGTCCTAGCGGCTTTTTGTAATTCTGCTGCATAAAAATAAAAAAATGCCAGGAACCGGAATCGAACCGGCACGACGGTATTAGCTGTCGAGGGATTTTAAGTCCCTTGTGTCTACCTATTCCACCATCCTGGCATCTCTGACTGTTCTGGCAGTCAGATTCTGAATTATATCATAAAATCTTTTTCCTTTTCAAGTGACATACTTCTATCTTTGGAGAATCGGGGGTATAATCTCCGGTATGTTTTCAAATCTTTTTTTTACGCTTAATGCCGTCATGCCTATTGTCCTTGTGATTGCCACCGGCTATTTTCTGAAATCCATACATCTTTTTGACGAGAATTTTTTTCCCCTTTTAAATAAACTCTGCTTCCGCTGCTGTCTGCCCAGCCTGCTTTTTTTCAATGTCTACAATGTTGAGAATCTTTCTGAAGTCGCGCATTACTGGAAGATTTGTATTTTTGCCATAGTCTCAATTCTTGTTTTCTTTATCCTTGCTGTTCTGGTCATAAGAATTTCGGTTTCAGATGACCGGCAGAAAGGAGTCATGATTCAGGCGGCTTACCGTTCAAACTACGCTATCATCGGAATTTCGCTTGCAATGTCGATTTCTTCAGGAGATTCAAGACCTGTGGCGCTCGCTTCGATACTGTCTTCGGTCTCAATTCCGCTGTTTAATGTGCTTGCGATTATAGCCCTGTCGCTTTTTGTGAGCGAGAACGGCAAAAAGGTGAGTGTCATCTCAATCATCAGAAAAATCTTTACGAATCCGCTGATTCTCGGCGTTCTCACGGGAATTGTTTTTCTCGTCATAAGGCATTTTATCCCCGAAAACGAAAACGGAACAAAAATCTTTACGATAAAGCAGAACCTTCCTTTTGTTTACAAGACTGTTTCGATGCTGGCTGTAAGCGCGAGTCCGATAGCACTGATTGCCCTCGGCGGAAATTTCAAATTCAGCGCAGTTTCGCGCCTCAAATACAAGATTATCGCAGGCGTCCTTGCACGCACGGTACTCTGTCCGCTGGTTTGTCTGACGGCAGCTTATAAAATTGGTTTTTCTTCACTTGAATTTCCGGCTTTAATTGCTCTTTACGGTACTCCGCTCGCAGTATCGACAGTCCCGATGACAGCAGAAATGGGCAGTGATTCGGAACTTGCCGGGCAGCTGGTGGTCTGGACAACGCTTGCAAGCGCATTCACGCTTTTCGTGATAATTTTTATATGCCGGCAGACAGGAATTCTTTAAGAATTTCAGCCTGGAATTTAACTTACAAAAGTCTTCCGCGGCCGTAAAGGTATCCGTTCCGCACTTCAAAGAGCCAGAATTCGTCTCCGTAACAGAAAATTGCCCAGTCGTACAGCCCGACATTGGTTCCAAGGGGGACTGGCATTATTTTTTCACGGCTTCCGTTTGCGAGCCTGTCAAAATTCTTTACGCCGAAGTTCTCTTCCGCCAGTTTTTTCCCTTCTTCAAGACTGTCGAAACAATAGAAAAAAGTATGAAGTTCTCCGCCAGCCTTGAATTCAATCACGACCGGGACTTTTTCCCATGCATATACTGAGAATTGAAAACTGAAAAATGCGAGAAAAGCGAAAAAAATCTTTTTAAAAAAAGACATACTTTATTATCGGAGAATCTGGAAAGAGCTATAAGGGAAGTGCCGGTTAAGGCTTGACGCAAAAAAAATAAGTGATTTCCTGGAAAATAAAAACTTCTTGACAAACTTTCTGCCGGTGCAAAACTCGGCCTGCCGCTTGGTTTCACTCATCCCGGAGATGATTTTAACTCGGATTAATCCGTGGTCTAAAAATGGAACAATGTCCCCGTACCTTGTTCCATTTTTTTTTCTTTTATGATAATATCATTCATCTTAAAAAATTACGGACAGTATTGTCTTTTGTAACTTCGGACATATAAGATTGTTCTTAGTACTAAAGGAAAAATTGTATGAAAAAAATAATTCTTGCTGCAACACTTGCACTTTCACTGGCTTTCGGCGCTTCCGCTCAGTCGGACATGCAGCCGCTCGCTGTCGTAAGACTCAACAAAACTGAGACAATTACACTCAAACAGCTTAAAAACCGGGTTGAAACCTATCAGAAGCAGAACAATGCTCCGTCTTTCACTGTCGATCAGAAAAAAGAAATCCTCGACGCTATGATTGACGAAAAACTTGTCGTTCAGGCTGCCCAGAAGGCCGGAATGAACATCACCGACACTCAGGTCAACCAGTACTTCCTGCAGAATATCAGCATGCAGGTCGGAAAACAGGTCACAGAGGCTGAATTTGCCGAAATCGTCAAAAAACAGACCGGTCAGAGTCTCGATGACTTCATGAAGGCTCAGGTCGGACTCAATGTCACTGACTACAAGGCATACCTCAAAAACCAGCTTATCGCACAGCAGTATGTCATGCAGCAGAAACAGGGCGAACTTCAGAAAATCGCAGCTACTGACGAAGAAATCCGTAAATTCTACGACCTCAATAAAGCTTCTTTCGTTCAGAACGACATGCTCAAACTTTTCCTTGTCGTCGTTCCAAAAGGAAACAACAAGGAAGGCGCAAAAATCAAGGCTGAGGCAATGCTCAAGGGCGTAAAAGACAAGTCTCTTTCTCTCGACAAAATCAAGGCTGACAGCGGAAAGGATTATCAGGGCGGCGATTTGTTCATTCAGAAAACGGCTCAGCACGCACAGCAGCTCGGAGTCTCTTACAACGACCTGCTCGAACTTTTCACCCGCGACGTAAACTATCTTTCTTCTCTCACAGAAACAGATACAGACTTCCAGTTCTACTCGGTACGCCAGAAATACAATGCAAAAATGCTTTCAATTTCTGACCTTGTTCAGCCGGAAACAACCGTGACTGTCTACGACTACATCAAGCAGAACCTTACAAATCAGAAACAGAGTTCAGCTCTTCTTGCTGCCGTTCAGGAAATAACAAAGAGCCTGCGTACTCCGAGCAACTTTGAGTACAAGCAGAAAGAAGAAAAACTCAAGAAATTACTCGACTGGAAATAATATGTCAAGAAGAAAATCAAGAATTGTCGCCTTCCAGGGGCTTTATTCCTGGGATGTCGGCGGAATGACCGAAGCAGATGTTCTCAAACTCGACTGGACTGGCTCAAACATTGATGTGATTGAGCCTAATGAAGAGATTGAAAATGAGAATTCTGAAGATTCTGAAGAATTTTTTGAAAAAACTCAAAATATGAGGGCCTGAAGATTGATGAGGAAGAAGGTGCTTTCTCACGAATGCTTATCGCCGGTACAATCGAGAATATCGAAAAAATCGACGAGACTATAAAGGCACACCTCAAAAACTGGGATTTTTCAAGGGTGAACAAAGTTACAATCGCGATTCTCCGGATGAGCGTTTACTGCCTTATGTTCACGAAAGATGTTGACCCTTCAATCGTAATCGACGAGGCAATCGACATCGCCAAAAATTACGGTCCCGACGATTCATACAAATTCGTCAATGCAATTCTTGACAACATAAAAAAGACAGTTTAGGCAGAAATGCAGATTATAAAAAGTCCGTGTTCCTTCGGGAACTCGGATTTTTTTTGTTTTTAACGGACATGTTTCATGGTATAATATTAGGGTATGGAAGAATACTGAAAGAACAGCGCATCAGGCTTGTTTCTCATTAAGTCATTTTATGTTATAATACTTCCATGAAAAGAATTTCTTTCGCCCTGATTCTTACATTTCTTGCATTTCTTTCTTTTGCTCAGAAAAAAGAGCCTCTCGTAATTCTTGCAGCAACATATACCCTGGAAAATGGAATCTCGTTTCAGATGAACGAAATCCCGGGCGGAAACTTTTCAATCAGTACGACCGAAGTTAGTCAGGAACTGTACGAGGCCGTAATGGAAGAAAATCCGAGCTATTTCACTGGCGAAAAAATGCCTGTTGACACTGTAAACTGGTATGACTGCATTTGTTTCTGTAACAAACTAAGTGTTCTTCTTGGGAAAGAACCTGTCTATTCTGTGAACGGAAGTACAAATTTTGAAGACTGGGATTACTCACCTCACGGAGGCTCTTCAATAACCGGAGAAATTACTGTCAACAAAAAGGCGGACGGATTCAGACTGCCGTCTGTGAAAGAATGGGAGAAAGCGGCATCTGGCGGGGAAGATTATAAATTTGCCGGCAGTGAGGAACTTTCTGAAGTTGCCTGGTACATAAAAAACAGCGAATACACTTCTCATGAGGTCGCGCAGAAAAAGCCGAACGCTTACGGACTTTATGATATGTGCGGAAATTTATGGGAATGGTGTGAGGACAGGCTCAAAGAAGATTCCGTTCACTTCCGGATAAAAAAAGGCGGCTGTTACGCCAATCCTCCTGAACTCTGCGAAATCTCATTTTCTGCTCATCACTATGGTTCAAGATACCAGCCCTGCTATTCTTACTACACTTTCGGGTTCAGGATAGCGGCAGGGCTGTCAGTTGACTAATTAGGTCAAATGTCGAGTTTCATCAACAGACAACAAAAAATGTGTCCGCTTCCGCAAAAGGCAGGTCTTTTCGCAAGGTGCTCGGTTATAAGGTATCCGTCTCAGTCGCTGCGCTCCT